>DATFWQ010000043.1:0-14677 GCA_035259145.1 Candidatus Dormiibacterota bacterium | reverse complement strand
ACGGCAAGCGGGACTCTGGTCGTTACGCCCCCAGCCCAGCCCGACTTCACGCTCTCGGCCAGCCCCACATCCCGGACTGTGACGGCCGGCACGAGCACCACCTACACGGTCACGATCACCCGGACCGGAGGCTTCGCGGGTGCAGTGACCCTCAGCCTGACAGGCCTCCCGGCCGCCGCGGCCGCGAGCTTCTCGCCCAACCCCGCGGCGGGGACCTCATCGACGCTGACCGTGACGACGAGCACAAGCACCCCAGCGGGCACCTTTGCGCTCACGATCAGCGGCGTGAGCGGCACCCTGACCAGGACGGCGCCGGCAACCCTGGTCGTCACCTCGGACAACTCGCAATAACTGCTCGGCCGGTAGCGGCGAGCCGCCTGCAGCGGTGGCCGCCGCCGGCCAGATCACCCTCTGCAGTAGACGATCCGGCCTGCGCCGGAGTGATAAACGAGGCGGCGGCTGCCCGCCTCCAGCGTGATCGCATAGCCGCGTGTCACCACCTGGGCATAGAGCTTTCCCGGCTCCGGGCAGCCCAGGCCAGCGTCAGGCCACTCCCGAGCGGTCACCTCGACCGCGCGCCAGCTGTCCGCCTCGATGCCGGTCCGGGAGGCGGCATCGGCGCGGGCCTGGGCGATCGCCTGCTGGGCTTCGGAGGGGATGCTCACGCTTGGGCGCGGGCTAGCCGTCAAGTCGGGCGCGGTGTCACAGCTGCTGCCACAGAGGGTGGCGAACAGGATAGCAACGAACAGCACACAGGCCACACTCACGCATGCTATTCACCGGGGTGCCTTCGCCGTAGGTGGCCGAAAGGCCGTGCGGCGATCTGCCGCGACATGGGATCGGCGGTCCTACCGCGATGCTTCGAACCCATTCGGCTCGTCTTCGCCACCCTCCGCCGCCTTCGCCTGTGCCCTACAACACCCAGCGTCAATTCGTAGGGCACCTTCAAGGGGTAAACCCTGGAGCTTGCCCGGGTCCGTGCCCGCGGATCGTCGCGACTGCGGGTCGAGCGAATCCGCGCAGCGCCGCAGATGCTCGACGACCAAGTCTGACCTGGTCAGTGGGGAACCAGCTGAGTATCGTCCCGTCGCGGAGAACCCGGAGGTAACAGAGCCCCCAGCGTTACCGGGGTCCAGCTGCTCTGGAGACCCACAAGTTCGCCATCCTGCGCCCAGGGGCCTGTGTGGTTAACCCCTTCTCAGTCACCTCGTCAGACTGCCCGGCTGTACTGGTGGATGATCCCGCCGAGGCGATCGCGTCGCTCCACCGGTCCAGTCGGCAGCGGGAGCACGTCGGCCCGCTCACATGGAGACGCTTCGCCCAAGGTGCTCGGAAGGGCAGCCGCATGATCCACGCCCTCGCTCTTGAACACCTCGTCGAAACTGACCGTGAACTTCGACTCCCGGTCGCCGAGCAGGAACCTCCCCTTCGGGATGCCGTCCTGCAGCTTCCAGGCGAGGTTCCGGGTCTTCGTTCATCATGCGCTCAAGGACGCTAGTCGCCCTGTTCGGGGATGAAACGACCAGCCGCCGCGACATGGACGACGCTGCCGTGGATCGATACCCTGAAGCCCAAGCTTCCCGCTGGGAGCTGCACGGGGCGTCGCCAGAGCTCCTTGCCGGATCCCGGCGCGAGAGCAACCAGTTGGCTGCTCGCACCGCCGATCGCGACTATTGCGACGGCTGGCGAGACGGCCATCGTTCCGGGCCCTGGTATGCAGCCACCAGTCTGATCGATGCGCCATCGTCTTGCGCCGGTCTGTGGATCGAGAGCGTCTATGCGTAGAACACAGGACGACTGCTGTGTCCCAGGGGCTGCCGCATTGATGAAGCGCTCCAGGTAAACGGTACCGGCGGTCTCGACGACACCTGCAGGGCCAGGGCTGTTGCCCGTTCCCGTTTCATCCTGACGCCAGGCTTCTTTGCCCGTCGCTGGATCCCGGGCGACCACGCTGGTCTTCCAGGTCCACTGCGGTTGAGGTTTAACGACGACCGGTGGGACGGCAGGTGTGGCGATCGTCTGCCTGGAGCCGCTCTGAACGATCACGTCTCCCACCACCGGCAAGCCGACGTCCGCAGCGTTCTGTTCGTCCTTCTGCCACTCTATTTGACCCGTTGACACATCCAATGCGGTAATCCGTGTCAGTACCACCTGCTGGCCAGGCGGCGGTGGTGCAGAGCCGATCAGATATGCTCGCCCAGCATCCACCACCAAAGGGGCATCCATCGGAATCCCGCCCGCAGACCAAACAAGGCGACCCGACTTCACATCTAGACCCTCGATCTTGGGAGCAGCCCCGGGACCTGGCTGTCGCAGTTGCACGACGGCGATATCGTTCGCTGCCACTGCCTGGTCGCCTGGAGCCATCCACATCACCCTGCCGCTTCGGGCATCGATAGCTTCGATCTCGGCGGCAGCTGACTGGCCGCGATTGGTCGGCCCGCGTGGCGCTGCGGCCACAACCGACGCGCTAGCAGCTGAGACTGTCGCAAAGCAGAATGAACCGAGTGATATGGGTAGTGTCCATCTCGGCCGTCCCGTTTCCTCCTCGAAAGCGGCGACCTCTCCTGTATGGGTTTGGCAGTTATCTCCGCCCGCGACCATCACCATGCCGGCCACCGTGACGGGTGGATTGACGGCTCCCATAGGCAGGTTTGCCGACCACAGCTGTCTGCCGGTCGAAGCGTCGAGGGCCGTCAGCGTACCGTGAGTGACTTCGATCGACGGGGGAGACCCACCGGGGTCTCGCGGGGTTGCGTGGGCGAGCTGCTGGGGACGACCGCCAGAATCGCAGGCCACCAACAGCAGCACCGCGATGAACCCCATCGCGAGGGAGCGGCTGCCCCGGCATGATGAAAGCATCTCCAGCGGCGCCGAGACTAGCATCTTCGATTGAGTCTCGGATCAGGGCTGGCCCGCGAGTTCTCTCAGGGTCTACCCGGATCGTCAGGAGGAGCGCAGGTAGCTGAGGACTGCCAGCACGCGCCGGTGTTCGCCTCCGGTCGGCTCGAGGCCAAGCTTTGAGTAGATGGTTCCGATATGAGTTTCGAGCGTTTTGCGGCTGATTCGCAGTTCGGTCGCAATGGCGTCGTTCGAACGACCCTCGGCCATCAGTGCCAGGACAGACCTCTCGCGGTCGGTCAGATCATCGACGAGGTCCCCGGCCCGCTTTCGAGCAAGCAGCCGCGATACGACCAGCGGATCAATTGCCGATCCGCCGCTAGCCACACGACTAACCGCATCGAAGAACTCGTCTACGTCAGCGACCCGATCCTTGAGCAGGTAACCGACTCGATCCGGGCTCTGGCTCAGGAGTTCGAGCGCGTGATGACTCTCGACATACTGCGAGAGAAGAAGGACGCCAAGGTCGGGATACTGGCGACGAATCTGTCGGGCGGCGATCAAGCCTTCATTGGTTTGAGTTGGTGGCATATGAATGTCCAGGATCACGAGCGACGCCTGCTCAGTGGCCAGGAGGGCGTAGAGCTCGTCGGCGGTTCGAGCCTGGCCCACCACCTCGAATCCTTCTGATTGGAGCACGCGTACCAACCCGGCCCGGAAGAGTGCTGAGTCATCAGCAACAATCACGCGCACGGGATCTCACTGTGGATCGTGGTTCCGCCTGCGTGATGGCTCTTGACAGTGAGCTGTCCGCCGACTGCGGCGACGCGGTCCGATAGGCCGCGAAGTCCAGTGCCGGCCGCCAGGTCGGCTCCGCCCTTGCCGTCGTCGCATACATCGAGCGCAACAATCCCTGACCTGCGGCGGAGCGATATCTGGATCCGACCGCCTCCTGAATGTTTCACAGCATTGGTGATCGCTTCGGCGGTCACGAAATACAGGGTCGCCTCGAGGTGTGACGGCAGACGATCACTGTACTCAGCATCGAGCTGGACCGGGATCGGACATCGTTCCCCCAGCGATTGAATCGCGGCAACCAGGCCGGCCTCAGTGAGGATCGACGGATGGATGCCACGAGCGAGCTCACGCAGCTCGACAAGCGCCTGCTTGAGTGCAGCGATGTTTGCGCCGAGCATCGCTGCGGTCCGCTTGTCTCCGTACTGAGCCGCTTCAGCCCTCGTAGCCTGGAGAGCAAGCAGCAACGCCACCAGCTGCTGCTGTGCACCGTCGTGAAGGTCTCGCTCTACCTGCTGCCGTTCCCGCTGCCCGGCCTCGACCAGGCGAGCGCGCGACTGGCGCACCTCTTCCAGCTGAGCCTTCAGCTGCGCCTGCAGGCCAGCGTTCTCCAAGGCCATCCGCACCGCCGCGGCCGCCGTTTCAACCAACTGCGGCTCATGCCGCAACGACGAGTCGTATACGAGCGCCGCGACTGGACTCGCCGCACCATCCAGGATGCTCGCGGCACGCTCCGAGTCGGGCCCAGGTAGCTCAACGCGCCGTCCGTTGAGGTCGGCGAAAGATTCGAGTGCGGGCACCCAATAGGCGACTTCGAGAGACGGATCGTGTAATGCCTTGGCGAGGGCCGGCTGCAGCTGCTCCGGAAGCAGCCCGCTCGAGAGCCTCACGACCAGTGATGCGACGGACGTCATGTCAAGGCCTGACCTGAGCAGACCGACCAAGAATCCGATCGGTAAGACGATCAAGAACAGCGGGGATGCGAGAGCGACCGCGTTGGTCGAGTCGACGAGCGGTCCTGCGTCGGGGACCCCGATTACCTGTTGCAGTACACCCTCGAGTGTTGGCGTTAGAAATGCAACGCTCAAGGGCGCCAGTGACCACAGCACTGGAGATAGGGATCTGCGCCGAGCTCGACCCCCTTGGACCCATCGCTTCATGATCAAGACGAAGCCAACTGCGAAGCACGTCTGATAGACGACCGATCTGACCGTCGTGTAGCCAATCTGCAGCCACGAACCCAGACCGACCTCGAACGGCACCGATAGCCCGATCAGGCTGATGAGCGGCACAAAGACATACAGCGCCGCCACAAGTCCTCGGCTGAGCCGCGCGCCGAGACGTCCGCTGGGGAAGGCCAGCAGTAGGTGGAGGATCACCACCGCCCAGAGCGGACCCAGCGCCAGAAACAGGTAGTCAGACGGATGACCCACCCGAAGCCGGAGAAACTCGGAGATGGTTCGGGCTAGCGGTGAGACTGGAGTGAGGATGCCGGCAGCTCCAATCAGGAGGCCGACGCCTACCGCCATCATCAGCAGGCCCATGTGGTTGGCCGGGCGCAGCGACCAGGCAACGAGCCCGGCGATGGCGAAGGCGGCGCCAGGGACGATGTAGTTCAGCGCGTAAAGCCACAGCGGGACCGACTGTTGCGACGGACTGAGAAGGTCGGATACGCATACGAGAACGACCAACGCCGGCACGGCCACCTGGATAGAGCGGCGCAGCGCGATCATCGTGAGCCGAGAAGGGCCAGAAGGCTGTCTGCGGTCAGCTCAGCCTTGGCGATGAAGCCTACCGCGCTACAGTTACTGAGGCGAGAGCCGTAATCGACTGCATCTCGGGTTGAGACCAGGAGGACCGCCGGCGGTTCAGGCAAGGAGGCCAGGGCCGTCGCGACTGCAAACCCGTCTAGATCCGGGAGTTGAATGTCCAGAAGCACGACGTCCGGGTTGAGCTGCCGGACTTTGTCGATTGCCTCAGATCCAGTGCCCGCGTCGCCGACAACCCGAAAGCCGATCTGCTCCATGAGACGCTTGGCCTCCCTCCGGAAGCCGCGATGGTCGTCGACAATCAACACGTCACGAACCACGCGGGCATCATGGCACTGAATCCCGCCGTCCGACCTCAGGGCTAGCCCTGACAAAGCGCCTGGGGTCGCCCCGATGTGCGTCCGGATTGAGGCGCCTATCGTCGCCGCATGAACGAAGGCATCGGCGGCCTGGTTGGTCTCTCCGGTTACGAGCTGATCCTGGTCATCTGCGTCCTCATCGTGCTCGAGGAGCTGGGTATCCCGATGCCCTTCTTACCAGGAGACCTGCTCCTGGTGTTGGCAGGGGTGTCGATTACGACCGCTCACGTAAACCCGCTCGTCATGGTAGCCGCAACCTACATCTCCGCAGTCCTGGGGGCAATCGCTGGACGAGAGATTTTCGAACGATTGGGAACCGCGGCGCTGCGTCGAATTGCAACTCTTCCCCGTGCCGGCAAAAGAGTCGCTCTCCTGATGGCGAACCTCCGGCGCGGTGGGGCGACCGCGGTCTTCGCAGGCCGGATCACACCCGGCCTGCGTGTCGTGACGACTGAAATCTCTGGGCTGGTTGCCATGCCTAGGCGTACCTTCCTCAGGGGACTGATGCCAGCCGTCGCCCTCTATGAAGCAGTCTTCCTGGGTCTCGGTACCTGGCTTGGGCCGACCGCTTGGGCAACGATCGAGCCCTATAAGCCGCCGCCGGGCAAGCTGCTTCTTGGGACGTTCGTGGTCATCGGGTGCGCCCTCATGGGACGGCAGCTGGCCAAGCACATCCGCTCGGCACGTTTGAAGCACAGAGAGACGATCGAGGTGCACACATGATGAAGGAGAAGGATTCGATACCGCTTGACCGGAGCGAGCTGAAAGAGCCCGGACGGCCAGGCGTGCGTTGGCTGGTTCTGTGGATCGCCGGGGCTGCGACAACCGTGGTCGGCGTCATCTTTCAATATCTAGAACCGAATTTGCTTCTGATCGGGAAGGGTTCCGTGACTACTCCCCTCCTACTTCTGCGTCAGTCGCCTTTCGCCCTGATTGCGATTGGCGCGCTCGGAATCCTGGTCGGCGCGGCCGGCATAGCGGGATCGCCCTGGCGAGTGCCGGTCACCGCAGCCGACGAACAGGGCACCGTGCGACGAACTTCGGGTGTGAGGACGACGGGAGGGGCCGATGCGGCCGCGTATGGCGGCCTGATCGTCGCTGCAGCCGCGTTGGCGGCCGTGATCTTGATCCAGTTTGTGTGGCCAGCCGTCGTGCACACTGCTGGCGCGGGACCCTGCGGCAGTAGCCCAACTGTCGCCTGCTTCTCGGCTCATCCGGACTTCTACCAGGAGCTCCCGCTGGGCTCTGGCCACTACACTACTCCCTGGTCGCAGTTCTATTACGGCATCCTGACCCCCGCCTTTCTCGCGGCGTTACCTCTCGCCCTCGCTGCGGCCGCGACCAGTGTGATTGCGCTGGCCTCGAGAACCAGACGCCCCGGCGTGGCGGTCATCGGAGTTGCGCTTGGTTCAATAACCGTGGTTGTGATGGCGATCATGTATCTTGCCTTCTTCGTCCTAGGCGGCGGCGAGTAGCCGGACGAGCAGAATGAAGCAGATGCGTCGACGGCCACACCACCCTGGCGCGCCGGCCAGCGCTGAGCCGGACCAGGCGTCGCTGCCGCTGAGAGCAGATCCGGCGAAGGCTGCTCTCGTCGGGACGGTCGTGTTATTCGCTCTCCTGGCACTGCCCGGTTCTGTAATCTTGCTGGCGGCTGCGTTCGTAATTTCTGTCGCTCGAGACAGGGTCGCACGACTGAGATCGGGCAGACCAGTCGGACCGGCAACATCGCCCCGATCAAGGTAGGATGCGCAGCCGGAGCGCCGGACTGGCGATGGGCCACAGACTGTTGGGGGCGAGCCCAGGCTCTGGACGGCCGTCGACGAACCCAAGCCGCGCGGCCTGGCCGCCTACACAGGATCGGCGCCAAACAGCGGCGCGTGGCGAGGGCGGCTCGGAGGTGTCTCCCCAGGGTCAGCCGCCAGGATGTCCACATAGCGGGCGTGATCACTTGGCCCGACGCCGGGCATCCGATGCTGGGACCGACCCGGCCAACCGCCAGGCGTCCAGCCCGCTGACATCGACCTGCACGGTGTCACGAACGTGTGCCAGCAATGACGCCGGGTCGGGGCGCGGCCGGCCGCGCTGGCCCCGTCATCGAAGCCCATCGTGGGCAAGCATCAGCAAACCCTCCAGTCGACCCACGGAAGGCAGTCTTGGAACGAACACGATGTTCGGGAATTTATTGCTTCCAGCGCGACCGATGACAGAGCAGCGCGGCCGTTTGTGCCTGGAGGGTGATGTGCCCGTGCCGTTTGAGAACCCGCCAGATGGTGGCGACTGAAGGCACCTGCTGGACGCGGCCCGCCAGGATGGCGGCCTAGCGGGTCGCTTTGACGAACGACCTGCTGAACCCATCGAAGCGCACCGGCTGCGCGTAGTAGGCGAACCCACTGCAGCGAAGCCAGTCTCCGATGCTGCTGGCGAGCTCGCGTGAGCCCTCGGTCTGCACTTGCCCGCACCGGACCGCGTCTGCGACGGAAAGCTGACCCAGGTAGACCCTGACCATCGCCTCCACGCTGGCCCGGACGACCAAGTCGTCGCCATAGCCCGGATCCGAAAAGCACAGATCAGGATCGTCACGCTGCAGAACCAACCAGTACCGTTTCCGCACACCTAAAAACTCGAAGCGCACGACCCTTCGCTTCGCTGGCAACCGGTCCGGCTCGAGATGCTTGAAGAACTGCCACATCAGGGCGTCGGGATCACAGTGCTCGGGTCGAACCTCCACCCACTGCTGTCCCCATATACCGAGGCTAATGACGAGCTCCGCCAGCTGGTTCCTCGCCTCCGTCAGGTGGTACGTCGAGCCGCGCCCGGTTGGGTTGGGCCGCGTTTCGATGACGCCGACCCTCTCCAGGCTTCTCAATCTCTGGCCGAGTACGCTCGGCGATATGCGGTGCAGACCCTTGAGGATCTCGCTGAGGTGATGGTGTTCCGACTTGAGCTCGCGTCTGGTTGTGAGCGGAGGAGCACGAGCTCCTCAGGCTGCTCAGTAAGGGGAGTTTTGAGATCGGCACTATCTCGGGAATTTCATATTGCCGGTGACATCGAGTACTTGGCTGCACCGCGGAGTTCTTTCTGACAGGTGGAGTGGATCGAAGGCAACGGCGACTTGAGCAGTGGCCGAGCGAGAGGTCGAGCTCGGCAGCAAGGTCTCCAAATGCGTACAGTCCCAGGACTGCGCAGGCCGCGACCAGCGGCTCCTCGCGCCTGGAAAACCGTGCACCCCGCAGCCACGTTTGGTGGAGCTACAAGGAATGGGTCCCCGCGGATTCCGCGGGCGTGTGCCGTTCGAGTGCCCAACCGACACCCAGCCCCTCACTGATTCTGGAACCACACAACAGTTCGGGGAGATGGCGCAAACCGAGGTTCACTGGAGGAAACACACCATGTCTATTCTCTTCGGAATCGCAGCCTTGATTGCCAGCATTGGACTGCTGGTACTTTGCTCGGGCGTTGGAATCTTCTTCCTGAGCAATTCAAAAAGTAAATTGGCCGAGCGACTCTAGTCGAGCTTCGCCGCGCATCACCAGCCATCTGGAACATCGCCGCAGGAGTGCTCTCGGTGTGTGGTTAACCCCCTCGCCGTCACCTCTTCAGGCCGGGGCTGTGCTCGTCGAGGACCGCGCCGAGGCGATCGAGGCGCTCGACCGACCCGGTCGGCAGTCAGACCAGTTCGGCTGGCTCAGAGGGTCGGCGCTGCTCGATCCCCTGATGCGGCCGGGCGTGGTTGTGGTGGTCGATGGACTCGGTCATCACCGACTCCAGGTGTCCGCGACCGAAGATCAGCACTCGGTCAGGTAGCTCCCGCCTGGCCGAGCCCACCCAGCGCTCTCCGCGAAGGCGTCCGCCCGACGCTCTTGGAATAGTAACGGGATGACCTCCACACCGTCACTCTCGAAGACCTCGTCCAAGGCAACTTCGTGTCTCCGTCACAGAGCAGTGAAACAGGCCTTCAAAGCACCATCCTGGTGCTTCCAGGCGAGGTTTTCATGCCTGCTGGACCACCCACTGTGTGCCTGGGTTGTATGTGCAGCCGGCGAGGTGCACGCGCCGGCTGCCGACCTCAATGAGGAGCTGACTGCGGCGTGGTGCCGGGCCTTGGCGCGTTATTAATGGGGGAGGGCCGCCTCCCCAAGGGTCAGATCCGTCGGCGACGATAAAAGCGTCCCCACCGGCCAAAGTAGGAGCCCCCGCTCAGCCCACGCACGATGAGTAGCAGGAGAGCGGCCCCCACGAAGGCCACGATGATGAGGGGGATGACGCCGGGGCCGAGGTTGATGTTGAACACGCCGAAGAGCCAGTGGCCCAAGAAGGCACCGATGACGCCCACGACCATGTCCAGAAAAAGGCCGCCGCCCACGCCTACGACCCGGCTGGCCAGCACGCCCGCAATCAGCCCCACCACCAGGAGGATCAAGAACTCGTTGGTGGCCAGGCCCCCGAAGTCGATCGTACGGCTCGGGATGTTGATACCTGGCAATGTGATGCTCATGGTTCTCGCTCACTCACTCCCATGTGATCTGATAGGATTGCTATCATTATACATACACGAGTAGAGACTGCAAGTAGGTAGCCATCCGCCTCCGGCGGTGACACCAGCAGAGGACGCGGGAAGGGCCAGGGCTCGGCAATGCCCGACCCCCAAACAGTGGGGAAGATGAGCAACTTCTCGGGCGCAGCTATACCTTGAGACGCTCAGCAGGCGCGTCTCCGCCTTGTCTGCGACGTGCTTGACAACGCGGGTCCCGATCGGGCTAGGGTTCGGCGATGCACGAGGAAACGATCCCCAGGACCATCGCTCTGTTCCTCCTCGGGATCGTTGACCGCGTTACGCGTCGCTTCACGCGGCCCCGGTTGGACCTGGTCTTCGGAGGTGATCTGCCGCCCTACCTCCACACCTACCCGATCATGGACGGCGCTACGGGTAGGCTGGTTCGTGGCCGGTGGTACCGCGTAGGTGTCCTGAACCGCTCCCGAGTACCCGTCTCGGACGTACGGGTGCAGCTCTGGAAGGCCGAACCGGTCCCGTTCCCAATTCAGCCGGTGACACTCCACTTCAAGGACGACAACCCAGGACCAGGTACACCAGCGCGACTTTCAATCGATGTTCCGGCTGGGCCGCGTGAGCCGACGGTCTTCGTAGACGTCCTGGCGCAGCGTGAGAAGCTACCTTTCTTCCAGGTCCTCCACACCGTCCCCAACGTTCCCCATCGATTCATGCTGGCACGTCAGTCCACCCTCACCATTCGAGTCACGGGTCACGACGCTCGCGGGAGAATGCGGCGCTTTACCGCTGGCCTCAACGAAAGCAACGAGCTCACGATGGCGGCCGCCGACAAGCTGAGCTGGTGGCGGCGAGGATTACAGACCCGGCGACCGTAGCTAGGCCAAGGCTCAGCAGCGCCGACAGCCCAGGGGCCGAGCTCGACCGACCGTTCCAGCGGATCCTCTGGCGGCCGCCGCGCGATTTCCGGCGAGCTGGCACGGCGCGACAACGACCTGGTCGCGTCTATCCGCCGCTCGGGGAGTGCGAGGGAACGTGTTCCTCGCACCTCCACCGAGCATGGCTGCGGGGGTGGCGTCAGCTTGAGATGACCCAATAGAAGTAACGCGCACGTGGTTCCATGTACCCGAACCCACTTGATGTCATCGCTCACTCGGCAACCCCCCCTCGCGGCAAGGCCCTCACCGTCGTGCACTTAGACCTGCCTCAGCACCTCCAGCACCGCGGCGCTGAGCTGATCCTGGTCGGGATCAGGACTCACGCCCTCAATGCCGAGCACGATGACGTGCGAATGTGTTGCCGTTGATGCTCACTGGACGGCTGAGTCCCCGAAGGTCGCGGGGGATGGGTGCTTCACCTGCACGCGCCGTACACACAGCGGCGAGCCGCAGCGATCGTGGACCCGTGTCTATCCGTCCCGGCGGGGTACCGCCGGCGACTGATTGGCTCGCCCTGGGGTCGCTTGCGCGGCCGCTCAGCTCCCTACCAGTCTCTGGAAGAGCGAGCGATAGTTCCGCACTGCCAGGCGCATGGACTCCGTGTCGACGTCCTGGTCCGACTGGCGGTTGAGCTCGTCGCTGAGCAGCTGGTGCCGTTCGGTGAGCCGCCCAAGCAGTTCGCGGACGACGGTGTCGGCCTGCTCCGCCGCGCCCTTCGGGTCGTCCAGGAAGCCGAACTGGATGGACTCCCAGCGCGACCGGTAGCCCTCCAGCTCGCCGGGACCAAAGATCTGGAAGTCACCGTGTGCCGAGCGCGGACTCGCTGCCGGGGTGGGGACCGCCCCCGCATCCCGGTCCTCCAGCACCGTCAGTTGCTCGCTCGCCGTCGACACCTGCCCCGCGCCCTCGCTCACTGGCAAAGGGGTTGCGGTGGCGCCAGGCTGCTCTGCCTCTCGATCTGGCGCGGCGTCCTTCTCGTCCTCGACATGCTCTGAGTGGTCTCCCTCTTGAGTTGCCGAGTGGTCCCCCTCGTCCACGAAGGGCTCTGAGTGCTCTCGCTCTTCGTACGGTTCCTGCGGCCGATACGTGCTCATCTATCTCGTCGCTCCCGACCCGCCCCGGCCGGATCATAGGCGGCGGGCTGCTCGCCGGCCGGGCGCTCAGCCCGGGAATGCCAGCCTGTGCCTGCGTCTCCGGCGGTCCCGATGGCATCTGGTGGCTCGCCGACCAGTTGGGCAAAGAGCTCGCGGTAGTGCATCATCGCCTGCCTGAGGTCGTCGGTGGCTACCTCGCTACGTGCACCGGCTAGCAGCATGGCGTGGGCGCTCCGGTAGCCGGGTACCGCGGCGGCGTGGTCCACCGACACATCCGCCGCATGCTGCTCAAAGTCGCCCTCCGGGTATCCCCGGTCGCTCATCACCCGCGAGACCAGGCCGTCAGCCTCGTCGACCGCGCCCCTTGGGTCGTCGACGAAGCGACTCTGCACCGCTCGCCACTCCCCGGCATACTGGTCGCGGGCATCCGGGCCCAGCTCGCGGATCTGCAGCTCCCGGCGGCGTTCCACACGCTGCTCGAGGCTGCGCTCGGCCTGGTCGCGGTCACCCGTCGCCTCCACCGCGCGCTCGTACTCCGGGCCGAACCGGGAGCGGAGCCGGCGGCTCCGCCTGTACCGCAGCCCGGTCCTCAGCGCGAACCCGAGAGCGATGAGCACCAGGACCACAAGGACCGCGATGACGATGATCACCGTGGACATATGTTTGACCTCCCACGTTGTTCCGAAATATGTCATCATTACTATACGACAATCTATCAGTAGGGCTGAGGTTTGGCAACTGGTCTCCATCGTGGCTATCGGCCGCGCCGGGGATCGGGCCGCGGCAGCCCGAACGCCTTGGCCAGGTGCCGAATGAAGAACCACTCCATCGGCGGTATCCGCACCCCGATCGACACCAAGGAGGTCGCGCTCTAGTTCATGCATCAGCCCCGTACTGACGTTCGGGTTCATGAGCAGGAGTTCGGCGCCCTCCCTCCAGCTGAAGCGCGACCTGCCCGAACGGCACGCCGACTGCAGGCGGGGTGGACGGTCCACCGGCAACTTCGCGCGGAGGCCACCGAACGGGTCCCACCGCTATGCTGGCCGGCCGCATAGCGAGCGCCCGCTAGCGTCACCGACGTCTAGTTGCACCCCCCACGACGAAGCAGTCAGACCGGAGCCGCCTGGCGCAACGCGGCTGACGCCCGGGCCGACAGTCTCAACCAGCCAGCGCCTTCGTGGCCGAAGAGAAGCGAGCGCCCCCAGCAACTTGGCTGCCGTGCCAGCGCTTTGCCACTCCACGACCAGCCAGCCTCGTAACCCGCCGCGCCGGAGCACATTGATGCCTCGCGGGCGGGGACCTCGCCCTCACCGAGCAGGACCAGCTGCCAGCCCTCGCCGTCCGGCACTCGACGGGCGTCCCTCACGTGGAGGTTGAAGATCCGAGGTCCGATAACCTCCCAGACATGCCCGGGCGTCTCGCCCATGCGATGGGTGTGCAGCATGTCCCAGACGATGCCGAGGTGTGGGCTGGGCACGAGCGCAAGCACCCTGGCGACCGTGGAAGCGGCGGAGAATGCATCGTGCGCCTCCAGGCCGATCTTGACGCCGAGCCTCTCGGCAACGATCGAGATCTGCTCGAGAATGCGGACAGCCTTGGCGAGTGCGTCCTCGGTCGAGATCCCCTCTGGTGGGCTAGGCGCCCGACCCATGCAGCAGCCCCCCGATCGACTCGCGGTGTGAGGACGAAACATCCAGCCCGATCAGCTGACCGACGTCATAACGGATCAGCGGCCTGGATGGTCTCCGAGTTACTGCCGCCATGAGGAAGGACGGCCCGCCGCCTCAGTACAGCGAGAATCGCGCAAAGCGGTGTGCCGAACGGCAGCCGACCCCCCGGTTTGAACAGACACCATGCATGGAGATGTCCAACCTGATGGCTCCCAGGAACCAATCCAGTCAGCATCGCTCACCAACCCTTGATGCGGTCGGCAGCAACCACCCGACCAGCAGGATCGCAGGGCGACGGGGAGCATTTTTCACACGGTTGCTGAGCAGGAGGGCTGATGGCAAAGGATCCACGTTGGTTCAGAGTGCGAGCTGGCACGCTGACAGTTGAGGTCACACCACCCTAGCTTTGGAGTACGCTGACCGTGGCGCGGCTCGCGGCCGCCCAAAGGGGGTAGCCGTGATTGAGTTTGAGAGGGAGCGCGAGGCACTCGGCTTCCTGGCCCTGGGTGGGCTAGAGGCTCGCCTGGAGGGGGCGCTTCGTCTGCTACGGGCTGAGACGAAGCGGTTTACGAGGGGCCCCACCCCATACGCTCTCCACCAGCAGAAAGAAGCTGCCCGCCGAGTTTGGGAGGTCATACTGCTCGGTGGTCCCGACCGTATCGACGGATGGGGTGAAGTTATGCGTGAGCGGTTTGGCTGGG
>DATFWQ010000042.1:0-43472 GCA_035259145.1 Candidatus Dormiibacterota bacterium | reverse complement strand
GAAGACCGCCCAGAACGTCTCGGGCGGCTGGATGTTCATTCTCAGCGGTATGAAGACGTATCTCGAAACGGGACAGCCGCTTCGGGATCCTCACCTGGCTACCGGCACGAGGTGAACGTCCACAACGAGCGATGTGCGCGCTGTCAGCCCGCGCGCGCGGGATCCACCGCGCCCCGTGGGCCGAGTGAGCGTTCAAAGTCGAACGCCCATACCGCGGCCTTGGCCCCCTCTCCCCGGCTGCTCTGGTGCTCCCCCGACTTCGCGGGGAACCCCCCTCCCCGGCTGCGCCGGTACTCCCCCGACTTCGCGGGACCCCCCTCCCCGGCTGCGCCGGTACTCCCCCGACTTCGCGGTCCGACTTCGCGGGGGAGAGTTTTTCCCCATCAGACGCCGATTGGCTCTCTTACGAGGATGATCGTGGTCCGGCCGGGGCGGAAATCGCGCTCGAGGATCAGGATCCTGGCGAGCTGGGTCCCGATGCCGAGCTGCTCACGCAGACGTGCATCCTCGTAGGGCTGAACGTACTCGCGGATGCGGCCGAGCGCGGTCTCGAGGTCGCGAACGATCTTCTGGCTGCCGATCACGAGGATCAGCTGCCCCGCACCAGAGGCGTACGGCCCAAGCTGGCTTCCGCTTGCTGAGGCGGCGACAAGTTGTCCCGCCTCGGTCACAGCCTGGACGCTGCCGACCATGAAGTCCGGAGCGGCGCCCAGTTTGCGGATCTCGCGCATCTGCGTTTGCCGATCCATCTGGAACAGCTGGTTGCGGAGAAATGTGTACTTCCCAGACTCCATGAGGCTCTTGAAGACGCCGGCGTCCTCGAGGGTCTTTGACTTGCCGGAATGCACTTCGGAGCCGGCGGGGATGCGCTCGAGTACGGCGCTCCGCGCATCCGAGGCACTGTCGACCACCAGGACCTCGAAGTTTCGCTCTCGCAATCTCTCCGCGAGGGATGCCAGCTGTGCTTCAGAAGCGGCGGTTGTGAAGTCCAATGAGCCTGTCGGCATAAAACCTTCTCCTAACAAGTATTCCTTAGACAAATGTTGGGAATGCAAAGTTTATTTTGGCGAGGTTTGCCTTGTCAAGCGTTGGGAGGTAAGATCCATCCATGAAGGCCCCGGTAGCGCTCACGCAGCGCGAGCGGATCGTCGCCTGGCTGAATCTCCAGCAGACGAGCCGCGTGCTGCAGAGCCGGCTAGAGGAACGCCTGGGTGCGGAGGCGGGCCTGTCCTGGCTGGAGTTCGAGCTCCTCTGGCGCCTCCGGTCCTCCGACGGGCGCGCGCTTCAGATGAGCGAGATGGCCGCGCAACTGCTGGCCAGCCCGAGTGGACTCACGCGGATCGCGGACCGACTCGAGGGCAAGCGCCTGATCGACCGCGACATCCCCCGAGACAACCGGCGCGTCGTCCGCGTCACTCTTACGGACACGGGCCGGGAGGTGCTCACCAAAGCAGACCGCACATTCGCTGCGACCCTCCGGGAGTCGTTCTCGGGACATCTATCGGACGATGAAGTGCAGTTTCTACGACGCATAACGCGCAGGCTGCTGGAGCATAACGGTGCCTGGGCCCCGGACCGCTGTGAGCCTGGTCTCGAGGATCAACCTATCACCAACCGTAGCGCGGTCTGATTCAGTACGACCTCGCGGCCATCCGGCCAAACGCGCTGGCTCGTCTCACCCGCGGTTTACCTGACGACCGCGGCCTCCTCCTCGCTGCGCTCTCGCTCGTCCTCGCCGTCGGCGCGCCGACGTCTCAGCGTGAAGCTGTCAAACTCCCGCACCTTACCTGAATCAGCCGGGTTGGCCGGGTCGAGCGTTCGGTGGTAGCGGACGGTGATCGTGGTCCAGCCGCCCGGCTCGGAACCTGGGTCGACTTCAAACGACGCGAAGCCATACCCGTGGCCAGAGTCGCGCGCGTGAGACGCGACCGGATCGGTGCTGGCGTTGGTTGCCGACCACGTCGCCCTCTCCCGAGGCCTGGGTGTGATAAGCGGAATCGGTACAGCAGGTGTTGTGGGGGCCGCAGGGTTCTGCGGCGCGATGAGCTCCGCCTCGAAGGCGCCATCCTTGACCGAGTAGAGGTTGTAGGACGAGGCGTTGTGGCCGCCCCCGCCCAGAATCATGTGTACGGTGCCCTTGCTCGTGTCGATCTGGTCGACATCGTGCGTCGCCGGCACCGGGCGCCTGTACTGGCCCTCCTGGCCGCGCACGGCGAAGGTACGTTCGTAGTGATGCTCGTGCCCGCTGACGACCAGGTCGACGCCGAATCGGTCGAACAGCGGCAGCCACTCCTCTCGAATGCCCAGTTCGCTCCCATTGAACGGGATTGCGGTCGACATAGCGACCTGGTGCATGCATACGACAATCCAGTCGACGTCCTCGTCGCTTCGGGCCGCAGCCAGCGTTCGGCTCAGCCAGGACTTCTGGGCGCCCCCACTGTAGCCACGGACGTACGTGTTCCCGCCGTTCTGGTAGCAGACGTCATCGTTGTTGATCGAAACCACCTGCACGGCACCAACGCGGAACGTGTACCACAGGCCATGGAACTCGGGGTCAGAGCCGCTGCTGGGGAGCTCGAACCAGGTCTGATAGGCCTTGAAAGGGTCGAGCCCCGGCCGGCCGTCCAGGCGTTCGTTCTCGTGGTTGCCGGCGGCCGGCATCCACGGCCGGAAGCGAGCAGAGCGCGTGTTGTTGTTCCAGAAGCTGCGCCAGGTCTGAACGCGGAGGTGCTCACGGCCGGCGACGTTCCCGTAGCACAGGTCGCCGTTGAGCAGATGGAACAGGGGCCGGCGCGCTTCCACCTCGCCGACGACCAGACCGGCGTAAGGCGTCCAGGGCTGCGTGGGCGGGTTGCCCAGCTTGTCCGGGATGCTCTGATCGCCGAAGCTGCTGAAGGTCAGCGGCGCGCGCCCCCGCGGCGCGGTCCGAAAGCTTCCAGCCACGGGCTGTGACCCGTCGTGCAGGACCTGGTAGTGGTAATCGGTGTCCGGCCGCAGACCATGCACCCGCGCGTGGTACGTGAGCACCTGCGTTCCGCTCAGGCCGTCCGTATACGTCTTCACGAACGCCTCGATTGTGCGATCGAGGTCGCCGGGCGACGTGCCCAGCCTGATCCGCGGCCGCGCCACCGGCACCGTGGTTGACCAGGATGCGACCATCTCCTCGGCTGCGTTGCGGCCGAACTGGAGATGCAGTTGAGCCGGCAGCTCGGCCACCGCGCCCGGCTTCAGCCAGAGCTCGGGCGTCTCGGCGAAGACCGGCCGAGCGACCATGGTCCCGACTGCCAGCGAGGCGCCGCCGGCACCGACGCCCTTCAGGAACGCACGGCGCGACAACCGTCCAGCCGTCTGCGCAGAGTCTTCACTCATCACCGCCTCCCATGAGCCGAAATCCCTCGAGCGAGGACGCATCCGGACGCGACTCCTCCGGGATGCGAGATTCCGGCTGAACCGACCCGACGGTTCTCATACCGTCTCGGCCGATCGTAGGGACGGGGCGGCTAAGGGGCGCCCTTCACGCCGTTAAGCTGTGGCGCCCGACTGGTTAAGCGCTGAGCTCGCATCTGGAAGCGCACCCGGCGGCCCGCACAGGCCGGACCTCGAGGACTCGCACCACCTGACCGTGGACGCGGTGAGCCGGGGAGGCAGGGCCACCGGGCGACCCGACCTCCCGAACCCACTCTTCCAGACCAGCAGGACAGACCCGCCGGTATCAGTCGTCTGCCTGGTCCTGGAACGGCCGCACCTCGATCGGGAGGGTTGTCGCCCGGGCTGCCTTACGGCCCCACTCGAGCGCAGCGTCGAGATCGGGTGCCTTGATGATCAAGCAGCCGCCGACGTGCTCCTTGCCCTCCGCGAACGGGCCGTCGGTCGTAAGCAGGTCGCCGTCCCTCAGCCGCACCACCGTGGCCGTGCTCGAGGGGTACAGCCCGCCGTTGAAGACCCAGGCGCCGGCAGCCTTGACCTCCCTGATCAATGCGTTGACGTCGCCCATCACCGTCTCCAGGACCTCGGGCGGGGGGGTCGGTCCGTCGGGCTGATAGATGCTGAGCAGGTACCGCTTCATCTGCACTCTCCTTGACGTTACAGCCGGCATCCTGCCGGCTTCTCACCCTCTACACGAACGGCTTTCGGCCGGATCGACACTGGAGGTGCGGCCGCCTGGCGGACTGATGTTTGAACGAAGGGGCCACCCGGAGATTTCTGTGGCAGGGATGAGCACTGGCCAGCCGGGCTTGCTCCGCGACCCAGAGTTCCTGAAGTTCTGGAGCGGCCAATCCGTCTCCATGCTCGGCTCCCAGTTCACGCTGCTCGCCCTGCCGATCGCGGCTGCACTCACGTTGCGTGCAACCCCCGCCGAGATGGGCGTGCTGGCAGCCCTTCAATTCGCTCCGGGCCTGCTCTTCGGCATGGTCGCCGGCGTGTGGCTGGACAGAGCCCGACGCCGGCCCGTAATGATCGTCACGCAGCTCGCGAGCGCGACCGTGCTGGCAACGGTGCCGGTGGCGGCAGCCATACACGTGCTTTCGATCCAACAACTCTATGTCGTCGCTTTTCTCGCGGGGTCGGCGGCTGCGTTCTTCGGCGTTGCTCAGGTCTCGTTCCTGCCGACGCTGGTGGGGCGAGACCGGCTCGTGGAGGCGAATACCCGCTACCAGACGAGCAGGACGGTGGCTTCGTTGATCGGCCCAGGGCTCGCGGGAGCCGCGGTCCAGCTGCTGACCGCGCCAGTGGCGATCGTGATTGACGCGTCATCGTTCCTGGTCGGGGCGGCAACGGCCTTCTGGCTCCGCCTGAGCGAGCCGCGGGTGGAGCGTGCAAGACGACGGCACGTGGCTCGCGAGGCAATCGCAGGATTCACGCTGTTACGGCGGCAGCCGCTCTTGAGGGCGATTACGGGCACGCTCCTCATCGCGAACACTGGAAGCGGCATGTCCGCCGCCGTCTTCGTCCTCCTATTTGTCGGACAGATCGGAATCCCACCGGCGAGTCTGGGCCTGGTTTTCGTGGCGTCCAGCCTCAGCTCGCTGCTCGGCTCGCTACTTATCCGACCGCTCCAGCGTCGGGCAGGACTCGGACTCGCTATGGTCGTCGCCACGTTCTTACTGGCGGCCGGCGTTCTCGTTCGCACTGGTGCCGCCTTTGCGCACAGGCCGTTGATCTTTCCACTGCTCATCATTGGCGCCCTCATCAGCGGCGTAGGCGTGATGACCTACAACGTCGCACAGCAGGCGATACAGCAAGCCGTGATCCCAGATCAGCTGCTCGGCCGGACCACCGCCGGGGTCGGGCTCGTCATCAACGCCGGCAGCGTTGCGGCCTCACTGGCCGGCGGATTGCTGGGTCAGCTCATCGGCCTCCGATTGGCGCTCGTCACGGCCGCGGCTATCACGGTGTGCTGCGCACTGCCCACCACGCTCAGCCCCCTCCGAACTCTCCGCGACCTGCCGGACGCAGAATCCGAGGAGGCGGCGGGATAGACCGCACGCAGGTGTCCTCCTTGGCTGGACCCGCTGGCCTCACCACCTCAGCAGGCCCGAGATGCCTCGCCAGAGATTTGGATCCACCTGATTAGAATCTGCTAAAGTCAAACCTCGGTCAGATGACAGCCCGAACCACGAAGACCTCCGCCCCGATCACCCGGCTCCAGCCAAATACCGTGGTGGCGGTAGACGTAATCCTCTTCACCGTCAGCCTTGATGAGCCAATCCATCGCGCCTGGCAGGTCCTCCTCGTCAAGCGCGAGGACGCCGCCTTTGCGGGTAAGTGGTCCTTCCCAGGCGTGCTCGTCAGAGCCGACGAGTCGTTCGACGGCGCCGCCCGGCGCGCCCTTCAGACCAAGGCAGGCCTCGACGCTGCCAACTGGTACCTCGAGCAGCTGGGCACCTTCGGAGCACCCGACCGCGACTCTCGTGGCCGCGTCGTCTCGGTCGCGCATCTCGCGTTGGAGCGGAGCGATGGGCTGAGCCTGGCCCCTGGAGGCGGAATCATGCGGGCTGAGTGGGTCCCTGTCCGCGGACTGCCGGCAGAGTCTCTGGCCTTCGACCACGCGGACATGCTCCGGGTGGCTACCAACCGGGCCCAGGCAAAGCTGCGCTACTCGTGGCTGGCCTTCCAGCTGCTGCCGGAAACGGTCACGCTGCCCGAGCTCAGAGCGGTCTACGCGGCAATCCTCGACCCGGCGCTCTTGCGTCTGAACACGGGCAACTTCAAGAAGGCGTTCAGCCCCCTGTTCGCATCCGGTGTCCTGGTCCACGTCGGCAGGCGGGCTTCGGTCGGCCGCGTCGGCCGGCCCGGGGACCTCTACCGCTTCACGGGCCCAGTCATGGGTACCTGGGCGAGAGAGCTGCCGTGGCACGACACCATCCCGGGAGACAGCGCCGCGGAATGAGGACGCCAATCCCGTGGGAGCAGGTCGAAGCCAAGGTCAGGGAAGCCCTGATGGAGGACGCCGTCGACAGCGACGTCACGACGGAGGCGGTGGTGCCGCCGACCCTCCAGGGATCGGCCCACTTGATCGCCCGGTCGGCCGGTGTGGTTGCCGGCTTGCCCATCGCCCACGAAGTATTTCGTCAGGTCGACTGCTCGGTGCGGTTCGAGGCGGTCGTCGAGGATGGAACCTTCATCTCGGCCCATCAGATCCTGGCGCGACTCAATGGGCCGCTGGCCAGCCTCCTCCGGGCCGAGCGCACTGCCCTCAACTTCGTTCAGCAGCTCTCTGGCGTAGCCACGCTGACTCGCCGATTTGTCGATGCGGCTGGGTCGAAGACCGTCGTGCTGGACACACGGAAGACCGCCCCAGGCCTTCGCGCGCTCCAGCGATACGCCGTACGGATGGGCGGCGGCGTCAACCACCGCTCTGACCTCGCGTCCGCCGTCCTTGTGAAGGACAACCACGTGGCTGCGGCAGGCGGCACCCGGCAGGCCATCAGCCTGGCCCGTCTACCCAGCCGTCCACTGCAGGTGGAAGTGGAGTCACTCGAGGAAATGGAAGCCGCCGTGGCCGAGGGAGTGGACGTCGTCCTGCTCGACAATATGGACGTCGGCCAGGTCGCTGAGGCGGTTCGCCTGACAGGGGGCCGCGCCCTCCTCGAAGTGTCAGGAGGAGTCAGCCTGGCCACGATCGGCGCCTATGCGGCGACCGGGGTCGATCGGATCTCGGTCGGCGCCCTGACCCACTCCGCTCCAGCGCTGGACGTCTCGATGGAGGTTGACAGGACCTGGCACAGACGACCGTGCAGTTGAATTCAGGGCTGACCGCTCGGCTCGGAGCTCACGCTGCTTGCTACCGCCGCCGCCAGCTTCCGCCAGACGTGGCCGAGCTTCAGGAGGAGGTGCGCCGCCTGGCCTCGGAACGGAAGACGGTGATCCTGGCACATAACTACCAGGTGCCTGAGGTGCAGGACGTCGCCGACATCGTCGGTGACTCGCTTGGCCTGGCGAGGGCGGCAGCCCGGACCGATGCCAGGGGCATCCTCTTCTGCGGGGTCCACTTCATGGCCGAGACCGCCGCCATCCTCAACCCCGCCAAACGCATCTTGCTGCCCGATCTCGAAGCAGGCTGTTCGCTAGCCGACACGATCGATGCCGACCAGCTTCGGGCATGGAAGGCTCGGCACCCCGGGGCTGTCGCCGTCACCTACGTCAACACCAGCGCGGAGGTCAAGGCCGAGAGCGACTGGTGCTGCACATCGGGCAACGCCAAAGCGGTGATCGAGGCCATCCCAGCCGACCAGCCCATCCTGTTCGCCCCCGATATGTTCCTGGGTACTTACCTGGAGCGGATTACAGGCCGCTCCATGCACGTCTGGCCCGGCGAATGCCACGTCCACGCCGGCATCCGGCCGGCCGACCTGGAGCGGGCGCGGCAGGAGCATGGCGACGCCGATCTCATGGTTCATCCGGAGTGTGGCTGCGCCAGCTCGTGCATGTTCTACTCCGCTGCGGGAGACCTGGACGCCGACCGCGTGCACATCCTTTCCACCGAAGGCATGGTCCGACACGCCCGCATGTCCCCGCGCAAGTCCTTCGTGGTCGCGACCGAGATCGGCATTCTCCACCGGCTGCGAAAGGAGGTACCCGACGCTGACAAACGCTTCTACGCCGTAAGCGAGCGAGCGGTTTGCCGCTACATGAAGAAAATCACGTTGCCGAAGCTGGTGCGCTCCCTCCGAGACGGCATCCACGACATCACCGTGCCCGAGCCTGTGGCATCGCAGGCCCGCATCGCTCTGGAGCGGATGGTCAGCGTGGGATGACTGACGTCCTGGTCGTCGGCAGCGGGGTCGCAGCCCTGTCCGCCGCGCTCGAGGCGGCAGAAGCCGGGGCTTCGGTTGTCGTCGCGTCCGCGGGACCAGGCTCCTCAGAGCTGGCCCAGGGCGGCATTGCGGCCGCGGTCGGCTGCGACGACTCCCCTGAGCTGCACGAGGCGGACACTCTGTCGGCAGGGGCTGGAGTGTGCGACGCCTCGACCGTCAAGTTGCTGGTATGCGAGGCGCCACGGGCGGTGGCCTGGCTGGAGGCGCACGGCGTCGTGTTCGACGCCGGTGCGGGGGGCAACCGCGCCCTTGTCCTCGAGGGTGCCCATTCGCGGCCTCGCGTCCTTCATGCCGGCGGTGATTGCAGCGGCGCCGCCATCATGTCCGCCCTGCGCCGTGAAGCGGCGGCGATGCGTCAACGTGGCCGTTTGCGCTGGGTCGACGGCGCCTGGCTGGAGGGGTTTCTGAAGGCGGGCGATCTCGTCGTCGGCGCCAGGTTTCGCCTGGGCGACGAGCTCATCGAGCTGCGTGGAAACGCAACAGTGCTCGCCACCGGCGGCTACGGGGGACTGTTCGCTCGATCGACCACGACAAGCGTCTGTCATGGAGCCGGACTGGTCGCGGCCCTCGAGGCCGGCGCAGACGTGGCGGACCTGGAGTTCGTGCAGTTTCACCCCACGGCATACGCGGGCCCACACCGCACGTTTCTCGTGACCGAGGCTCTGCGTGGGGCGGGAGCGGTCCTGGTCGACGCTGACGGGAGGCGCTTTCTGCTCGACGCCGATCCGCGAGGCGAGCTGGCCACGCGCGCCACTGTCGCCAGAACGATTGCCCTCCATCTGCGGAGAACAGGCAGCCGATGCGTCTTTCTCGACGCGGCTCCGATCGGCGAGGCCGGCCTCCGAAGGGGCTTTCCGGGCTTCGTGGCGCGCTGCCGGCGGGTTGGAATCGACCCAGGACGAGATCTGGTACCGGTGGCGCCGGCCGCGCACTACACGATGGGTGGGATCGTCGTCGACGTCCGGGGTCGAACGACCGTGAGAGGACTCCTCGCGGCCGGCGAGTGCACCCGCTCTGGCGCACATGGAGCCAATCGACTTGCCAGCAACTCGCTGCTGGAAGCGGTCGTACTGGGACGGCTGGCCGGAAGAAGCGCGCTGGTCGCACCGGTGCACGGTCGTGGGCGAACCCCCTGCACGGAGGTAGAAGCACCTTCCGGCGGACGCCTGCGGCTCGATGACGTCCGCCGCCTGCTGGCGGCGTCGGCGGGACCACTACGCTCCGCAGTCCCGATGCTGGAGGGCCTGCACCGCCTGAATGCTGACGTCGGATGCGGCACCACGGCCGAAGCGGCCAGGCGGCTTGCGTGCCTGGTTCTGCAATCCGCGATAGCCCGTAAGGAATCCCGCGGGGCGCATTCACGCGATGACTATCCGAATGAGAGCATCGATTGGCAGCGGCTCGAAGTGGCCGTGAGGCGAGCCGCGGGCAAGGACCCGCATGTGGAGGTCCGTCCGCGACCTGAGGTCGGTGCAGCAAACGCGCACGCCCGCCAGGTCGAGCTGACGCGTTTCCGGCGGCTACGCGGATGCCGGTGACCAGCTCCGTCGATCAACGACAGTCATCGATGACAGCGATCGTCCGCCCGTCGTCAAACACAGCGTGATAGCGCACCACGACAGCGTCACCTGAGCGGAACGGGCAGGGTGCTCGTCCTTTCGGCTGGTCGGGTTCGCCGTAAGCGATGGCCAGGGCATAATCGGCCGGTCTCGGCCCCTCGGCGATAGAGCCGCCGCCCCGATAGTAGCCACGCAGGCAGCCGAGGCCACCAGGTACGACATCGCCCGCTCTGGTTGCGGTCCACCACCAACAGCCCGGCGCAACGTGGCCGTGCGGCGTCGCCAGCAGGAAGGCTGCTGCTGTCGCAGCAGCAGCACCCATGAATGCGCTCGCCACCAGCAGGCCGGTGGGCAGTCGGCGCACCCGGGGAGGGGTCGTGAGCGGCGGCCCGGCCGGTGGTCCAAAGCGAAGCCTCTGCCGCCGTTCCCTGTCGTCAATGCCCACACCAGATAGATTTACGCCATCTTCGACGCGGGGCAGGCGGGCGAGACGGGGTAATCGCCACGACCCCTGGAACCGCAGATCGAACCCACGGGTCTCGGGAATCCCCGGCGTAGAATTCGCGCCTCGGGGTCGATTTGGGTTGAGCTCTCGGGCGCCCTCTATCCGATGCCGAGAGTGTTCGGGACCTTGCTGGGCCCCGCCGAGGAGAACACGACATGAAATTGAGCTTTCGGACCGCACAAGACCTCTATCCGTTCGAGTCCCGGTGGCACGAGCATGAAGGCATTCGCATGCACTACGTGGACGAGGGCGCTGGGCGGCCGATCGTATTACTGCATGGCAACCCAACCTGGAGCTTTCTTTACCGCGACATCATCCGGGGCTTGAGGGATGGCTTCCGCTGCATCGCTCCTGACTACCCTGGTTTCGGTCACTCTGACCGGCCCGAGCAAGGCTACGGCTACACTCCGCGCGAGCACGCAGAGATGGTCGGCAGCCTGGTCAAGAGCCTTGAACTACACCAGTTCATCGTCATGGGCCAGGACTGGGGAGGTCCCATCGGCATGTCACTGGCTCTCAGCGACCCGTCCCGGATCGACGGTCTTGTCTTTGCCAACACCTGGTACTGGCCCGCGGACAGCCTTTTCTTCAAGGGCTTCAGCCTCTTCATGTCCACCCCGTTGATGCAGCGGGCGATTGTAAAGAACAACTTTTTCGTTGAAACGCTGATGCCCGGTGGAGTGGCGCACCCGATGGCTCCGGAAGTCATGGAGCAGTACCGGGCTGCCCAACCAGCTCCGGAGGCACGGCTTGGCGTGGCTGTGTTTCCCCGCGAGATCCGGAAGTCGCGGCCATGGCTGGCTCAGTTGGCGGCAGAGGCGCCGAAGCGGCTGGCCAGCCAGCCGATGTTGGTCATCTGGGGCCTGAAGGACCGAGCCTTCGGCAGCCACAAGGACGTCAGGGACCGCTGGCGGCGTGATTTTCCGAATGCCGATGTGATCGAGATCAACGACGCCAGTCATTACATTCAGGAGGACGCACCGGCGGAGATCGTGTCCGCGATCAGGAGCAGGTTTGCCGCCTCTGGCTGACGCGGACTACCCCGCCACTCCACCAAGGCGAGACAGGACGCGGGCGAAAAGAGCGGTTGCGGCGACGCCGCTATCCACTGACGTCGATACGCGTACGAGGTAATAAGCGGCGGCATGGCCACGGACCGCGTCCCAGGCCGCGCCCAGCATCAAGTCGCGGGCCTCGCGGCCAATGCCATGCGGGCCCACGATCGCGTATCGGATGACGCGCCGCTCCGACAGGTGCTGCAGCATGGCCTCGCCGGCCGTGGCTTGCTGGCCATGTCCGAGCTGAACAAGGAGATTGCGCCGGTCGACGACCAAGTAGCCTTCGCCCTGGTACCCAAGCTCGCCGCTCCAGCGCAGCATCGTCGGAACTCGCGAAGTTACGCCGATATACAACAAAGCCTGCTGACCTGAGGCACCGACGAGCTGCCACTGTTGGTACGCCATGCCAGAGCCCGTCGCCGACGAGGCGGCCTCGGCTCGCCAGAAGCTGCCCGAAGTCAGCGCCTCGACAGTCGGCAGGTTCGGCGTCGCGGGGGCCTCCTGCCGGAGTGCCGAGGCGGCGCCGCCGCCCACGAGGATCAGGCAGACGACGAGCGAGTACCGACGAATGAGGGGGTGCATCGCAAAGCGACACCGGCGACCGTGAAGAGCACTGTCGCCGCCACGAACAGGGAAGCGCTGAGCAGATCGTGGAGGACCCCCTCGGCGACGGCGCGGCCGAGAGGCTGCGACAGTATCAGGACCAGCGTGACGCGAAGGACGTTGGCGGCCAGGATGATCGGCAGCACCAGGCCGATGAGCACAGCCCGCCGCAGAAGCGTCGCACGAGCCAGGGCCGTGAACACAAGGCCCAGGCAGAGAAGGGCGAGCAGGGAATCCATCCCACTGCAGGCCTGAGCGACGATGAGATGGACGTTCCCGGCGAAGAGGTCGACTCCGGAACGACGAACGGGCACTCCCAGCACCGCAGCGGCTCCTGCCGACGCCTCCGCGGTCAGCTGCTGCAGCGCGAAGCCGACCGAGCTGAGCAGACCCCTGTACAAGGACAGGCCGCCCGTGAGCAGCAGTGCGGGCAGCGCGATCAGCCGGGCCGTCGACACTCCATAGAGGTAGGCCGATGCGCCAAGGACCACAGGCAGCAACGACGCGGCTGCCAGGGCGTGGACGTCGCTGTGGCTACCCACAACGAGGAGAACGAGCCCGGTCGCCAGCACGACAAGAGCAGCTGGCGGTCCGGCGCTCCTGGCGGCGACCAGCTCCCGCCAGCGCAGCGCCGCAAGGCCGAGGGATACCGGCGGGACCAAGAAACCGAACGAGAATTCCTGATCCACACGCCAGACGCCGACCGCGTGAACAAATACGGGGAGGTAGACGAGGGCGGCGGCGGCCACCGTCGCAAAGGCCATCGTCGCCTCGAGGAAGGGCGCCGTCGCGCCCGACTTGATCTGCCGGCTAACTGTGGCCGAGCGCATTCCGGCGTCGCGTGAACAGCCACGCCACGCCGGCCACCGAGATCAGACCAAGCACGAACAGGAGAGCGCTGGGAAGCTCCGGCGTCGCGATACCTTCGCTGGTCTGGCCACCACCGAGTGTCGGACTGCCACCTGGATTGCCAACTCCACTGCCGGCGCTCTGATCACCTGTCCCGGCGCTGCTCGTACCGCTGCCGGGGCTGCCGGTGGTCTGTGGGCCGGACGGCTGGGCCACTGCTGACGTGCTACCGCTCGTTCCACCGCCGGTTGGACCAGCAGCCGTCTGTCCACTCGAGATCTGGCCGCTGTAGATCGCCTGATAGCCGCTGCCGGCATCCAGGGTATCGGGGACTCCAGTCCCTACGCTTGCGTCTGCACTGAAGCCGCCGGTCACGCTGGACCCATCGCCGCCGGTCGAGCCCTGCGATGACGCCTCGCCCAAGCGGAATAGACCGCCACGGAGGCCGACGACCAGCAACAGCACGAGTGCGAGGAGGATGATCGCCGCGAGCGCGAGGAGTTGATGTCTTCTCTCTGAGAGCCTACTCGCCATCTCGTTAAGTTTTGAGACAGACGCGCATGGAGGCCATAGGACGATTTGCCCGGTCAAGTGGGACACACCAGGGACAGCTGTGCACCAGACCCAGGAAGGTCGGTGACCAGGAACCGGGCCCAATCGGGCCCGACTCCACTCCTGTTATGGCTCGCATGACTGCAGGCCACGACCACGCCGGGCGCTCCGTCAGGGCGGGTCTGCATGGATGGGCTCGAAGGGGGCATCTCGCACGCGTCCGCGAGGCGCGGCCCAGCGGACGGCATTCGCGATCACCCGGCGGACCTCGGCCTGGTGGTAGACGGGGTACTCCTGATCGCCTGGGCTGAAGTAGAAGATCCGACCGCGTCCTCGAGCGAAGCAGCATCCACTGCGAAAGACCTCGCCGCCCGCGAACGAGCTTATGAAGACCAGCTCGTCGGGCGGCGGCACGTCGAAGAATTCGCCGTACGTCTCCTGGCGCGGGATCGCAAATACATCCGGCAAGCCGTCCGCGATGGGGTGGGCCGGGGCCACCGTCCATACCAGCTCTCTCTCGCCGGCGTTGCGCCAGCGCAGCGCGCACGTGGTGCCCATCAGCTCCCTGAACACCCGGGAGTAGTGGCCCGAGTGCAGTACCACCAGGCCCATGCCGCCCCGCACCCGGTCGCACACGCGTCTAACAACGTCGTCCGCGACGTCGTCGTGGGCGGCGTGTCCCCACCAGGTCAGCACGTCCGTCGCGCCCAGCACAACGCGCCCCAGGCCCTGCTCCGGCTGGTCCAGGGTTGCGGTGCATACGGAGACGTCCGCGCCACCTTGCTCGCGAATCCCTTGCGCGATCGCCTCGTGCATACCCTCCGGGTAAATGGCCGCGACCTCGGGATCTCGACGCTCGTGGACATTCTCGCCCCACACCGTCACGCGCATGACCCGGTTCTACCGCTTCTACCGCCTTCTGCGCCCGAGCACCTCATACTCGCGGTGTGCTGCGGCTGCTCGCGGTGGGCCTGGGCCAGTCCGGCAGGCACTGGGTCGCGGGCATGCTGCCCCAGGTACCGGAGGTCGAGCTGGCCGGCTGCGTGGATGTGGACCCGGCTGCCCTGCACCTGGTCGTCGAGCATGCCGGCGTCCCGGAGGAGCGTTGCTTCACCCTTCTGGGGGACGCGCTGGCGGCGACCGACGCCGACGCGGTGCTGGTCGCCACGAACCTGCCCGGTCACGTGCCGGTGGCCCGCAACGCCCTCGAGGCCGGCCGGCACGTGCTCGTCGAGAAGCCCTTCGCAGCAACCCCGGCCGAGGCGGCTGAGGTCGTCACCCTTGCTGAGCGTCGCCGCCTCGTCCTGATGGTCAACCAGAACTATCGCTTCTTCCCGGCGGCCCGGGCGGCTGCCGAGCTCGTCCGCGCCGGCGGGCTGGGGGAGCCGCACGAGGTCGAGGTCGACTTTCGGCACGAGCCGGTATCAGAACCCGGTACGGGGCACCGCCTTCTCGAGCAGCCGCTGCTGCTGGACATGGCGGTCCACCACGCCGACCTCCTGCGCTTCGTTCTGGGCCGAGAGGCGACCGCTGTCACCTGCGAGGCGTGGAACCCGTCCTGGAGCGGCTTCGCCGGGCCGCCTGCAGCGGTGGCTACCGTTCGGTTTGGCGACAGCGTGGTGGCCAGCTACCGCGGCAGCTGGATCGGCTGGGGGCAGGCAACCGCGTGGGCCGGCGAGTGGCGCATGGCCTTCGAGGCCGGCGAGGCGTGGTGGACCAGCCGGCGGTCCATGTACGACTCGGGCGCCGACCGCCTGGTGGTCCGTGAGCGAGGCGCCGAACCGAGGGAGGTCGAGCTGCCGAGGCTGGAGCTTATAGACCGGGCCGGCTGCCTGGCCGAGTTCGCCGCTGCGGTCAGCACGGGCAGGACACCTGAGACGTCGGGCCGCGACAACCTGGCCACTCTGTCCCTCTGTGAGGCGCTGGTGAAATCCGCCCGCCGGCGCATCCCGGTCACCCCGGCTGAGGTGCCGGACTAAAACTAAACGGCCGGCCGCGTCCTCCCGGGCGCACGCCTCATCGTCAGATCACCAGGAGCCGCCGCGCAGATCAGAAGACTCCCGGGATCAGCCGCGCGGTGCGGGCGACATACTTCCGATATTCATCACCGAAGTGCTCGGCGAGCATCCGCTCTTCGGCGCTGATGCGCCAGCCGTAAGCGAGGACCATCAGCATTGCGACGATGATCGCCGCCACCCAGCTGTGGAACGCCAACGAAGCACCCACCCACACCGCCATGCTGCCCAGGTAGCCCGGGTGGCGGACCCAGCGGTACGGCCCTGTCGTGACCAGGCGCTGATCGCTAGACGTGCGCAGGGTGCGGCTGTACGACCGTCCCAGTGTCCGCATGCCCCATCCACGGATTATCAGTCCGGCGAAGGCCAGCGCGACGCCGGCCCAGGCGGCCTGGCCCACACCGCCGAAGTCCACCTGCCGCAGCAGAGCCGGTAAGACGGCGGCCACCGCGTATGCGAGGACCAGCAACCGGGTGCTCCCACGGTCGGTGGCCTTCCCATGCCAGGTGCTCGCCTCGCCGGGAGCCCGGAAGGCGAACTCAAACGCAGCCCATCCCAGGAGAGCTGCGATGCCCAGGACCACGGTCATCACGCGGGCAGTCTACTGACCCACCAGGTAGGGATGGAGCGAACCGTACCGCCTGGAACCCGCCGAATGAGGTCCCATTTCCGCGCGGGGACCTATCCCGAGCACCTGAGAGGTCGTTTCGCCGGAAATAGTGCGCATCGCGGACCTCCTCGTCGCGCCACCCCGTGGCCAAGCCATGGCCAAGCTGGCTCGGAATCTGCTCCAGCTTGGCCTGGCTGGGATGGCTGCTACTGATCGGGTTCTGTGCTTTGCTCGCCCCCGGCGGAGTCCTCGGCCAGAATCGCGTAGAGCTGCCGTCGCGCCTCGTTGAGGATTGCCACGGTGCGGTCGATCTGCCCCGTCGAACCTGCGTGAGCAACCTGCATCGCCGCGGCACCAAGCTGGAGTGCGGCATCTCGCAGGCTGTGCAAAGTCTCGTCACCACCACCGACGACCTCGTCCCATGGTGCACGGCCCCTTTCCTTCTGGCTCTCGACCTGGTTTCGCCCGGCGTCGGTTAATGAGTAAACGCGCTTGCCCTCGATCTCCTCGCTCGAGATCAAACCCTCTTCCTCGAGCATCTGCAGAGTCGGATAGACGGAGCCCGGGCTGACGCGCCAAGCGCCACCGGTTCGGCTCTCCAGCTCCTGGATCACCTGGTAACCGTGCATCGGCTGCTCGGCGAGCAAGGCCAAGATCGCGACACGTACGTTTCCCCGACGTGCCCGTGGCCCCGGCGGGCCCCATGGGCCGCGAAAACCACGGCCGAAACCCCTTCCAAAAGCCCACGCCCCCCACGCGCCGCGTGGGCCCCGTGGTCCTGCGAACGGTGTGAAGCGGCCGGCCCATGGGCCACGCCATCCCATAAATCTCGCTTCCATTTCTGATACCTCCTGTACTGGATGCGATGCGATGTTATGCGATATATCGTAACCGATCGGAGACAGTCTCAAACATTCGACTTTTGCGGCAGAAGCCGGCGTCTACCACGTTCGACCCGGAACAGTTCACGCCGGCAGATCATGCCGCGCTGGCGTAAGCTCGACAATCCCGCGTCGGGAGCCTCGGCGGACAGCGAGCCTGGCTCATCGGTCGGCGCCTTGCCGACTCGTCGGTCTCGACGGCGGGCCATGCCTGGCGCGGGCCGCCTTCCGAACACGTGTTCTGGTAACTTGAACGGTAGGCAGCTACCACCTTGCAGCCACCGAGCCGCCTCGGCCATAGTGGTAATCGCGACCCAGTCGCAATACCGACTCAAGAATCGCAGAGGAGGACCAAGCGATGATCTACGGCTGGAGATTTCGGAGCCGCGGCAAGACGGGCTGGATTCGTTTGCGGAGCCTCGGGTAAGACACCATGAATCTCAAGCAGCAGATCGCGGCCGATCTCGCAGAGGCTCGGCAGCGTACGCATGAACTCCTGGCGCCCGTCGAAGATGAGCGCCTGACCACCCAGTACGACATGTTGATGAGTCCGCCGGTTTGGGACTACGCACACATCGGCGTGTTCGAGGAACTCTGGCTTGTTCAGCGCCTATCTGGCGCGCCTCCCATCGACGAGGAGCTGCTCCACACCTACAACGCGATCGAGACACCACGCGTGGCACGCGGCCGGCGCCAGCTCCTGGACCGCGCCAGCGCTGCCGCGTACCTGGCTGACGTCCGGCGTCGCACACTGGCGCTGCTGGAAGAGATCGAGTTCGACGGCGACGATCCGCTGCTTCGCGGCGGCTTCGTCTACGACCTCATTCTCCAGCACGAGCATCAGCACGACGAAACGATCCTGCAGACGCTGCAGCTCACGCCGGGGCGTTACCGCGACCGTCTACCGGTCCTGCCGGACCCGCCCGCCGGCCGGGTGGTCGAGCCCGACATGGTCTCCATCCCGGCCGGCCGGTACTCGATCGGCAGTGACTCGCACGAGCCATACGACAACGAGCACCCATGCCACGAGACCGAGCTGTCAGCCTTCCGCATCGACCGCTTTCCGGTCAGTAACGGCGAGTACCTGCGCTTTATTGCCGACTGTGGCTACGAGCGCGAGGAACTGTGGAGCGCCGACGGCTGGGAGTGGAGGTCTATCTTCGGCATCCAGGCTCCTGAGCACTGGACGCACTCAGGTGAGGGATGGGCCTCCAATCGCTTTGGCCATCTTCTCCCCATCGACCCCCGCTTGCCGGTCAGCCAGGTCTCCTGGTTCGAGGCTCAGGCGTACGCCCGATGGGCAGGTAAGCGCCTCCCAACGGAGCTCGAGTGGGAGGTGGCCGCAGCTTGGGATCCGGCGCTCGCCCGCTGCCGCAGGTACCCATGGGGCGACGACCCGCCGACGCCACATCTGGCCAACCTCGACCAGCGGCTGCTCTCGCCCGCGCCGGTCGGCGCCTATCCGGGCGGTGCCAGCGCATTCGGCTGCGAGCAGATGCTGGGCGACGTTTGGGAGTGGACCGGCAGCGACTTTCTCCCCTACGCAGGATTCCGGGCCTTCCCCTATGCGGAGTATTCGGAGCCGTTCTTCGGCTCAGAGTTCAAGGTGCTCCGCGGCGCCTCGTGGGCGACCCGACCGCGCGTCGCCCGGAACACGTTTCGCAACTGGGACTCGCGTCTCAAGCGCCAGATCTTCGCCGGATTCCGCTGCGCGAGCGACGGAGGCGCGTCATGATCCCCGCCCCGGTCACCATCGCCATCCACACATTCGGCCAGGATGCCCGCCAGGATCTCATTGCCGACGTCCGGGCCGGCCTGACGGCAACCCCCAAGACACTGCTGCCGCGCTGGCTCTACGACGAGCGGGGATCAGAGCTCTTTGAGGCCATCACCGAGCTGCCTGAGTATTACCTGACCCGCACGGAGGCCGAGATCCTCCGGCGGGTGGCCCCTGAGGTGATCGCAGCGGTGGCGCCAGAGGCGCTTGTTGAGCTCGGCTCAGGATCTGCGCGCAAGACCAGCGTGCTCATCGGTGCCGCAATGGGCCATCGCCTGGGCTTCTACGTGCCATTCGACATCAGCGAGACGAAGCTCCAGCAGACTGCGCGCAGGATTGCCGCTGACTTCCCTGGCATCAGTGTCTACGCGATGGTCGGCGACTTTGCGGCGCATCTTGATCGGGTCCCGCGCTACGGACGCCAGCTGGTTGTCTTTCTCGGCAGTACCATAGGCAACTTCGACGGCGCCGAGCGGCGCGCCTTCCTCGACCATGTGCGCGGTCTTCTCCAACCGGGCGACGCGTTCCTGCTCGGTGTCGACCTGGTAAAGGACGAGGCCGAACTGGTGGCCGCATACAACGACGCCGAGGGCGTGACCGCCGACTTCAACCGCAATGTACTGCGGGTGCTAAATCGTCAGCTGGCCGCCGACTTCGATCTGGCGGCCTTCGACCACGTCGCCCGATTCGATCGAGCGCAGTCCCGGATCGAGATGCACCTTCGCTCGCGCCGGCGACAACGTGTGCGACTGCCTGGCGCTGGACTGACCGTGGAGTTCGCGGCCGGTGAGCTGCTGATGACCGAGATCAGTGTCAAGTTCACTCACGCGTCGATCGAGCAGGCGCTGCGTGAGAGCGGCCTCGCACTCACTCGCTGGTACACGGACGCCGAAGAACGGTTCGCGCTCTGCCTGTGCACGCCTCGCCTGGGAGGGTCGGCATAGCCCAAGGCCGGCAGACGAGCGCCAAGCAGGCGGTTGGAGTACGCATTTCCTTGAGTCAACCAGTGTGCACCCGGCCTATGAGGCGGGCAAAGACGAAAGCTGATGCTGAAGTGGAGGTCTGACTTCATCGGCAAGCCGCTCCAGCGTCTCCCGATCGTAGGGAGCCGGAAAGTCGAAGTATATGGTGTGGAAGCCGAGATCTATGTAAGGCGACAGCTGATCAATGATCATGTCGGGCGTCCCGACCAGAGCCGGCGTACCCTCCCATCCGCGGTTGGTTCGCCTGATCTCAGCTACGACCCGCTGGGCGGCAGACTCGGACCCGCGCACGACCACCGAGCCGGCCATAAGGGTCCGCTCGATCTCATCGCTGTTGCGCCCAAGCTGCTCGCACCAGCGGCGCAGGACGCTGTCCTTATGGCGCAGCGTCTCCACGTCGCCGCCGACATTCCACTTATCGGCGTAGCGGGCCACCGTCGCCAGTGTCCTCCGCTCCCCGCCGCCGCCCACCAGAATCGGCAGGTGTCGCTGCAACGGAGGCGGATCGTTCCGAGCTGCATGGGTGGAGTAGTGTGAGCGCGCGCTGGGCCGCCCGCCGTCGAGCATGCCTCGGATGATCATCACCGCTTCGTCAAGCCTGTCGAGACGATCGCCCACGGTGGATCCGAAGTCGAATCCATAGGCGTCGTGCTCGAGCTGAAACCAGGCGCCGCCGATCCCGAGGATGGCTCGGCCGCCGCACATGTGGTCAAGAGTCGTGACCATCTTGGCCACAAGAGCCGGATTCCGGAAGGTGTTCGCGCCTACCAGGAGCCCCAACCTGACACGCTCGGTAACGCAGGACCACCCAGCCAGTGTCAGGTATCCCTCGAAGATGGGCCCCTCAGGCGAGCCCACGATTGGATAAACGTGGTCCCAGGTCCAGAGCGACTCGAAGCCCAGGCGATCTACGGCCGCGCCGGCGTCGCGTAGCGAGGGCCAATCGGTGTACTGGGGCCAGACGAGGATGCCGAACTTCACTTGCCGGTCGGTCACGCGCCAACTCCAGGCCCATCATGGCCCATCCGCGTTCGGCCCGCGGGCGTAGGCGTGCTTGGGTTCAAGCGGCGCGGGCCAGTGGAGCGATCACGAGAGCTGGTTTGAAAACTCTCCCCCGCGGAGTCGGGGGAGTACCCGGCGAAGCCGGGGGAGGGGGGTGATCCAAACTTGGCAGCCCACGCGCGACCGACGCCCATCGCTGGCGGTCCCTCAGGAGGTTGGTGCCGGCCGGCGTCCGTCGCACGATGTCGATGGCGCTGCGCCAACGGCCGCAGCTGGGTACCTGGCCGATCTGCTCTGCCGGACCACGCCGCCCGCGTGCTTCAGGCGGTGGGACTGCTGGTGCTTACCCTTCCGAGTAGCCAGGTCTCGGCCAGCACACGCTTCGACAACAGCGTTCTCTCGTATTTCGGTCTTCCGCGCACCCAGCAAGCCGGCTCCGGCTCAATGCACTGAAGATCAAGGGTTGGGCCGGCCGCGCTGGAGGTCTCGACCTTCGGCGGACAGGCGGCCCCACAGCAAGCGGGCGACAGTGAGGACTGCCAGGACTGCAGCCACCGACCAGGCGATGGCAGAAACCTGGGGGGCGCTGAAGTCGCTTCCTCCGAGCAGGGCGTGCAGGAAGATCATTCCACAGGCGAGGTAGGAGAGGCGGTGGATCCACCGCCAGGCAGAAGGATGGATCTGCCGGCGAAGCCACCCGGTGACCGCAACCAGCACCAGGATGTCAAAGCTCAGCGTACCCAGCCCGATCGCAAGCGACCCATAAGAAGCTCTGAAGGGAAGCACGAGGTCGATCAGACGGATCGGTGTCCTGACATTGCCGTCCAGCAGGAGCAGGACCATGTGGGAAAGCCCCAGAGGTATCCAGAGAATCGCCGTGAACTCATGCGTGGAGCGCAGGGCCCGGTTCGTGGTCAGCCAGTCGAGCACCGCGCTGCGCAGGGCCAGCCCCGTCAACAGTGATATCGCCAGCGCCGCAGCGGCGGTGAGGCCGCTGACTCGAGCCAGGATCCAGAGATAGGTGTCGAGGTTCATGCCTCGCGTTTCCGCTGAGAAGAACGCCTACCCGCAAAAGGACCGGCAGCTGGCCAGCCAGCGAAGTCGAGCGTTTCGTCCGACCCCTCATGAAACATGGGTTTCGGTGACGGGCCCGCTGGCCGTGGTGCGCAGGCCAGGCGGAAGGTTTACCTGGCCTCGTGTGTCACCGGCAGCCGACAGGCCGGTCTGAGGATGCAAGGGTGGTCGCAGCGGAGCCGAGGGATTCTTCACATGGCCGCCGACATAGCTCGCCGAACCCACGGCGGCTAGCACGGTCAGGCAGACTGCGCTGCCCTTGAGCACCCAGGCAGGCAGGCCTCTCAAACTCTGGCTGTCACCTCAGACGCTTGGCCTCTTGAGAAAAGGTACCCGATCGAAGCTCTGACCCAGGATTTCCCGCGCGTCCGCGCCCAGGTGGTTGTTCAAGATCTCCTGGTAGATGGCCCGAAAGTCGACTGTGTACTTCAGGTTGCCGGTCCCGTCCAGGTCGCTGAGGCTGGGCGTCTGGCCGTAGAAACCGCCCTTGACAGGATTGCCCATGAGCAGAACCGCTGACGCTGCTCCGTGGTCGGTGCCGCCGCTGGCGTTCTCCTGGGGTCGCCGGCTGAACTCCGACCAGGTCGCGATCAGGACCTTGTCGGCGAACCCGTGGATGTCCAGGTCGTGATAGAACGCCGCCACCGACTGGTCGAGGTACCCCATCAGGTCGTTGTGCCTGTTGAGCTCGGTCTGGTGGGTGTCGAAGCCGCCCAGAGTGACGTGCAGGAGTTTGACGCCACTTCCGCTCGTGATCAGGGAAGCGGCCAGCTGGAGAGCCGCCCCGAGCTCTGTCTTCGATGGATAAACGAGCTTGGCGTTATCCGAGTACCTGACGCTTGACTGCGACCTCATTGCTGTTCTGACGCTGGCGATGGTCTCCTGGACGGTGGAGATGGCGGTGTCGAAGAGGGCGCCGTATATGCCTGGCGTTCCTTTCCAGAGGGCTCCCGCCGTTGTTTCGGTCCTGGTGCCGCCCTGGAGCCCGAACGTTCTGGAGCTGTTTATCACCGAAACGGTTGCGTGAAGATCGCGGAGTGCGCCGGGCACGTTGGTGGTGCCGCACGCGCAGCCGGTCAGCGGGTGGCCCTGGGAATCGTAGTTCTTCGTTATCGTCTTGCCCAGCCAGCCTTCGACCTGACGGCGAGTGGGGTCCCCGGTCTCCCAGACCCGGATCGATTCGAAGTGGGAGAAGCTCGGGTTGGGGTAGCCGACACCTTCGACGACGGCGAGCTTGCCCTGGTCCCAGAGCGACTTGATGCCAGGCATGTTTTGATTCAGGCCGAAGCTGCTGTTGAGGGGCAGAGCCATCGGCACCGATTGCGCGGCAAGCACCGGACGCAGGTCGTGGAGCTTTGGGTCCTGCAGGGGGATCACCGTGCGGAGGTGGTCGTTTCCCCCGGCCAGCTGGATCATGACCAGGACGTTGTCGTTCTTCACGCCCCCCTGCTTGGCCGCGTAGACGGCACGAGCAAAGGCGTCCGGGACGGCCGCGTAGCCCGCGGCCAGGGCGCTGGATGCAGCCCCGAAGACGAGGCCGGCCCGGAGGAAGTCCCTGCGCTTCAGCTCGTTGATCCCGACCTGGTCCTTGCTCATGTCACGAACACCTATTTGAGATTGAATTCAGGAGCCATCAGCACGATCGTCCAGCGCGTTCGATCGTCGCCGGCCTGATCGAGCAACCTGGTGGTCACAGGGCTCAAGACTCCGTCCAGCTGGAGCCTGGCAAGGTCTCCGGCCGGAGGCAGGTTTCTCAGCTGGCTAAGGGCGGAGACGGCGAAATTGATCCGAGCCATTACGGTGCTGGACGAGATCCACGCATCGTTGTTGGGCCAGCCGGCGACATCTGGCGGATCGAAGACCATCTGACCCATCTGCTCGCCGGCCTCCAGAACCAGCCCCGAGAGCTGTGGAGCTTTGAGAGCTTTGAGGGCGCTGATCATGTACTCGATCGGCGACTTGATCAGGGACCGGTAGGACTGGCTGTTGATGAACTCCGGGCTCAAGAAGACGCTACGCATCAGCGTCTTGAAGTCGTACTTGCCGGTCCGGAACTCATCGGCCAGGCGGCGGATGTAGCTCGCCTGCGGAGCCGGTGAGACGAAGTGGTGCACGACTTTGGTGACGAGGAACGTGGCCGTCGCATCGCTGGCGAGGATGCCGTCGATGACGCTCTTCAAGTCCAGCCGCCCGGTCTTGCCCAGGAACGTCAGCGGGCCGCCTGAGTACGCACGCCGCTGCTCGAAGATGCCGACCCTGGAGTTGTCGGCGGCCACCGGAAGTCGCCAGCCGGCGAGCGCGCTGGCGGCAGCTCGGACGTCCCCTTCTCCGAAGCTGCCGGCTCCCATCGTGAACAGCTCCAGCAGCTCACGTGAGTAGTTCTCGTTGGGACTCTTTCCAGTGCTTGTCGCCAGATCCAGGTAGCGCATCATGCCGGGATCGATCGTGACCTGCATCAACAGAGATGCCAGGTTGGAGAGCGCCATCTTCCGCCAGGTCAGATTCTGCCAGTACAGGTACGGCTGACCGGTGCCGACCTTGCGGTAGTCGCTCGTGAAATGGCCATGCCAGAAGAGGGTCATCCTCTCGGCGAATGGCGTGGGTGTGGCCAGCATGTGGTCCACCCACCACTGCTGGAGGGCGCCGATGTCGGCTGAGTTCCCGGGAACGGCGGGTGGCTCGCCGGGTGGCGTCTCGACAAGCTGGTCGACCACTCTCCCGTAACCGAGCTTGAGCGCCGCCTCGAGCTCGTCCGGCCCGGCGCCGAAGGTCGCGCGCCGCAGAAGATGAGCGATCCGCGCCGTCTGCTGAGCGAGCGGTGACGGCCACTCGACGGTCTTGCCTTCGGTCTTCGGGACAACCGCGCTCCTGACACTGGGAATCTTGCGCTCGAGGCTCAGCAGCCTTAGAGCGCTCACTCCAGCTCCGACTGCGAGCGCCCCGCCGATGACGTGCCGTCGCGTGACCCGGCGCGGCAGAAACCGCTCGAGTCGGGCTGGATCCAACCGCCTTCGCCTGAAAGGCTCTCCGGCTACCCCCACTGGATCTCCGGTATTGAAGCACATCGGCCCGCCCATTCGGCGCGACCGCCGAAGCTGTCGTTTACCGGATGCTGGAGCGGCGGCCCCGTTCGACCCGAAGCCGCTCGTCCGCGCCAACCTGCCCATCGCTGAGACGGATCACCCGGTCCATGCAGGTGGCCACGTCGATGTCGTGTGTGGCGATGATGAAGGTCACGCCGCTAGTTCGGTTCAGCTGCTGCATCAGGAAGAGCAGCTCGTCCGAGGTCTCGTTGTCCACCTCACCGGTAGGCTCGTCCGCAACTACCAGGGCCGGTGCCTTGATCAACGCGCGAGCAATCGCCACTCGCTGGCTCTCCGCCACGGTGAGCTGGCCCGGACGGTGGTTTACGAGGTCTCCGAGCCCGACGAGGTCGAGGAGCTCGCGGGCGCGCTTTTTTCCACCTGTGCCGATCGGGCCATAGCGCAGCGGCAGCATGACGTTCTGCAGCGCCGTCAGGGTGGGAAGGAGACTCTGGTGCCGGAATACGAAGCCGATTCGGCGTCCTCGGAAGTCAGCCCTCTGGCCGTCGGTCAGCGCGGTCGTGTCGACGCCGTCGATGAGCACCTGGCCGGTCGTGGGCCGAAGGAGCAGACCTACGCAGTGCAAGAAGGTGGTCTTCCCACTCCCGGAACGGCCGACCAGGGAGACGAACTCGCCGGTATCGATGCTCAGGGTGACACCGTCGAGGGCACGGACCATGTTGTCCTCCCCCTGACGGTATTTCCTGATCAGATCGCGGACCTCGACTGCCGCCACCTGCCTTTCCTTCGCTCTCACTTCTACGGCGCCCGCAACGCCCGGTCCGGATCCAGCCTGGCAGCTCGCAGCGATGGAATCATGCCGGCTCCGACTCCCAGCGCCAGGGACAGTCCGAGCGTGATCTTGGCAAGCCTGTCGGTTATCAAGAAGACGTCCATGTTCACCGTCCTGCCGGCCAGGTCGAGCAGGGCGGCCAGCCCGGCTCCAGCAGCGAAGCCGATCAGGCCACCGACCAACCCGATGATGGTTGCCTCGAGCAGGTATTCGGCCACGATATGCCAGGGTTGCGCGCCAAAGGTCATCTTGAGAGCAATCTCGCCCTGCCGTTCGATGACGGCCACGACCATGGTGTTGATCAGGAGGATTGCGCCGAACAAGAGCGCCAGCAGAGCCGTCCCCACGGCGATGGCGGCAAACCGAGCACCTTGATCGAAGTTGTTGACGAAATCTGTAGGCCTGGTCGCTGTGACCCCGGGGACGGTGGCATTTATCCGGTCGGCCAGCATGTCCAGATCGACGCCGGGTTTCCCGTATACGGTGATCCTCGAAGCCAGCGAAGATGGGTCGAGCCGGTCCCGAAAGGAGGCCGGGAGGCTCTCCTGCAGAAGCATCTGCGCGTCGAGCAGGCCGACCGAGGCCGTGGCGTCGGGCAGCGTATTCGTCTTCTTGAGAATGCCTACCACCTTGAAGGGGTGGTTGACGAAGTCGGGATTGGCGTTCTGGGGCCGGATCGGCAGGTCGAGGCGATCACCAACCTTGACCCCGTACTCGTTGGCCAGGTCATGGCCAAGTACGACTTCACCCTGCCGGTTGGGCTGCAGCTGGCGGCCATCTGCAATCGCGGCCTTGAGCCTGGAGTGGTCCCTTTCTCGGGGATCGGCATAGGCGATGGTGTCGGGAGCACCGAGAGGAACGCTGGTGGCACTACCCGGCCGGGCCGGGAGCCCGATCGACGGCAGAGCGACGGCAACTCCGGGGACTTTTTGAATGGGGTCGATTTTGCTCAGGGAGATGACCCCGGCGTAGCTGCCCGCGTCGTCCGCGACCTGGATGTTGGACCTGAAGTAAGCATCTCCACCCTCGAACTGCGCGTGGAAGTGCTCGGCCATGGCGCCGGTCAATGTGAGCGCCAGAACACCGACCACGATGCCGCCGATCGTCAACGTGCTCCGCAGCCTGCGCTGGGCGATGTTGTGGAGGATCTCCACGCCGCCTCCTTACCCTGGACTGTGGGAGCGCCGGTCTTGGCGGCGTAGTCTACGCTGACTCCGCTGCCGCCCCGACTGCGGCGCCGGAACGATGATGAGATGACTTGCGTGGCCGAGCCCGCCGGTCGGGCGACGTGTGCAACGGCGTCAGCGGGTCAGCCGGCGGAACAGGTAGGCGGCGAGCGGGATGCAGATCGCGGCGATCCCCACCGCCCAGACGACGGCCATCGTGACGGACTCGGCGGCGCCCGCCGCGCCCAGTCCGAGGTGCCGGACTCCGTCGGCGGCGTAGGTGACCGGCGAGCGCTGCACGACGGCGCGCAGCCACCACGGCATCGTCTGTACCGGCACGAACACGGAGCTGGCGAACATCAGCGGGAAGATGACCAGGCCGCCCGCCCCCTGGACGGCCGCGGGTGTTCGAAGGGCGGCGCCCAGGACGGTGCCCAGGCAGGCGACCGCGAATCCGAACAGCAGGACCAGCCCCACCGCGCCCGCGTTGGCGAGGGCCGTCCCGTGGAACCGGAAGCCGATCGCGTATCCGACGGCGATCATGATGCCGAGTCCGATGGCGTCGAATGCGAGGTCGGCGACCACGCGGGCCACGGGCACGGCCCAGTAGGCGATGGGTAGGGAGCGGAAGCGATCCATTAGCCCCTTCTGCAGGTCGTCGGCCAGGGCTACCGCGCCGTTGATCGAGCCGACCAGCGCGGTCTGGATGAATACGCCGGGCATCAGGAAGTCGACATAGCTGACGCCGGGTGTGTGGATCGCGCCGCCGAAGACGTACGCGAACAGGACGGTGAAAAGGATCGGAACGACCAGGACCTCGGTGAGCAGGAAGGTCGGGTTCCGGAGGTTTCGGAGAACGTTGCGCCAGGTCAGGACTGCGGCATCGTAGAACCCCCAGCCGATCCGCACAGAGCGCCGTGGGGGATGCGCCACCGCTGCCGCCGCGCTCACGCCGCCTCCTTCGAGGCGGGCCGCGCGGTCAGGCTCAGGAACACATCGTCGAGGGTGGGGCGGCGGAGCGCGATGTCGGTCACCTCAACCCCGGCGGCGTCAAGGGCTCGCACGGCGCGCACCACGGTCCCGGACGCTGCCGTCACCGGGATACTCAGGCGATTGCCGTCCGGCCGCCCGTCGCCGGCGGCAAGGTCCTGCGTCGCCCGCATCGCCTCGGGGACCGCAGCCCGGTCCGCCAGCGTCAACTCGAGCACCTCGCCGCCAACCTTTCGCTTCAGCTCGTCCGAGCTCCCCTCGGCTACCACCCGGCCCTGGTCCAGGACCACGATGCGGTCGGCCAGCCGGTCGGCCTCATCCAGGTACTGCGTGGTCAGGAGCAGCGTCGTGCCCTGGCCGACCAGGTCACCGATCAGCGCCCAGACGTCCAGGCGGCCGCGCGGGTCGAGGCCGGTTGTCGGCTCGTCCAGGAAGAGGACTGACGGCGCCGCGACAAGGCCCGCCGCGATGTCGACGCGCCGGCGCATGCCCCCGGAGTACGTGCGGACCGGGCGTCCTGCGACCTCCGTGAGGCCGACCAGCTCGAGCAGCTGGTCGGCCCGCCTGCGGGCCACCCGCTCGCCGAGATGGGAGAGGCGGCCGACGAGCCGCAGGTTCTCGCGGCCGGTGAGCTGCTCGTCCACAGCGGCGAACTGGCCCGTGAGGCCGATCACCGACCGGACCGCGTGGGGCTCACGGGCCACGTCGTGGCCGGCGACCACGGCGCGCCCGCCGCCGGCCGGCAACAGCGTGGCCAGGATCCGGAAGAGGGTGGTCTTGCCCGCGCCGTTGGGACCGAGTACGGCGAGCACGGTGCCGCACGGTATCGACATCGAGACGCCGTCGAGCGCCTTCGTGCTGCCGAACGACCGCCTGAGGTCCTCGACCACCACGGCGACGCCTGCGTCTGCCTCCGTCGTACTGCGCACTAAATCAGAGTACATAGTACGAAAAGCCTAGGCTGTACGCTGTACGAATGTCAAGCACCAGGGCGTCCGGTCCGATCTGGGCCCGCCCTGAGCCGGGCGGCCGCCGGCCTCGCTTCACGCGCCAGCAGATCGCGGCGGTGGCCCTGGCGATCGCCGACGCCGAGGGCTTCGGGGCAGTATCCATGCGCCGGATCGCCGCCGAGCTCGGGGCCGGCACGATGACTCTGTACTACTACGTTCGTAGCAAGGACGAGCTGCTCGACCTCATGGACGAGGCGATCATGGCCGAGGTGCTGATCCCGGACGGGGAGCTGCCGTCCGGCTGGCGCGAGGCGCTCTCGGAGATCGCGCGGAGGACCCGGGCCATGTTCGTGCGGCATCCCTGGGCGCTGCTGTCGCTGCGTGAAGCGTGGCCGGGACCCAACGCGATGCGGCACTTCGAGCAGTCGCTTGCGGCGGTGGCGGACGCGCCCCTGGACGTGGCCGGCAGGCTCGAGCTGCTCACCATCGTGGACGACTACGTCTTCGGGCACGCGCTGCGCCGGGGCGAGACGCGCACGCGAGCGGCGGCCGCGGGTGAGGGGGCCGAGGCCGCCCTGGAGTTCGCTGTGACTCACGTCCGGGGCGGCAGCTACCCCCATCTCCAGGCGCTGATGGGCGGCGCCGACCCGCGCGACGCCGCCGCCCAGAACGCGGCCACGATGATGGACGAGAGGCAATCCGAACTGCAGTTCGAGCGCGGACTCCGAGACCTGCTCGACGGCGCCGCGCTGCGCATGGGCGCGTGACGCTACGTCGCGGGGTGGGCACAGCTCAGAACCGGCGCGGCGCTTCCACGTGGTGATCCCCATCCGGCAGTCGACCTCGGCGTAGCATCGTCCAGGTGCTAGGGAACGAGGACCTCCAGCGTTTTCGGCAACGACTGGAGGCTGAGCGAGCCGCCGTTCAATCCCGCATCGCGGAACGCAGTCGGGACGTCCAGACGACAGTGCGCGACGAGGAGGGAGTCGGCGACGTGGCTGATGAGGCAAGCCTGATCCGCGATCGTGAGGAAGCGATCGAGGACGTGGACCTCGATCGGGAAACCCTCGAGCAGATCGATAGGGCGCTCCAGCGCATGGAGGCGGGTACGTACGGGGTCAGCGAGGTATCCGGGAAGCCGATCCCGATCGACCGCCTGGACGCCGTCCCCTATGCCACGACTCTCGTGGAAGAAGAGCCGCTAGAAGCTCGCTGACTGCTTACAGTCCGGTGAGCGACAGGGCTCACAACCTTTCGACATGGGACCTTCGGCAGCTGCTCTCGCGCATGACCGCGCCTACGCTTGGCCCATGAGAGCCAAGGATGTGATGACATCGCCGGCCATCACCGTGATGCCCCAGACGGTCTGCAAAGATGCGGCTGCGCTCCTGGTCAATCACCGGATCAGCGCGCTGCCCGTGGTGGATGGCGAAGGCCGCCTGGTCGGGCTCGTGTCCGAAGCCGACTTGCTGCCGCTTGAGACCACGCCGGACCCCCGATCGCAGGCGACGCCGCCTCCCCGGAGGATCGAGCCCCTGCCGCGCCGAGTAGATGAGGTGATGACGCCCGAGGTGTACACGGTCGATGAGGACACCGACCTCGGCATCGTCGCCCGGCGCATGCTGGAGGCGAACGTCAAGCGCTTCCCGGTGATGCGCGGCGAACAGGTCGTCGGGATCGTCAGCCGCCACGACCTGGTCAAGGTGATTGCCCGCACCGACGAGGACATCCAGGCTGACGTCCAGCGGGGCCTGGCCGAGGAGGGTATGCGCCTGACGAGCCTGCAGGTCCGTGTCCGGGACGGCGTCGTAGAGCTGATCGGCGACAGGCAGACTCTTCGGCTGGCTGAGATCCTGGCCCGGTCCGTCCCCGGCGTTCTGGAGGTGCGCCTCATGGGAAGCGGCTAGGAGCCGCTCGCGGGGAGGAGACCCAGCTGCTGCCACAGCGTCATGCGGTATCTCCTGGCCACTCGGTACATCCGTCGGCGGGTGCCCCATTCGAGCGCTGCTGAAGCGTTCATCGGCCGGCGGATGCACCGTCCTTGTCCTGCAGGCACGGCTGGCAGAGCTGGGTCTGACCCATCAGAGAGCCAGGGACGCGGCCGCGCCGGGCCTCGTTCAGCGGTCATGCCCACCTCGACCTGCGGGCCATCCTCGGGCCCCTGGCGCTCCTGTCGAACGGGCCGTCCTTGAGTTAGCCGGGGTCGGTCGGGATCCTGGCCACTGTGGCCGGGCCCACAGTATCTGACCACACCTCTCGCGATCACATTCAACGGGCGCCGAGCAGCAGCAGGTAGACCATGAAGATCGCCATCACCGTGTGGCAGAGGGACACGACCGGAGGCCCTAGCACCAGCGCCGGCAGCGTCCTCGCCGGTCCGGTCGGGGCCGCCACCTCGACTGCCGAAGCCAGGCTGCGAGCGGTCGCCAGCCCCGACCACGCGGCGAAGGACGCGAAGTACGCAACCAGCGCCAGGGTGAGCGGGCCGAACGCTCCGGCGGACATCGCCGCGAACATGTACACCATCGCGGCGCCGCCGACCGCGGGCCGCACCCAGGCCACGCGACGGCGCGCCTCCGTGGCGCCCAGCGCGCCGACCAGAGACAGTGCGACCACCAGACCGAACGCGGCCTCCCTTGCCAGGGGAGAGATGGGGTCGCCCGTGGGCCAGAGCATCGCGGCCAGGCCCAGCGCCATCAGCAGGTCCCCCGCATGGCGGGCGGCGTCCAGCCCGGCCGCGGCCCGGCTGGCCTGGACCAGCCGAGCCGCGCACTGGGCTGCCACCGCGAGGAGCACGAGCGCGGACGCCGTCTGGATCCAGACGGCGCTAGCGGCGGCAGACCCGCTCACGCCGGACGCCGGTGGTCGGGCAGCGGCGCGTGCCCGTCGTGGTAGATGAACGAAGCGATGCTGCTTCCGTCCTCCTCCCCCCGGCCGAGGGGCGTCAGGTCGAGGTAGTTGTACACGCTGAGCACCGCCTCCGCGCCGCGTCCGTACGTCGAGTACGTGTGGAAGATCCGGTCACCATCGCGGAGAAAGACGCTCAGGCCCCAGGTCTCGCCGCTCGTGAGGTAGGGCAGCGCGGCCTCGATCAGCTCCGCCTTGCTGCGGTAGTTGTACTCGACCGGCGCCATCGCCTCGTCCTGCGTCGCCTGGAAGTCGTAGTTGAAGTCGCTGCCGAACGAGGAGTACCAGGGCAGGGTCCACCCCATGCGGGCCTTGAACGGCTCGATCCTGGACAGGGGCGCGCGCGACACCAGCGCGAACGACGTGTCGCGGGCGTGCAGGTGGGCGAGGTGGCCCACGCTGTCGGCCACGACCGAGCATGAGTTACAGCCCTCGTCCCACTCGGGGTCGAACATGAAGTGGTAGACGATGAGCTGCCGCCGGCCCTCGAACAGTTCGCGCAGGCCGACCCTGCCCCTCGGTCCCTCGAAGACGTACTCCTTGCCGATCTCCACCATCGGAAGCCGCCTGCGCTCCGCGCTCAGTTCGTCCTTGGCCCGGGTTGCGGCCTTCTCCCTGGCCAGCAGCGCCCGCCGAGCCACCAGCCACTCCTCTCGCGTCACGACCATCGGGTTCTCCATCGTTTGCTCCTCCGAAATCGGTGAGTGAGCACGAGGTGCTCCACTCATATAGACCGGTGGCGGCGGCGGAACTCGCCGGCTCAGGCCGAGGATCTCACCGTGCCCCATCGAGACCATCAGCAGGAGTCCGGTGAGGACGCGGACCGTCGTGGCGTCGGGTGCATCGGGCAGTCCCGTGAGGAAGGCGTCCGTCGCGTCGTAGACCGCGCTGGCGTAGGCCCGGACGCCGGCCAGGTTGAGTCGAACGGTTCCCCCCCATGCCGGCCAGTCGATCGGAGCTCCAAGCCAGGGCAGCGGGTCGAGGCCGGTGCGGCCCGCCCACGTCGAGAGCGCGAGCGGGCTCCGGGCCGCGAGCACGCCGTTCACGCCGATGTCCTCGCAGAGGATGGCCCGCGCGTAGCAGGCGGCCCCGGACGCTGCGGCATCAGGTGGGCACTGCCCGACAGCCTCGTCGAGGAGCTGGTGCGCCTGGAAGAACTGCCAGCGAAGCAGCGCGGCCGCCGGCCCGTTCACGCCCCAGGCCGGGTCACGGGCAGGTCGAACCGGGCAAAGACCCGCGTGTCCCGGAAGTGCGTGATGGCCGCGATCGCGCCCTGGCGGACGGTCAAAACCTGGATTGCGTGCGCCTCCAGGAAGCCGCGCTCTGGGATTGGGCGGTAGACGGCGAACGCCGGCTGGGCGTTCGCAGCCGTAGGCACGAGCCGGAGGTGGTCCGCTCGCGGGCCGCCCGGCGGCCAGATCCAGCTGAAGAAGGCCCGAATTGCCGCGTGTCCCGCGTACCAGTGCGGCCATGGCGGCATGGCGACGACAGCGTCCTCCCTGAGGAGCGCGACGAGCCCGTCGACGTCGGCGGCGTCCCAGACCCGGAGGAACCGGTCCACCAGCCGGCGCTGGCGCTCGTCCTGGGCCGGCAGGGCGCCGGGCCGGCCGTCCGGGAACCGCCTCTCGATCGTCGACCGAGCACGCAGGAGCGCGCTGTTGACCGACGGCACGGAGCTGTCCAGCAGCCCCGCCGTCTCGGCCGCGGACCAACCCATCACGTCTCGCAGCAGCAGCACCGCCCGCTGGCGTGGGGACAGGTTCTGGATGGCCGCCACGAAAGCCAGCTGGACCGCCTCCCGCATCTCGTACCTAGCGTCCGGCCCTGGCGCCGGATCGGGAACACCCTCGAGTGCCGCATCCGGGTATGGCTCCAGCCAGGGGATCTCGGTCGCCGGCTCGCCGCGCGGCATCTCGACCGCCGGTGGGCCCACCGCCTCGGGCAGGACGCGCCGGGCACTGGCCCGGCTGGCGAGCGCGTTGAGGCAGGCGTTCGTCGCGATCCGGTAGAGCCAGCCGCGCACCGAAGTGCGGCCCTCGAAGCGATCCACGGCCCGCCAGGCACGCAGGAACGTCTCCTGCACCAGGTCCTCGGCGTCGTCGAGCGAGCCAAGCATGCGGTAGCAGTGGAGTCGGAGCTCCGGCCGGTACGGCTCCGCGAGCTGCTGGAACGCGTCGCGGTCGCGCCTCTTAGCCGCGTCCAGGAGGTCGGGAGGCATCTGCTCAGTCAGCATGAGAATAATGACCGGCGGCGGGGCCGAGACTCATCGCCCGAGGTGGGACCGCCGCGGAGCCCACCGGCCGGGACACCCGCGTACAGGCTCGACGTGGCGATGACCACGAAGTAGGCAGCCGGCTGAGGCGGTTTCGCTACCGACTCGACGACGCTATCCAGGCCGCAATCTGGGCACGCGAGTTAAAGCCGAGCTTGTTCAAGACGCTGCGGACGTGGGTCTCCACCGTGTGCTCCGATATGAACAGGCGGACTCCGATCTGCTTGTTGCTCAGACCATCGGCGATCAACCGTGCGACGTCCGCTTCTCGCTTCGCCAGCACGTCACGGCCCGCATCTCTGGCGGATGCCGCCGCCGCGTGCGCCGGCTCGCCAAGCGCCAGCCCGATGGCCGCCTCTCGGCTCAATCGGCTTCCGTTGCTGAACTCGGTCTCGAACTTCGATGCTCCGAGCGCTGCAATCGCTGAGTCTTTGGCCTGAGCGAGCAGGGGCCTCAGCTATGCGGCTGCCACGAATGACGCCCAGCGAGCGGCCTTTATCGCAGCTGCGAATTATCCATCCGCGGTTCTGGCATCGCGCGTCGAGGCCGTCTACGCGATAGTCGTCCTGTCGTTTGCAATTCTCGTGATCAGTCTCGTCATGCTCAGGGGAGTCTTCAACAGGGCCACGGCTTATCTGGGCCTGGCCACTGGATATTGTTTGTCGGCTACAGGCTCTACAGGCTTGGCCTGCTGATTCCTGCTTAGAAGAAGCCCCTTAGTCCGAGCGGTAGTCAAAGGTGGTGGCGAAACCGCAGCGGCCGTGGAACTCGAAGGTCAGGGGGTCGTCGTCAACCCTCAGGATCTCATGCACGAGCTCCTCGCCGGGCCGGTCATGGCCAGGGATCCCGCAAGACACGATCTCGTCCGAGACAAAGGGCGTCCGCGCCTCGACTAGAACGGCGTCGCCGGCCCGTATCTGCTGACGTCCCCGCTCGTGCATCACCGCGATCTCGGCTGGACGGACGCCGTACACGTCCTTGATCGCTGGCGTGTAGTTGCGGCTCGGCGTGCCTCCGGCACGGCCCAGGAAGATTTCGGCAAGGGCCGTTTGGCCCGCGTCATCGGCGCGCTGATCCACGTAGAGGCGGACGCGCCAGGGGACGCCAGGCTCATCTTCGTCCCAGTATCCAGCCATGACCGCGTTCAGGCCGGCCAGCTCGATGTCGCCGAAGTGGCCCTGGTCCACTGTCCACGCGATGGCAAACTGGCAAAGCTGGTACTGCGCCCTGCTGCGACGACGGCCGCCAATGCTGCGACAGGGGCAGATCGCCTCGCAGTTGCACGCCTCCACGTAGCGTCCGGTCACGCGCCAGACGATCACACCGCCACCAGGATCCCGCCGACGACCATGCCCAGGCCAGCCACCTTGGCGAGGCCCTGTCCGTGCCGCCAGTTCTTCTCTGCCAGGATCAGCGCCGCGAGCGCTGCCATCCAGGGCAGGTTCATCAAGCCGGCCACCGTCAGCACGGCCATGAGCGCCCAGCAGCAGCCCAGGCAAAAGGCGCCATGGCTTGCGCCCGCGAGCAGCCCTCCCCTGGCACCGGTCGCGAAGTCATGGGTCATCATGAAGCCGATTGGCGAGCGGCATGCCCGCAGGCACGCGCCCTTCCACGGGCTGAGCTGGTAAAGCCCGGCCACTACAAGAACGCCACCCAGCGCGAGCTTGCCCAGCGAGCTGGTCGCCATCCCCGCAACCACCCCGCGCGACCCGATGAACACTGCCAGGGGCACCACGCCGGCCGCCGTCCAGACCAGGAGATGGCCCGCCGTGAAGGGCAGTGATGCCAGGCGCCCGCCGCCGCGGGATTCGACCACCCGGGCGTAGGCAAGGGCAAGCGGAGCGGTTGCAGGCAGCATCATGGCGACCAGCATCGTGACCCAGATCGCCAGGTAGGCAACGGCCGAGATGTCCATAGCCATGGCCATGCCCGCTGACTGGAGCGCCAGCACCCCCCACGCAGTCGCGGCAAGCGCCAGGAGGATGGCGCCGAGTCCTAGATTCAGTCGGCCGAGGCTGGTCACGAGTGGTACTCGAACTCGGTGATGAAGCCGTTGGCGCCTGCAGATTCAGCCTTCCAGTCGCCGGTGTAGCTGAGTGAGCCCGACCTCGCCTGCCGGATGGGCTGGGTCACGACACCCAGGAGAGGGTTGCTGATGACGGCGGGCCCAACCCCGTCCATTCCTTTCAGCTCCTCCACGTCCATCGCGAGGACGTCCCCGGCGTTGACGCTTCGGCGCCCGCCCTCGCTGTGGAACCGGATCGGTGCGCTGTGGACTCCGGTTACCGTTCCGATCAGTAGGGCCACGTTGGCCAGGTGGCCGCCTGCCTGGCCAGTGAAGATGGCGCCCAGCGCCCTGGCCTGGTCGGGGTCGGCGCCCTCGTCCAGGTAGAGCGCCGCCTTCCAGCCGCCGTCAGTCATGGTCCTGGGCGAATGGACGGCCATGGCCACGTTCAGGCCGTCCAGGGGCACTCCGTCCAGCTGGCCATTCCGAATGTGCCAGGCGAAGAAGACGTCGCACGCGTCCTCCGTGGCGGGGGCCAGGAAGATACACGGGCAGCTGACCCGGCAGGTGCAGGACTCGAAGTAGTCGCCCTCGACGTGGAAGCTCATGGTCTCATCCTTACCGTTTGCTGCTCACCCGGCCGGATACGTAGATCGGTCCGGTCGTCAGCAGAAGATGCGGCCATGCTAGTAAACATCTTTCTTTCAATCAGGGCCTAGAACCCGGTTTCTGTACCGGACCTACGTGGTGCTGGCCGGCGTGCACTACGACGGCTGCTCGTTTTCTCGGACGATTAGACTCCACCTGTTGGATCACGCCCTGACGAACGAGCGGCTCGGTGACTTCTATCGACAGAGGGGCTTCTCGGGCAGAGTTGGCTTTGGTGAGCGGCCCGCGCTGCTCGTCATCGACCTGGCCAGAGCGTGGACCGATCCGGCCTGTCCGCTCGGCTCGGACCTGAGCGGCGTCGTCGAGAGCACCATCGCATTGCTGGCGCAGGCCCGGAACGCCGGTATCCCGATCTTCTTCACCGTCATGGCATATGACACGGACCTCCACGAGGCTCCGACCACGCTGCGCACGAAGCTGCCGAGCACGAGGTGGCTGGTCCGAGGCTCGGAATGGGTCCAGCTGGAGCCGGCGCTGGAGAGACGGTCGGACGAGCCTCTTATCGAGAAGCAGCGCGCTTCCGCCTTCTTCGGCACCAGTCTCCTCTCCCAGCTCGTAGCGCGGGGAGTGGACACGACGATCATCGCCGGCTGTAGCACCAGCGGCTGTATTCGTGCAACCGCGGAGGGCTGCTTCGACAATGGGTTCCGGGCGGTCGTTGTCAGAGAGGCCGTAGGTGACCGCTCGCTCTCGGCGCACGAGGCCAACCTCTTCGACATCGATGCCCGGTATGCCGACGTCGTCTCCCTCGAACAAGCTCTCGACTACCTGGTCTCGCTCCGGTCGGTAGGCAGCCAGGCCTGACCGCCGAACGGAGCGACGGTAGGGTCAGCGGGCGACGATGCGCACCCCGATGCCCAGCTACGAGCGCTCGGTCGTCGCGGTCCCGGCACCGGGCGCTGGGGCAGGGCACTGGGCGGGTGCCCCCAGCGCGGTCCTCAACGACGGCGTCTTCTGGCTCGCCTACCGCGTCCGGCGCCCGCTGGCGTCAGGTCGTGGCGTCGCGGTCGTCCTCGCGAGGTCGCTCGACGGAGTGGACTTCGAGCCGGTGGCGTCGGTCTCCCGGGATTCGTTCGGCGCCGCCTCGCTGGAGCGGCCGGCTCTGGTCCGCCGGCCGGACGGCGGGTGGCGACTCTACGTGAGCTGCGCAACGCCAGACTCTGCCCACTGGTGGGTCGGCGCGCTCGACGCCGGTGCCATCGTGGACCTGCCCCGTGGCCGTCGGACAGACGTGCTGGCCGGGGACGAGCAGACCGGCGTCAAGGACCCCGTCGTGATCCGTGACGCCGGCGGCTGGCGCATGTGGGTTTGCTGTCATCCGCTCGACGATCCGGACGCCACCGATCGCATGACGACTCGCCTGGCCAAAAGCAGCGACGGCCTATGCTGGACGCTCGGGCCGGTGGCTCTGGCCGGCCGCCCCGGCCGCTGGGACGCCAGGGGCGCCCGCGTCACCGCCGTGCTGCCCGCAGCTCGCGATGGGGCGCGTCTGGTCGCCCTCTACGACGGCCGCAGCAGCTTCGCGGAGAACTGGTTCGAACGCACGGGTCTGGCGGAGGGCCCCGCAATGGGGCCGGACGCCGGCGTCCTGACAGCGGTCGGCGACCGGCCGGTGGCATCCTCGCCGCACGGCGACGGCGCGCTGCGCTACGTCGCCGTGGTCGTCCTGCCCGGCGGCGGGTACCGGCTCTACTACGAAGCGTCGCTCCCGGACGGATCGCACGACCTGCGCACCGAGCTGATCGCAGCAGGCTAGAGGTGCGTGGGGGCCGGCCACCAAGCAACGCCCGGGCGCAGCCCTGTGGGCGCGACACTCAAACCGCTAGACTTGCCCGTCGACGCCGCGTCGGTGTTGCGGTGTGGGCTCCCCCCTCCCCCGGCTTCGCCGGGTACTCCCCCGACTTGGCGGGGGGGGGAGGCTCACGCAACAGCTGCTCGGAGGAACGAACCCACTGTGCCCGAGACGACCGCGAAGGCTGCGGTTCTAGCCGGTCCACGCAAAGTTGAGGTCCGTGAGGTGCGGGTCAGGGGACCCGCGGCGAGCGAGGTTCAAATCGCCACATTGTTCTCAGGGATCAGCGCGGGCACAGAAATGAACGTGTATCGCGGCAACGCTCCCCAGTGGCAGATGCGGCGAGATCCGTCGACGAAGCTCTTTTCCCGGGCGGGCACCCCAGATTGGAGCTATCCGCTGACCTACGGCTATGCCAACGTCGGTCGAGTCATCGAGAAAGGCGATGACGTTTCCTCGCCATCTGTGGGCGACGTCGTTTTCAGCTACACGGCGCATCAGAGCGTGGTAGTGACCCCAGCCGAAAGCACGGTGGTGCTTCCTCCGGAAATTGATCCAAAAGTCGGCGTGCTCAACGCGAACTTGAATACCGCCCTCAACGGAGTCCTTGATGCCCGGCCTTCGCTAGGTGACGTTGTAGTCGTGTCGGGTCTGGGCGTGCTTGGTTTGCTCGTCACTCAGCTGGTACACCGGGCGGGCGCCGGTCTCGTAATCGGTGTTGACCGTGTTCTGTTTCGCAGAGAGCGGGCCCGCCGGCTTGGAGCTGACGTCGTCATCGAGCCGAGCCAAGGCGTCGCTGAGAGGGTCCGCTCGCTGACACAGAACCGCGGAGCCGACATCGTGATCGAGGTCTCGGGCGCGCCGCCCGCACTGAACGAGGCAGTTCGGACGGTCGGGTTTGGCGGACGGGTGATCGCATTGAGCTGGTACGGCGGCACCTTTGAGAGTCTTAACCTGGCCGGCGAGTTCCATCACAATCGCCCGCGAATCGTCTCCTCGCAGGTCGGATCGGTTAATCCGGATCTCGGTCCGCTGTGGGATACGACCCGCCGTCAGGAGCTTGTGAGCCGACTTCTGACTCAGGTCGAACTGACCTCCATGTTTACGCATGAATTTCCGATCGGTCGAGCTCCTGAAGCCTACGCTGCAGTGGACCAGGGCGTTGATGGTCTGATCCAGTGCGTGTTGACTTACTCCGAATGAGTCAATGAGGGCCGGGATCTGAGCTGGAGCCTGTCGCCCTGCGTCGAATGGCTCTTCGCCGATGGCGGCCGACCTTTCCCCGAGCGAGTCCGCGCCGCGGCCTCAGGCGGATTCACTCAACTCGAGTTCTGGACGAGCCATGACAAAGACATTGAACAGCTCGAGATTGCGATTCGGGAGACTGGTGTCGCGGTCACGTCATTCGTTTCGGAGCCGCCTGGGCGTCTGGTCGACCCTGAAACCCACGCGGAATTCCTGGCAGGAATCAACCGCTCCCTGATGCTGGCGGATCGACTGAACGCTCGAAACCTTATCGTGGTCTCCGGTGATATTCGACCTGGCATCGACAGGAGCCAGCAGCGGGCTGCGATCATTGAGGCCCTTCGCCGCGCGGCGCCGATCGCGTCGGCAGCCGGGCTGGGGTTGCTGTTGGAGCCGCTCAACACACGGGTTGATCACCGGGGCTACTTCCTTGACTCCACGCTAGAAGGCCTGGAAGTGATTCGTGCCATCGACCATCCCGCGGTCAGATTGCTCTACGACATGTACCACTCAATCGTCATGGGTGAAGAACCCACCGAAGTGGTCAGGGGATCTGGCCATCTCGTTGGTCACGTGCACATTGCGGACGTGCCCGGCCGCCACGAGCCAGGGAGCGGGAGCATCGACTGGCCCCGCCAGCTGGACGCCCTGCGCTTGGCTGGATATGCCGGGCCACTCGGCCTCGAGTACATTCCGATTCGGGACACGGAGTCGAGCCTTGCCTTCATCCGTTGCCTCATCGATCAGCCCGACTCGTGATCGCCGGCGAGAAACACCCGACCGCACGACCAAGGTCTAGTCGGCTGGCGGGCTCAGGACCTGCGCGTGGCCTGGTGCTTGCCTTTGAGAGCAGCTGGTTTGCCGACATCAGTCCGGGTACTTGTCCCGGCGCCGGAGGGTCGCGGAAGGATCGTGCACCTCGACCTTGACCGGGGCGAACCTCTCCACCTGTTCATCCCTGCAGAAATTCTCTGATCAGCCCGGCCGACTCCCGGGCCTGATCGACCAGGAAGAGGTGCCCGCCGCCCCGAATCACGCGCAGGCGAGCCCCGGGTATCCGGCTGGCGAGGATCCGGCCGTTGGCGATGCGGATGATCGGATCCTCGTCACCAGTCAGCACCAGCGCCTGCTGCCGGATCCGGTGCAGGTACGGGAGGCTGGACCAGCCCGCAATCGCGGCAAGCTGCCACAGGTAGCCCCGCAGGCTGGGCGCGCGGCCGAGCCGAGAGCCTGCCAGGCGTTCCAGCAGCTCCGGCCGGCGACCGATCTCGCCGCCGTAGAGCTGCCCGGCGAGCGCCTTGAAGTGGGCCTGCGAGTGGTAGCGGTAGGGGGTGCTGAGCAGGGCCAGCGCCGCCGGCTTGCCGGGGACGCCGCCCAGGCCGCACATGGTCGCCGCGAGCACGAGCCGCCGTACATGCTCGGGATGCCGGTAAGCGAGCTCCTGTGCGATCGCCCCGCCGTAGGACACGCCGAGGACGTCCACCGTGCGCTGGCCGAGCGCAGCCAGGAGATGGGCGGTGACTCGAGCCAGGCCCCTCATCCGGAGCGGCCAGCGCGGGGTGTCCGACTCGCCGGTTCCGGGAGCGTCGAAAGCAATCGTCAGGAAGCCGTCGAGCTCATCGACCAGCCGGTCCCACATCTCGATGTTGCCGCCGAGGCCCATGACCAGGAGGAGCGGACGCCCCGAGCCTCGAATCCTGACTCGGAGCCGCAAACCGTCGACATGGACGAACCGGAAGCCCTTATCGCTGCGGCACCTATCGACCCAGAGGCGGGTGAGAATCGGGTACCGCCCGCTGCCGAGCCTGGCCGGCCGCCATCGCCGGTCACCGGACCGGGCGCTTAGCCAGCGCACCCAGTGCTCCCCGAGATGGCAGCGGCGGCCTGCTCGGCACGCGAACCGGTCGCACTAGGCTCGACGCTCAGCTGCGGCCTCCACAACCGACAGCCGGCCCTCGGCGTACATCGCCCGGATGGCCTTCTTGTCGTATTTGCCCACGCTCGTCTTGGGAACCTCGGCCACGAACGCCCAGCGCTCGGGAACCCACCAACGGGCGACCTTGCCGGCCAGGAAGGATCCCAGGTCTTCGGGAGTGGCGTCGGCACCCTCCCCTAGCCTGACCACCGCCAGGGGCCGTTCCTGCCAGCGCGCGTCGGGCACGCCGATCACAGTCGCCTCGAGGACAGCAGGATGACCCAGTAGGGCGACCTCCAGCTCAACCGACGAGATCCACTCCCCGCCGGATTTGATGACGTCCTTGGAGCGGTCGGTTATTACCACGAAGCCTCTCGCGTCGATGTGGCCAACGTCGCCGGTCTTGAGCCAGCCGTCGTGGAACCTATCCGGGGCCTCGGACCGGTAGTAGGAACCGGTAATCCAGGGACCGCGGACCTCTATCTCGCCGACAGACGTGCCGTCCGCAGGCAGAACATCCCCGAGCTCGCCGACGGTGCGCAGCTCGACTCCCGCCGCGACCCGGCCGGTCTTGGCGCGCCAGTTCATCTCGTCGTCTGCCGACGCACCCTTGGGCGGAAAGGCGATCGCCGCCACCGGGCTCGTCTCGGTCATGCCCCAGGCCTGGATGATCCGCACCCCGTGGCGGAGCTGGAAGTCCTCCATCAAGCTTCGCGGGACAGCCGAGCCGCCGCAGACCACGAGCCTCAGGCTGGAGAGGTCGCTGGCGTTCGCGTCTACGTAGCGGAGCAGGTCGCTCCAGACAGTCGGCACGCCCAGCGCGACCGTGGGGCGCTCCTGCTGGATGAACCTGGTGAGGGGCTCCGCCTGCAGGAAGCGGCCGGGCATCAGCAGGTCTGCGCCCAGCATCCAGGCCGTGTAGGGAAAGCCCCAGGCGTTGACGTGGAACATGGGCACGATCACGAGCAAGCGATCGCGCTCGGTCAGCGTGAACGCGCCCCACTCCGCCAGCGAGTGGAGGTAGACGGAGCGGTGGCTGTAGGCAACTCCTTTCGGGTCACCGGTGGTGCCGGTCGTGTAGCAGAGAGAAGACGCCGATCGCTCGTCCAGCTCCGGCCACTCGAAGCCTGGCTGTTCCGCGGCGATCAACTCTTCGTACCGGAGGGCCGAGCCAAGGCTTGAGGCATCGCCCTCGCCGATCACGACGTAGTGCTCGACGGTCCTGAGGTGGTCTTTGATCTTTGCCAGGAGCGGCAGGAGCGTGGCGTCGACGATGATGACCCGCTCCTCTGCGTGGTTGACGACCCAGGCCAGCTGCTCGGGCGCCAGCCGGAGGTTGAGCGTGTGCAGGACGGCGCCCATGCACGGGATGGCGAGGTAGGCCTCCTGGTGCTCCTGGCCGTTCCATGCCAGCGTGCCGACCCGATCACCCTGCTGGACCCCCAGGCGGCGAAGTGCGGCGGCCAGTTGTTCAGCCCGGTCGGCGATCATTGCGAAGCTGGCTCGCCTGGAGCCCTCGCCCTGGAAGCTGACGACCTCGCTGTCCCCGAACAATGAGCGACCCCGCCGGAACAGGCTCGTGATGGTCAGCGGGAAATCCTGCATGGTGCTGGTCATGCGCTCCAACTCCTCTCGACTTGTTTTCATGCGAACGCGCTCACGCCGGTGATGTGCCGGCCGACGATGAGCGTCTGGATCGTCTCCGTGCCTTCGAAGGTGAAGATGGCCTCCATGTCCGTCATGTGGCGGATCACGTGGTTCTCGAGCAGGATGCCGTTGCCGCCGAGCAGGTTGCGCGCCTCCGCGAGCACCTCGCGGGCCTTGACGGTGTTGTTGAGCTTGGCCAGCGAAGCGATCGTATCCGACAGGTCGTCGGTCTCCTCCAGGCGCCCGATCCGC
>DATFWQ010000041.1:0-10027 GCA_035259145.1 Candidatus Dormiibacterota bacterium | reverse complement strand
TACGAGCTGGGGCTGGACTCGGCAGCTGAGAACATCGACTACCTGGAAGTCCGCTGGGCGCCGCGGCTGCACCTGCGCGCGGGCCGCACCGTTTCGCAGGTGATCGAGGCCGTCCTCCGCGGGCTGGACGCCGCCCCGCTGCGGGCCGTGGCGATCGTATGCGCCATGCGCCACCACTCTCCCGCGGAGAACACGGCGCTGGCGCGAGATGCAGGCCGCTTTGCAGGCCGCGGCGTGGTCGGGTTCGACCTGGCCGGGGATGAGGCCGGCTGGCCCGCCGCACCACACCGGCCTGCGTTCGAGGCCGCGCGGGCCGCCGGGCTACGGCTGACCTGTCACGCCGGTGAGGCGGGCGGGCCACATCACGTCGAGGAAGCGCTCGACTTCGGCGTGGAGCGGATAGCCCACGGCGTCATCGGCGCTCGGGACCCTCGGATCGTGAAACGGCTGCGCGCCGAAGGTGTCGTACTCGACCTCTGCCCCACTGCAAACTGGAAGTGCAAGGCGGTCCAGCGCCTCGAGGATCACCCGCTGCCACAGCTTGTGCGCGGCGGGGTTCGCTGCACCATCAGCACCGACTCCCGGACGGTCGCCGGCACAACCCTGAGCGAGGAGTACCAGATTGCACAGGACGTCATGGGCATGAACGCCGAAGAGCTGCAGTTGGTAAGGGAGACCGCTTATGACGCCCGGTTCTCAGATTGAGGCTGTAACCGCCCTGACCGCCGCCATCGCAAGCCGGCCGCCACGAAGATCTCCGTGGCCGATGGACGGTCGCATCCAGGCGGCCGTGTGCGTACCGCTCCACTTCGGACCTCGTGGCCTCGAGATCTGGGCCATAAAGCGCACCGACGGCATGCGGTATCACGCGCGTGAGATCGCCTTTCCCGGAGGCAAGCCCGACGCACGTGACCGCGACCTGGCCGACACCGCGCTGCGCGAGATGCAAGAGGAGCTCGGTATAGGACGCGACCAGGTGCGAGTGCTGGGCGCGCTGGCGCCGGTCCCGACGGCGACCAGCCGCTTCACGCTGAACCCGTTCGTGTCGCTGGTGTCGGAGGGCGCCGTCGCCCGGCCCCATGAAGGCGAAGTCGCGGTCCTGATCCGGATGGTCGTGGCCGACTTTTTCGGAGGGCGGGTTCCGTTCCGCGCGGTGGACCTCGGCGCCGGTCGCCGGTCGCCAATCTTCGACTTCGAAGTGGGCTCCATGTACGGCGCCAGCGCCCACGTCATGGAGGAGACGCTGCGGGCCTGCGCCGAGGCTCATGGACTCCAGATGCCCGAGCCCACACTGACCCAAGAGATCCCCTGGCTCTGACCCGCGTAACTCTCCCCCGCTTGTCGGGGGAGTACCCGGCGAAGCCGGGGAGGGGGCAAACTCTCCCCCGCGCGTCGGGGGAGTACCCGGCGAAGCCGGGGGAGGGGGGCCTTAGCTCAGCTCACTCAGCTGGCGCAGGTGGGCCTCGACGTGGCCGACGAGCAGCTCCTCCAGCGGGTAGCGCAGGTCGACCTCACGCACGCCGCTGGCGCTGTGGTACGTCAGCTTGCCGTCAAGGTCATCCTCTGTAAGCTCCGCCAGCAGCCCGAGCAGGCCGGTCAGTCCGGCGTTGATCCGAGCGATGAGCTCCTCTTCCCCCAGGTCGCGACCGGTGGCGATGGCCTGGCGTCTCTGAGCGATTCCGGCATCATCCCGGCCCAGAGACGTCGCGCCGCCAAGCGCCTCCCGAAGCTGGGCTGTCCAGAACGGCAGCATCTCGGCCATGTGCCCCAACACGTTGCCCCGGTCCCAACGCTCGCCGGTCCGCTCGTCCGGTGGCCCCGGCTCGCCCCAGCCCACCCGCGGTAGATTCCCAACCTGCCGCGCTGCCGCTGCAGCCCGCTCCTGGTACCGCTTGATCTCCCCCATACGCCTCCTCAGTGCTTCGCACTCAGACTGTTCCGAAAAGCCGGTCTCCGAAGTCGCCGAGCCCGGGCATGATGAAGGCCCTGTCGTTGAGGCCCCGGTCAAGCGCCGCCGTGAACACCTCCACTTCAGGATGGCGTTCATGGAGCGCCCGAACGCCCTCGGGGGCTGCCACCACGCAGATCATCCGAGTCCCCACGCCGCCCGCTTCCCTAATCAGGTCGACCGCCTGAACCGCTGATCCGCCGGTGGCAAGCATCGGATCCAGCAGCAGGGGAACCTTGCCGGCAAGAAGCGGCAGCTTCTGGTAGTAGATTCGAGCGACGGCGGTCTGTTCGTCTCGCTCCAGCCCGACGTAGCCGACGCTGACCCGGGGCAGCAGCTCCAGCACCGGGCTGAGCAGGCCCAACCCAGCCCGCAGAACTGGGATGGCAACGACCTCTGAGTCGACCAGCGCCGCAGGTGCTTCCGCGAGTGGTGTGCGCACGGTGGCGGGGCGGCTGGGCAGGTCCCGCGTCGCCTCGTACAGCAGAAACGTGATCATCTTGCGGGCCAGAGAGCGGAATTCTTCATGTGGCGTGTTCTGGTCCCGGAGACCAGCAAGGCAGTCCAGCACGACCGGATGCGTGCTAATGCGCAGCGGCACGATCCTTCTCGGTCAGCAGCCTGATTGCGTCCACCGCCACCCCCAGCATCCTGTCCATCAGCGACGCGTCCACATGATGGATCTCGCCGGCTCCGAGCTCATCGACGCAGAGCAGGATCACGCCGGCTCGCCACCCACGCAGGGCGCTCACGACGAGCAGCGTCGAGGACTCCATGTCGTTGGCCACGACGCCTGCGCGGGCCCACATGTCCAGCTCGGCCCTCAGCTCGTCCGGGCGGGGTAGGCGCTCGGGCGCCAGGTCGGCGTAGAGCGCGTCCACACTTCTGATCACCCCCAGGTGATGAGGCGCACCGGCCGCGACAGCGGCGGCGACGCACGCAGCGACGACCTCGTGAGAAGCGATCGCGGGATACTCCCTGGGCACGTAGGCGTCCGGGGTGCCCTCGCTGCGGACGGCGCCGGTCGCGATGACGAGGTCGCCCTCCCGGATGCCGGGCTGGGCACCCCCACAGGTTCCGACCCGCAGAAAGGTGTGCGCCCCGAGCTCGCCCAACTCCTCCACCGCGATGGCCATCGAAGGGCCTCCGATGCCGCTGGAGCAGGTGGAGACCCTGGTATCGCCAACCCGACCCGTAAAGGTGCGGAACTCGCGCGACCACGCCTTCTCCTCTGCGTCTTCGAGGTGTCTGGCGATCAGTGCCGTGCGAAACGGGTCACCGGGGACCAGGACGTAGTGACCCACGTCCTCGGCAGCCAGGCCGACGTGGTACTTGCGATCCTGCGTGACGTCCTGCACTCCGGCCGAATTGTAGGGGCCGGCGCGGCCGTCAATCTCTGCGGCGACGCGAGGAGACGGGTGCCTCCCCCTGGTGCTCTGCTAGGGCTGCCGCGGGATCGTCAGCTCCTCTTCCCGACGTCCGAAGTTCTGCTCAAGGAACCGCTCGTTCATGAGCAGCCGATCAACGCGCTGGTTCTTGACAACCTCCGCGACCTCGTCCAGCTTGGTCTCCAGCAGGTCGAGCTGGCTGTGCACCATCTGCAGCGGCGTGCGGCCGTCCGCCGCCGACGCGTTGATCGACCAGGAGGGCACGTCAGTGAACGCCTTGATTGTCTCGGGCAGGTAGTCGGTGGCCGTGTGCTGGACCACGTACAGATCGTGGGAGCCGATTGGGAAGCGGTCGGCGTGCTGTGCCAGCACCGCCGCTTTGCGCCGGATCCGGTCCACCTTCTGCTCGACGTCCGGGGGCAGTTTGGCTGCCGGCACCTGGGGCTGCGGTGCCGGGGTCTGCACTCGTGGTGGAGGCGCCGCGGGGATGATCGGATAGGGCGGCGGCGGCGACGGCACCTCGTCGGCTGCCCCCCACCAGCCATAGCCCATCCGCCTGCGCAACCGCCTGGCACGGCGGCGGCCTCCGAACATCATGTACATGCCGCCCCACATCATCAGGGCGATGATGATGTAGGCGGGGTGTCCCCCCACGAGGGCCATGACACCGACAGCAACCAGGACGAGTCCCAGGATCACGGCCCTGCTACCTCGGCCGGGAAGACTCCTCCAACCATTGCCTGCTTTCGATTATGCATCATTCGATCGTCAAATCTTGCCATTAAGCTTGCCAGTTCTCGAACTTTCGTTGTCCACACGACGCTGGAACGCTCCATGATGGTCAGCCCTCACTCCTTGGGTGCGGTGAGCTCGGGCGCACCCTTGCCAAACCGCTCCTCCAGGAAGATGCCGTTTGCGAGCAGCCGGTCGGAGTCACGCTGGTGGACCGCCTCGGCGATCTCGCCCATCTTCTCATCGAGCAGGCCGAGCTGCTCCCGCAACACGTCGAGCGACGTCTTGCCGGCCTGGATCCTTCGCTGCGTCGCATAGCTCGCGGGGAGCGAAAGGTACGCCTCCAGGGTCGTCGGCAGGTAGTCGACGGCCATCCGTCTCAGAACGTACAGGTCCTGAGAGCCCACGGGAAAGTCTGCAGTGTGGGGCAGCAGCTCGATGATCTCCTGGCGGATCTGAGCCACCCGCGACTGGACGTCACCCGGCAGACGGCCGTGGGTCATCTGGTAGGCGCGGTCGACTGCCCGCCTGACCTCTGCAGCATCAAAGGTGTCCCTGGCGATCCTGGGCTTCCGCCTGGGCCCGACCAGTACTCCCGCCGCGTAGAGCCCGACCACCACCAGCGGCCAGAATGCGCCAAAGAGCCCGAACAGATGAAGCAGCAAACCCACGAGCGCCAGAAAGCAGCCAAGAAGATTCTTGGCGCTCACCAGGTATCTCAGAAACCGGCCCATCTATTACGAGCCTGGGTCCCCTCCCGGCAGCGACAGCTCGCTCCCGCTCGTCAGCGAGGCGGCCTGGGCCTGCCCAACCTCCGCCGTGCGTGCACGCTCAACGTACGTCTGCGCCTTCTGGATCTCTCCCGACAGCGTGTTCACTGTGGTCCGCATGTTGTCGAGCGCCTGGACTTTGAATTTGTCGATCATGTCCATTGTCGCGTAGATGTTGTTGAAGGCTGTCTGCAGCTTCTGGACGTCGATGGTCGCGCTCGCCGCCTGGCTGTAGATCTGGCCTGTCTGCTGCCGCAGCATGGTTGAGGTGGATTCGATCAGGTTGCTCGTGGTCGTGTTGAGCGCGGTGATCTGGTCCAGCACCAGTTTCTGGTTCGTCAGCGCCTGAGCCACGATGACGGCCGTGCGGAGCGCCGAGACCGTGGTCGTGGTGGCTCGGTCCACCCCTTTGATGAGCTCCAGGTTGTTCTTCCTGACCAGGTCCAGCGCCAGGTAGCCCTGCATGTTGACCGCGAGCTGCGTGAAGACGTCCTGCACCTTCTGCCGGACGTAGAAGAGCACGTCCTCCTGCATCGTCTTGGCCTTGTCCGGGTCGCCGATCTCCAGTGTCCGGATCCGCGCCTCCAGCGCCTCGTCCAGCTTGCGGGCCATGTAGGCGTACTGCTCGAGCCGGCCCTTCATCGCCCAGAGGTTGACCTTCTCCTGCTCGATGGAGGCGTTGTCGCGCTGCAGCTCCTCCTGGCCATGGTAGAGGGCGTTGATGATCGCGTCGATGTTGTGCTGCGCCGACTGATACTTGGCGAAGTAGTCTCGGACACGGTTGCCGAAGGGAAGGTGGCCAAGCAGTCCGCGCTGACCGAGCATGCCCTGCTTGCTCGGGTCGAGCTCCTCGACCTGCCGCCGGAGCTGGACCAGCGACGTGGATACCTTGGAGCCCTGGCCCAGCGGACCGCGGTCAAGCGACGCGGCGGGTCTGTCGAGGAAGCGGTTCGAAACCTCGGCCGAGCGCCGTATCTCCTGGTTTCCCAGCTGGCTGACCGAGTCCACTTTGCGCTGGAACTCCGGCGAGTGGATGTCCAGTGTGACCAGGGACTCCACAAAGGAGTTCACGGCCTGATCGATCTGTTTGGCGGTTGCATCATCCACCTGCATGGAGGCCACCGCCTGCTTCTGCGTGACGGCCGGCACAGCAGCGGGAGGCGTCAGAGCCAGCGCAGCAGGCGCAGCCTCGGTCTCATCGGTGGTCGTGGCCGGCACCGTAGGGGTCTCGTCGGTCATCTGTGTTTTCGCTCCTTCCTATCGCCCTTGAGGGGCCTCCCAACTTCCTGGAGGGGCGGCGCTACCGGGATGTCAGGGTATTTCGCAATCAACTCCCCCAGTAAACGCGCGGCGGGCGCCGATTGGTCCATCCCGGCAAGGCCGGCGGGGCTCACGTGACAGCCTGCCCAACGCCCTCCCGGTCGATCCGGGAGTGCACGTGGGGGCGCACTGCGACGGGGTCGGGTACGATCCGCCACGCTGGTGCGAGGCGAGGCAGCGCGCGGCTTGCGACCTCTTCAGATGAGGCGTGAACGTGGGCCAGCGGATGTCCGCGCTTGACTTTCTGCCCCACCTGGGCTGCGATCACCAGCCCCGCGCCGTGGTCGATCGCATCGTTCTTGCGCAGCCGGCCCCCACCCAGGTCGATGACCGCCAGCCCGCAGGCCATGGCGTCTATAGACTCGACCCAACCGTCAGCGGTCGCGGTGACGGCCAGCCGTGAGGGGTGCGCGCGGGGCGGTTGGTCGCGACGCCCGCCCTGCGCCTCGAGCATGGCCCAGAGGCAGTCCAGGGCAGCCCCGGTCCGGAGTGCGGCCGCAGGGTCTGCGCTGACGCCCGCCAGGGTGCACATCTCGCGGGCGACGTCCAGCGACACCTCCCTCAGGTGGGGGTCGCCCTCGTTCTGGAGCACATCGATCGCCTCCAGTACCTCGAGTGCATTACCGACCCGGCAGCCGAGTGGGCTGTCCATTGCTGTCACAAGCGCAACAGTTCGACGGCCGGCACCCTCGCCAATGGCGACCATCTCGCTCGCCAGCTCGCGGGCGCGCTCGGGATCCGGCATGAAGGCGCCACGACCGAATTTGACGTCCAGCACGATGGCGTCGGCGCCTGCCGCGAGCTTCTTGGACATGACGCTGGAAGCGATGAGCGGCACAGAGGGCACGGTCGCGCTGGCGTCGCGCAGCGCGTACAGGGCCCTGTCCGCCGGCGCCATCCGGGGCGACTGCGCGGCCACCGCGATCCCGATCTGGCGAACCTGGTTCAGGAAGCGGTCGGGTTCGAGCTCGACGGTCACGCCAGGAACTGACTCCAGCTTGTCCAGAGTGCCGCCGGTGTGAGCGAGGGCGCGCCCGCTGAGCTTTGGCACCTTCACCCCGCAGGCAGCGGCGATGGGGCCCGCGATCAAGGTTATTTTGTCGCCGACCCCGCCGGTCGAGTGCTTATCGACCTTCACGCCCGGGATGGAGGCAAGGTCGAGCACCTCGCCCGATTCGACCATCGCCATGGTCAGCTCCAGCGTTTCGGCCCGGGTCATACCCCTCGTGCAGACCGCCATCAGCCACGCCGACATCTGGTAGTCGGGGATGGAGCCGTCCAGGTGCCCGAGCAGGAGGAACCGGATCTCCTCAGGCGTGTGCTCCTCGCCGTCCCGCTTGCGGCCGATCACCTCGAGGGCGTTCACAGGCGGATGCTACCGAGTCGGTCAGACCAGAGCCGGAGACTGGTCGAGAGCTGTCGCAGCGCGCAGGGCCGTCTCGACGAACGCACGGGCGGCAGGGGTGCGATACCGATCGACGTGCCACGCAAGAAGCAGGATTCGAGGCGGGATCGCGAACCCGGGCTGCAGGATCCGGACAGCGGCATCATGCTCGTCGACCGCCAGCCTGTAGGTCAACGCGACACCGAACCCGGCGGCAACCATGGCCTGGACGGTCCCGTTGTCGTCCGACCGGAAGACGACCCGAGGTTGGACCCCCCGAGAGCGCAGATGTTCTTCGACCAGTCCCGCGCTGGTGCAGCTGCGTGAGGCGATCAGCCGCAAACCGCCGACGTCGCGGAGCGTCGGAGCCCGTTCCCGCTCCGCGAGCGGGAAGCCGGCCGGTACTACCAGAACCACGGGATCGTGCATCAGCTCGACAGCCTCGAACGGCCCTCGTGAAAGGGGGTGGGTCGCGAAGGTCATGTCGAGCTCGCCTCGCTCAACCATCGATAAGAGCCGGGCGTCGGTCTGCTCCTCTATGAGTCGGACCTCGATGCCTGGCCAGGCCGCCGCGAACTCGCGGACCACCGTCGGCAGGATCCGATAGCCGACGCTCTGGTAGGTGCCGACGCGCAGCACACCGGCCGCCCCGTCCGCGAAGGCGGAGAAGTCAGCATGAGCCGCCCGCAGGCGGGCGACGATCGCCTCCCCATGGCGAAGGAGGAGCTGTCCTGCCTCGGTCAGCGTCACAGGCTTCCGCCCCCGAGAGCGCTCGACCAGGCGCTCGCCGACGATCCTTTCGAGCGTCGCGATCTGCTGGCTCACCGACGACTGGGAGGTGTCCAGCCGATCGGCGGCATTCCAGAAGGAGCCCTCCTCCGCCACCGCCTGCAGAGCGGCCAGGTGCCGGAGCTCGAGGCCTGGCCAAAAATCAGGTTTGGTGATCATTTTGAGCAGAAAACTGCGTTGATCTTAACAAGCGGGCCGGCACAGGATGGACGCATGGAAGTCTTCATCATCGTCTTCCTACTGCTAATCGGCCCGATGGCGCTGCTGTTCGGCGCCGAGTCCCGATTCAATGACGTCCGCAGCCGAGAGCGCTGGTGGCCCGGTCATGGACGTGAGAAACCGCCCGGATCCGGAGGCGCCGACAAGCCTCGCAGGTTGCCGGCCCGGGCTGCCGGGTGACGGACAGAGCGGGGTATCATCACAGACCGGCCGCGGCCGTTCATTGAGTGACATGGACGACCTCCAGGTGGACGCCTATCTGGCACGAATCGGCGCGGGCAGGCCGGCGCGGGTCGACGCGGAAGCGCTGCGGGACCTGCAGGTGCACCATCTCTACGCGGTGCCCTTTGAGAACCTGGGCATTCACCTTGGCGAACCCGTCTCGCTCGACGAAGGGGCGCTGGTCGAGAAGCTGGTCCACCGGCGGAGAGGGGGATTCTGCTATGAGCTCAACGGCGCGTTTGCGGGCCTCCTGTCCGCGCTCGGCTTCACCGTGACGCTGCTGGCCGCCCGAGCCTACGGTCGCGCCGGCTGGGGGCCGCCGTTCGACCACCTCGCGCTGCGCGTCGACATTTCCGAATCCTGGCTTGCCGACGTCGGCTTCGGTAGGTTCAGCAGACACCCGCTGCGGCTGGGGTTCCGCGCCGAGCAGCAGGACCCGGAAGGGACCTTCTGTATCGCCGATAGCGAGCACGGCGATCTGGACGTTTTCCTGGACGGGGAGCCCCAGTACCGTCTCGAGACGCGGCCCCGGGTGCTGACCGACTTCGAACCGACGTGCTGGTGGCACCAGACGTCGCCCAGGTCTCACTTCACCCGGTCGCTCGTCTGCTCGCTCCCCACCGAGAGCGGGCGAGTGACGTTGAGCGACCGAACGCTGATCTGCACGGCCCGAGGTGAGCGGCGCGAGAGCGCGCTGGCTAGCGACGAACAGGCGCTGGCCGCCTACCGAACCTACTTCGGGGTCGTGCTGGACCGCGTGCCTTCGCTCGCGCCGCGCCCCGTCGCCTGAACAAGTCAGCCCATCGAGGTCGCCAGGCTCGGGTCCTCGGACCGCAGGGGTGCTCAAGGTGATGGGCGTCCGCCCACCGGGCCGGGCGCCCGCAGCCTGGGAACTGGCAGTGGCGGTCCCGCTGCATCAGCGCCTTGCGCAGCGCCGCCGGGAACACCCTGGTCGCCCTGCCCAGGCTCAGAATCTCCGAGCCGGCACCCAGCTGGACGCGGGACCCCCCTCCCCCGGCTTCGCCGGGTACTCCCCCGACTTCGCGGGACACCCTCCCCCGGCTTCGCCGGGTACTCCCCCGACTTCGCGGGGGAGAGAGGCGTCGCAGGCTATCCGGTGAACGTGGATCTTCACCAGTGCCCCGCCGGCGCCAGAGCGCCGGCTTACTGGTCGGCTGGCGCTGAGTCGGGGACCGTCCAGACCTTGGAGGCGGTCTCGTGACTGAGGGTCACTTCGCGATCGGCCGTCCGAGCT
>DATFWQ010000040.1:0-11398 GCA_035259145.1 Candidatus Dormiibacterota bacterium | reverse complement strand
TCCCCACCCCACGAAACCCACGGGTTTCGCGGGGACCCCGAGTCGGCGGCCCGGGCGCATTCAGACCACCTGGACACCAGATGCCTCGGCCGGGTTTCCGGCCGCATCTCTAGGAGGGAGTCCATGTCGACCAAAGGCACGCGGATCCCGATCCACCTCGAGGTTCCCTTCGCGGGCGTGACTCCGGCACCCTCCCAGAGGGAGGGCCAGCTGCTGTTCCCGACCGGCAACTGGCGGTACATGCGCCCCGTCTATCGGGACAAGAAGCCGCCATGCAACCACGCGTGCCCGGCAGGTGAGCCCATCCAGGGGTACCTGGACGCGGTCAAGCACGGACGCTACCTGGAGGGGTACACGCTGATCAAGGAGGCGATGCCGTTCCCGTCCATCACCGGTCGGGTCTGCTATCACCCCTGCGAGTCGGCCTGCAACCGGGGCAAGTACGACGACCCGATCGGCATCCGGAGCGTGGAGCGGTTCCTGGGCGACTTCGGTCTCAACCTGCCAAGCGACGTCGTCAAGCGCGGGCCTGAGCAGGGCAAGCACGTCGGCGTGGTGGGCTCTGGACCGGCCGGCCTGAGCGCCGCCTACCAGTTGGCTCGGAAGGGCTACGACGTGACGATCTTCGAGGCGCTGCCGAAGCCGGGCGGACTCCTCCGCGGCGGCATCCCTGAGTGGATGCTGCCTCATGACGTCCTCGACAAGGAGATCAATCGCATCGAGGCCCTCGGGGTCACAATCGCGTGCGGCCAGGGCCTGGGCCGAGAGCTCGGCTGGGGGGACCTGGAGCGGTTCCACGCTGTTGTGCTCGCGGTCGGACTGCCCCTCGGGCGCCCCCTGGGCGTCCCGGGGGAGGACCTGGAGGGAGTCTCAGGGGGGTTGGAGTTCCTACGTGACATCGGCCTCGGCAGGCCGGTTGGCGTCGGAAAGCGTGCCGTCATCGTCGGAGGTGGCAACACCGCGCTGGACGCCGTCCGGTCGGCGCTGCGACTGGGTGCCGAGAGTGCGCAGATGCTGTGCCTGGAGACACCCGAGCAGATGCCCGTGGTCGGCGAGGAGCGGGCGGACGGCCTCGCGGAAGGCTGCGCACTGGTGCACGAGACGGCGGTCACGGAGATCCTGGGGCGCGATGGCCGCGTGCGCGGCGTCCGCACGGCCCGCGCGATTTTGACAAGGGCCCCGGACGGCACGATCAGCCCTGAGATCATCCCTGGCCACGAGGCGGAGATCGAGTGCGACACGGTCATCATCTGCATCGGGCAGCGCAGCGACCTGGCGTTCCTGCCGAGCAGCGTTCCCGCCAACGGATTGATCCAGGCAGACCGCAGATACGGCCGGATCGGCCGCACCAAGTTCTTCGCGGCCGGCGACATCGTGGACGGCCCTGGCATGGTCGTCCAGGCGGTTGGCTCCGGCCGCAGGGTTGCAAACGCGATCGACCTGCTGCTGCAGCGCGGCGAGATCGAGATCCCCGACGAGCGGCCGGACGTCATCGACGACCTCAGGCGCCTGAACTTGCGCTACTTCAAGCACGCGCCTCGGACCAGGGACATGGAGCGGGAGCCCGAGGATCGGGTCAGGTCTCAGAAGCTGGAGGTGCGGCTCGGCTACACGGAGGAGATGGCGGTACGCGAGGCAGACCGCTGCTTCAGCTGCGGCGTCTGCAACGGCTGCGACAACTGCTGGGTCGTCTGTCCGGACACGAGCATCCTGCGCGACGAGCGCAAGAACGGTCATTACTCGGTGAACCTGAATTACTGTAAGGGCTGCGGCGTATGCGTCCAGGAGTGCCCGACCGGCTGCCTGGAGTTTGTCCCTGAGCTCGACTTCGAGGGGGACGTGACGCGAATGGAGACCGCGTTCGCGGTCGAGATCGGCAGTCACGGCCGGCAGGCCGCCGCGATCGAGCGGCTGTTCGAGGAGGTGTAGGGATGGCGGTCAGGGCAGAGGCTGGGCCTGCGCGCGGCAACGCGGTCCGCGTCTCAGGGTGCACGGCTGCAGCACTCGCCGCGAAGTACGCCGACGTCGACGTCGTGACGGCATATCCAATTCGGCCTTACACCGCGATCATGATGACGCTGGCCCAGATGATCGCCAACGGCGAGCTGGACGCCGAGTACATCCACGCCGACGGGGAGCACGCGCAGCTGAGCGCGGCGCTTGGGGCCGGCTCGGCCGGAGCCAGAGCCTTCACCGGGTCATCCGGCGTCGGCATCACGTTCGCATACGAGCTGTACTCATTCATCTCGGGTGCGCGCATCCCGATCCACATGGCAGTCGCGGACCGCACCCTGGATCCGCCCGGCGACTTCGGCTCTGAGCACACAGATGCGCTCTGCACACGCGACATGGGTTGGCTCATGGGTTGGGCATCGACGCCCCAGGAGGTCTTCGACAAGACGCTGATGGCCTACAGGATGGGGGAGGACCACCGCGTGCTGTTGCCGCAGATGGTGTGTCAGGACGGATACTTCGTCTCCCACATCTCGGGGGAGGTCGAGCTGCCGGACCCGGCGCAGGTGGAGGAGTTCCTGCCCCCCTACAAGCTGCCGTACGCGCTGGACCCAAACCTGCCGGTGTCCCACGGAGCTCAGATCATGCCCGAGCAGGGACCACCGCTCCAGCTCAGTCGGGCCAGGGCAATGGAGGAGGCTGTGCCCGTCATGCGCCAGGTGACAGACCGCTTCGGCGAGGTCTTCGGCCGGCGCTATCCGCACTTCATCGAGGAGTACCGCCTGGACGACGCCGAGATCGCGTTCTTCATCCAGGGTGCGCACGCTGTGACAGCGAGAGGAGTGGTCGATCGCCTGCGGGACCTGGGCGTGAGGATCGGGATGGCCCGCCTGCTCTGGTTCCGCCCGTTTCCGACCGAGGACGCTCAGAAGGCGCTCAGTCACCTGAAAGCGGTGGGCACCGTGGAAACCAATCTCGGACTGGGTGGGGCGACAAGTGGAGGCGTGCTCTCACTGGATCTTGCGGCGGCCCTCTACCCGCTGGCGGAGCGACCGCTGCTGACCTCGTTCATGGCCGGTATGGGCGGCGAGGCGGTACCAAGCCACGAGTTCCACTGGATGGCGAGCAAGCTGCAGCAGGTCGTCAGGGAAGGGCGCATCGAGAAGATGACGCACTGGGTTGGTTTCGAGGAATGACAAAGGCGCTGCGGAGTGCAGGGAAGGAGAGGTGACATGGCGATCGAAGTCGAGCGACAGGTCCTGCCGCTGTTCGAGATCGAGGACCGCTCTCGCTGGTACAACCCCGACTTGCCGGAGACCGACCCCTTCGTGCCCGGTCACCGCACCTGTGCGGGATGCGGGCCGGCGATCGAATACCGACTGCACCTGAAAGCCGCTGAGGATCACTCGATCGCGATCGGGCCGACAGGGTGCATGTACGTGGCCAACTCCAGCTACATGTGCACGCCTTACTCCATCCCCTGGGCGCACACGCCGATCGCGAGCGGAGGTTCTTTCACGTCCGGCGTGGCGGCGGGTTACGAGGCGATGATCCGCAAGGGCAAGTACCAGGGCAAGTACCCGAACATCATCTGCATGTCGGGCGACGGCAGCGCCTCCGACATCGGACTGGGCTCCGTGTCGGGAATGCTGTATCGCAACCACGACGCCCTGCTTATCTGCTACGACAACGAGCAGTACGCGAATACGGGCATCCAGACGTCCCCCACGTCGCCCTACGGCGCGATGACGACGTTCACGCCGCCCGGTCCGAAGATCCCCGAGGGCAAGAAGCTGTGGCCTAAAGAGGTCGCGAAGATGATGGCGGAGGGCCATCCCTGGTGCTACGTGGCGACCAGCACCGTCGGCTACCCCATAGACCTCATGAACAAGACACGCAAGGGCCTCAACTTCCGCGGCGCCGCATTCATGCAGGTCTACGCGCCGTGCCAGAAAGGATTCGTCTATCAGACGCCCCTCACGATCGAGCTCGGCAAGATGGTGGTCGAGTGTGGGCTCTTCCCCGTCTGGGAGTACGACCCGGAAACGCGCAGCTACGACTACTTCATCCCCGAGCAGCAGCACCTCGTGATCGAGTACCTGAAGTTGCAGGGCCGGTTCGGCCATCTGTCGGGAGAGCACATCGCGAAGATCCAGGCGTCGGCCAACCAGAAATGGGAGATGATCGGCGCGGGCGTACCGGCGGACTTCCGCGCTGCAGAGGACCCCGCCTACTACGTGAGGCGGGGCATCGACAAGGCCGGCGCAGCCGCCACGGAGAAGGCCAAGGCCTGGTGATCGCTGAGCTGCGCGAGGACTGGCCGCGGCCAGCCCGCGCAGCTGTCCACTAGCCTGCCGCAGCGGGTCTCGGCGCCGCCACGACGGCCTCCTCCGCCGGCGGAGTCGGGGCGAACGTCTCCCGCATCACGAACAGGACCAGCGCGAATGTGACCAGCATCATGATGGCTGTCGCCCAGAGCGTCAGGCCGTAGAGGTTGACCTCGCTCCCGAACTGCTGCTTCGGCAGCAGCAGGATGCCCGCGAAAATCAAGGGAACGATGACGTTGCCCGTGTCGCGGAAGAACCGGAAGGTACCGATGATGGCACCCCGGCTGGCGAGCCGCGCCACGTCGCCAGGCACGACCTCGGTGATCCCGTAATACACACCGGTGCCAAAGCCCCAGAGTGCGGCCAGCGCGATCCCCAACATGACGTTCTTCGGGCCGTTCGCGAACCACAGGAAAAGGAGCGGCGTAGCAACGCCCATCGCCGTGCCCGCCAGCGCGAGACGCCGGCGGCCGAAGAAGTCGCTGAACCAGCCGGAGTATGCGTTCAGCACCGACCAGAGCACGCCGAAAGCGGCCGCGATGGCGCCAACCTCGACCTTGGTGTACGAGAGCAAGAGGAGATAAAGCAGCGAGATGCTCTGGAACCAGGAGTCGGACCACTTGCCCATGAAGGCGACGAAGTAAACCGAGTAGAGACTGCGGTTCGTGAAGGCGGGTTTGTAGTCTGCGAGGGTGGGCTGCTTGCGCTCGACGCCTGCCGGAATGAGCACCGCCTCCCGCGAGTCCTTGATCAGAACGATGTTGAGCACCATGGCCAGGACGGCCAGCACGCCGACGAAAAGGAACGGAAACATGACAAGGCCGGTGACAGCGCCCAGCAGTGCGCCCAGGTACGTGGCCGTGGTCTTGCCGCCGTACAGGGAAAACTTCTGCAACGAGGCGCCCAGGCCCCGCTTGGTGGCTCCGCCATAGTCCTGCAGGAGCACCATCGCGGCGCCGTTCTGCATGCCGATCCCGAAGCCGTTCAGGAACTGGCCCCCCAGGATCAGCAAGAAGGGCGCGACGTCGAAGGCCGGCAGCGGTGCGTGCTTCTTGCCGGTGACCGCTTTGCGGATGGTGTCCACGGCCGTCTGGTGGAGGTCGGGAAAGGTGATCCAGATCATCGACGAGCCGATGACGACCAGGACGGTGCCGACGATCATCACCTTGCGGCGGCCGTTGTGCCAGCGGTCCAGGAAGTATCCGCCGACCAGGTCCGCGATCGCCTTGCCCATTCCGAGGATCGCCAGCTGTGCCCAGAACAAGAGGGCCGTTGGTGCCGCCACCTTGTACTTGAGCAGGTCGGCGAGCGCTGTGGTCGGGACCCCCAGGGCGAAGTTGATCAGGAATACCGTGACGGCGGCGGTGTAGACCGTCGGGAAGTAGCGCTGGAGGTACGACGGTTCCAGCCTGGCATACGCCTCCCTCGTTCCTATCTCCGACATCTCACCCTCTCCCGTCCGGGCTGTGCTTGACCATTGAGAAGATGATCAGCAGGTATGCCAGGCCGGTAAGTATCAAACCGGCCAGCTGGCCGTAGTTGGCGATCGTCTTCTGAGACGGCTTGGTGTACGACTGGACGAAGTAGAAGGCAAGCACGAAGCCCGCGATCCAGATCGCGATGCCGGCTACCTGCACAATTGTCCAGGTGCTTAGCCCCCTGGGCTTTCGAGGCTCGCTCATGCACTCCCCTCCTTGCGCGCGAGCGCCCTGCTTAGCGTCGGCAGTGGCCCATTGGCCCTACCAATGATCCTCCGGCCGGCCGTGCTTGTCAATTGTGGGCCGCCGCGCGCCGTGGGGGGTGTGCCGGCGCCGGGATGCAGGCCCATTGCAGGGTGAGCGTTCGGAACCCAGCCCGACGTGGTGACGCGAGGGTTGGTCGCTCATGCGCGGCAGCCGGGCGGGAGGATGTTACGATTGCCCGGCTATGGCAGCCCTGCATCGCGTCCCAGCCGAACGCGCGGCGGGCTCCATGCTCGGGCGCTAGCCGAACTCAGCCGGGCCGAGCCCGCTCGCGTTCACGATCCACGTCAACCACTTGAAGGTCGCGTAAATCGTCAGCGCCCTCTTGAGGAGATATCCGTGAACGCTCTCGACCACGTTGTCGCCGCCTCCGCAGGCGAGCTTGCGGCGGCCATCCGGGCCCGGCGTCTGTCCTCGGTCGAGGTCGTCGAGGCACACCTTCGGCGCATCGATGAGGTGAACCCACGCATCAACGCCATCGTCCAGCTCGCCGGGGACGCAGCCCGCGCCCAGGCTCGCGCAGCCGACAAGATGCTGTTCCACGACCGGGTCACCGGCCCGCTGCACGGCGTTCCTTTCACCGCCAAGGACGTCTGCGACGCCGCCGGCGTCATCTCCGCGGCCGGCCTCCGGAACAGAGCCGCTTTCGTGCCCGAGCGTGACGCAGTGGTGGTGTCTCGCATGAAGTCGGCAGGCGCGATCTTGCTCGGCAAGACGAACTGCCCTCCCGGCGGGGGCGGAGGTGAGACCGACAACCGCGTCTACGGGCGAACAAGGAATCCGTACGATCTCTCCCGCACCGTCGGCGGCAGCAGCGGCGGGGAGGCCGCTGCGATCGCGGCGTGCATGTCACCGATCGGCATCGGCAGCGATTCCGGCGGCAGCGTCAGGGTCCCGGCCCACTTCTGTGGGATCGCCGCCTTGAAACCGACCAGCGGAAGGGTCCCGGCGACCGGCACGCTGAACCACCCGGGTGGGTTGAGCGACTACCGGACCCAGATCGGTCCGATGGCGCGCCACGTGGATGACCTGGCCCTGGCTTTTGCGATCATGGCCGGAGAGGACGGCCACGACTCCGCCGTCATCCCGATGCCCATACGGGATCCCGCCTCGGTGACTTTGAGGGAGCTGCGTATAGCCTCCTACACCGACGACGGACTGGCCAGGCCGACGCCAGAGATCGAAGCCAGCCTGCGCGAGGCTGCGGACGCGCTCAGGGATGGAGGCGCTGGGGTGGAGGAGGATGCCCGTCCGGCCTGCCTCGGTGACTCGCGCCCGATCACCGAGCGGTACTGGCGGTTCGCGGGGCGGCAGGAGGTGGACGTCGAGCGACTGCTCGCCGATTGGGACGCCTTCAGGAGCGCGATGCTTGCCTTCATGGCGCCGTTTGACGCGATCCTCTGCCCGGTGGACTACCGAGCCGCAACGCCGCCCGACGAGCCTGCACCGCTGCGCTTCAACTACACACTCCCCTTCAGCCTCTCTGGTTGGCCATGTGTCGTCGTCAGGACCGGGACTTCACACGGCGGCATGCCAATCGGCGTCCAGATAGTGGCTCGCTCGTTCCGCGAGGACGTGGCGCTCGCCGTGGCCCGCCACCTGGAGGCGACGATGGGGGGCTGGCAGGCGCCGGCGGAGGTGGACGAGCTCCAGGGATGAGTGGTGCATCCGCCGGCGGGCGGGCCTTTGCAGGGCGGCAGACCGGGTTATTCGCCGGCGCATCGACCGAAGCTGGCGGCAGCGCGGGGTGGTCAGGGCGAATTCAGCACCAGGCTTCCGGCCGCACGGCCCGTCCGGAGCCGAGCCAGCGCCTCTTCGGCCACGGCCATGGGAAGGCTCTCTACAGCCGGCTCGACCGGTGCGGTCGTGACCAGCGCGAGGAGGTCCTCAATGTCGTTCCGCGTGGCTCCCGTGACGGAGCGAATGCGCCGCTCCCCCGCGAGGCGGGGGAGGGAAATGCCGGCCCGATCGGCGGGACCGTGGCTGACCCAGACGACCACGCCGCCTTCCACGACAGCCTCGATAGCGTCGCGGATGCGGTCCATCGCCGGCCAGAACACGACCGCCGCGTCGAGATCCACCGCCGGCGTGACCGACACGTGATGAGCGACCTGCGCCGCACCGCCGCGCAGACGCACCAGGTCCGCTGCCAGGCGTGTGGCGGTCGCGGAGCCGTAGAGGCCGATTCGATGTGCCTCGCCCACCATCCGTAGCGCCCGGTACGCGGTTGCGCCCTGGCAGAGCATGGTCGCCAGGGCGCCGTCGGACAGGTCGGAAGGAAGGTGCACGCAGAAGCGGAAATCCGCTCGCACGTACTCCGCCATCCCACCGTCATCCGTCTCGCCGACAAGGCGTGCCGATCGGCACAGGTGCTCCAGCCCGCGCCGGCATACCTGACACCGGCCGCAGGCCCAGCCAAGCCTGGGCACGCCCACACGATCCCCGGCCGCGAAGCCCTGCACATCGCGGCCGGCCTCTACCACCCGGCCCACCACCCCGTGGCCCGGGATGACCGGGTAGCGCGCTCTAGGTAGGTGGCCATCGACAAGGATCCTGTCCAGCTGGCACACGCCGCAGGCCGACACGCGCAGCAGGACGTCGCGTGGCCCGATCAGGGGCACAGGGACATGGATGCGCTGGAGCCGCCTGCGGGGCCCCGTCAGCACCATGGCCCACATCGAAGATGGGGGCGCCGCCACCGCGATTGTCTCACTGGTCCGCATTGCCACTATTCAGACCTCCCGCCCGGCCTGCCCGGCGGCCGGCGCACTCAGCCTGGTGTTGTTGGTTTCCTCTGGCTACAGCCTGCGCCGGACAGTGAGGGGATGAAACCGCCATATGGCGGTGCACTGCCGTGCCATTCGGCCTGAAGGACAGGACATCAGGCTCGGGCGTGGCGCCAGTGGCTCTGCTGAGGCTCAGCGGAGGCGGCTGCGGGGCCGCCGGCTCGACGAGGGACGGAGGACAAGGGTCAGCACGATACCGCCTACGAACCCGCCGATGTGTGCACCGTACGCGACGCCGCCCGACTGAGCCGTCTGTGCCACGCCCGCCAGCCCGTTGAAGAACTGGAGCACGATCCAGACGCCGATCATCACGTACGCCGGCACGACCAGCGGAAAGAACCCCAGGAGCACGCGCACGGGATTGGTGCCGAACATGATCAGATACGCGGCGAGCACACCCGAGATGGCACCGCTGGCGCCCACCCCAGGGAGACTCGCATCTGGTGCCAGGAGCACCTGAGCCAGTCCCGCGAGCACGCCGCAGACCAGGTAGAAGAGCAGGTAGCGCACGTGGCCGAACGCGTCCTCGACGTTGTCGCCGAACACGAACAGGAACAGCATGTTGCCGAGCAGGTGCCACCAGCCCGCGTGCAGGAACATGGAGGTGACCAGCGTCTCGAGGCCCTGGCCGTGGCTGATGCGGACCGGCACAGCGCCCCACTGGACGAGGAAATTGCCGGTGTCGAGCTGATTGAGCTCGGCCAGGAACACGAGCACGTTCAGTGCGATCAACCCGTAGGTGACCACCGGGACGGTGCGCCGGTACGTGTTGTCGTCGCCGATCGGGATCACTGGATGACATCAGTCTAATCAGCGCGAACGCGCACCTTTGCGATGCCTGAGGCGCCTTTCGAACTGCATCATGTTTGAGTTGCTCCACCCCTTCCTCGTTCCACCGATGATCGAGCCGTCCGTCCAGCTGCGGCCAGGCGTGCCGCCCGCGCCGCTCCCAGGCCGGTCCGCGTGATCGAGGGCGCCGATGGCACGCGCCTGTGGGCCGCGTCGAGCGGCGCCGGTCCTGATCTCGCGCTGGCCCATGGCGGCCCAGGGCTCTGGGACTACCTCGAGCCCCTCGCGACCGAACTCGAGCCATACGCCACGGTCCACCGCTGGGATCAGCGTGGCGGTGGGCGGTCTGACCCGAGCGGCCCCTTCACGGTGGACACGTTCGTCCGCGACATGGATGCAGTCCGCGCTGCCGCCGGGGCGAGCCGCTGGATCGCGGGCGGTCACTCCTGGGGCGCCGTCCTGGCGTTGCTCTACGCGCTGCGCCACGCCGATCGGACGCTTGGAGTCCTCTACATCGCCGGCAACGGGCTGGAGTGGTCACGCTGGAGGTCGCTCCACCGCGCCGAGATGGAGCGGCGGCTCGGGCCGGCACGATGGGCCCGGGTCAACAGCGCAGGCGATGAGCGGGAGGCAAATCGGCTGCGCTGGTCGATCGACTACGTGACGGAGCAGATCGGGGCTCCTCAGGTGGAGCGGATGCTCGACCAGGGCTTCTCAGTCAATCGGGAGTGCAACCGCGCTCTCAACGCTGAACTTGATGCGCACGCGGCGGAGCTCTTCGCCGGGATCGACGACATCGCCGCGCCGGTCCTGATCGTCCAGGGCGCCGCCGATCCCAGGCCCGTCGCCGCCTGCGACGAGCTCGCCGAGCGGCTGCCAAGCGTGGCGCGGGCAATAATCGAAGGCGCGGGCCACTTCCCGTGGGTCGAGCAGCCCCGAGAGTTCAGGCAGGTGGTCACGCGCTGGCTGGCCGAACTCGGCTGAACAGCTTCGCGCCGAAAGCAACCCCAGGAGCTCAAAGCTCGGCGATGAAAGCGCTCCGGTGAACCCGCCGGAGCGCTTTGACCTGGCCGAGAACACATGATTGAAGGACACACATGGCTGGAGGATCGATCATGAACGCAGATGCCGAGCCTGGTGGCCTGGAGCCGATTGCAGAAGAGGAGTGCCTGTACCTTCTGGGATTACATCGCCTTGGCCGCGTCGCCATCGACGTTGACGGGCGGCCCCAGGTCTTCCCGGTGAATTATGCGGTCAGCGGCCGCGTAGTCGCCTTCCGGACGGCTCCAGGGACCAAGCTGGCCAACGCGCCGATGTCGCACGTGGCCTTCGAGATCGACGACTACGACTCGGCGACCGGAGTGGGGTGGAGCGTCATGGTGAAGGGCATCGCCTACGAGATCACCGATGCAATCGACCAGGACTCGCTCGAGGTTCGCCGCCGGCTCGTTCGACCGATGGCGCCGGGCCAGCGTGACCGCTGGGTCGCCATCCGGCCGGACGAGATAACCGGCCGGCGCTTCCGCCACCACGGCTGAGGCGGATACGGCAACAATCAACCCCCGAGGCCGCACGCGGTTCTACCTATCAGCAACCCGCGAGAGGTCGTTCTGCTGGCACGTCGCCCGGTCTTCCAATCGCAGCGGCGTCGGGTCTCTGCGCACCCGAGGTGAGCACCAACTTCAGCGCGTTCGTCGTGGCCGGGTCGGCGAACACCTCGTACGCATTCATCGTCTCCTCCATCGGGAAACGATGCGTGACGAACACCGTCGGGTCGAGTTTGCCGCCGGCCACCAGCTTG
>DATFWQ010000039.1:0-32202 GCA_035259145.1 Candidatus Dormiibacterota bacterium | reverse complement strand
AGACTGCGCTGACCGGCCAGGTCGGCCACAAGGCCCAGGAGCGCGGACGCGCCCGCAAGGCCGCCGACGAAGAAGTACGCCGGCACCTCCCATGTCCAGACGGGGCGCTTGAGCACAGGCCGGCCGGGATACTCCGAGACGTTGGTCCTCGGCGCCGGCCCTGTGCCCACCTGCGCGCTCAAGACTGCACCGGCACCTGGAGCGACTCCGCAGCCGCGACGATGTGACGCCACGTCATTTCCGGCAGAGGGATTGTGGCTTCACGAACCACCCGGGACCGGGCCTCGGGATCGCCTGGCGCCATGACCCGCTCGAACCCAGGGGCAGGGGGCAGCCCGCGGATCTCTTCGGCAAAGGCCGCCGCGGTTGCCATGGCTTCGGCGGCCGGCCGAAACAGCCCAGGATCGAGCGCCAGGAAAAGCGCGCCGGACCGGCCGAACGTGCCTTCGTCGCGACCCTCGCCGCCGGCCACCTCCCCACCCGTGAGAGCCTGGCCCAGGACCTCCGCGAAAAATGCTAGCGCGTAGCCCTTGTGCCCGCCGAACGGGAGCAGCGCGCCGCCATTCAGGAAGGCGTCGGGGTCGGTGCTGGGCCGGCCTTCGCGATCAATGATCGCGCCTGCAGGGAGCGGCACCCCCTTGTCCCTGGCCACACTCACCTTGCCCGCGGCGATCGCGGTCGTGGCAAAGTCAAGCAGCAGGGTTCCAGCCGCGCCTGCCGGGAAGGCGAACGACATTGGATTCGTGCCGTAGAGGCCGCGACTCGCCCCGTATGGAACCACCGACCTGCCTGTGCTGAGGCCGCCCAGCCACATCATGCCCACCAGCCCTCGTTCGGCCGCTCGCTCCATGTAGGTGCCGAGCCGCCCGATGTGGTTGGCCCGGACAAGCCCGGCCGCACCCAGCCCATTGCGCCGCGCCCGCTCACAGGCGGCGTCCACCGCGACGGTTGCGGCTGGATGGCCAAAGCCCCACTCACCGCTGATCAGGGCGGCGGCGGGCCGATCGTCCACGATCCGGGGCCGGGCGGCGGGCCGGATCCAGCCAGCGCGCACCTCCTCCACGTACCACGAGATGCGGATCACACCGTGCGAGTCGTGGCCGGCCAGATTGGATGCGACGAGATGGTCAGCCACGTGCTCGGCTATGTCGGTCGGCGCGCCCGCAGCCTCGAAGATGCGCCGGCCCAGGTCGCGAAGGTATGCGGGCTCGAACTCAGGCATTGTTCTGACACTCAATGGTCGCAGTGTCGCAGACGGACCTTTGGGAGACCGGTGCGAGGGCCGAGTGTCGACGCTTGGCCCTCATTTTGCCCTGGCCGGCCCGCCGCCCAGTACTGCTGCCACAACCCCAAACACCAGCGCGCCGGCGGCAATGGCCGCCGCACCCCAACCCTCGGCCAGCCGCCGCGTCGGCGTCACCGGCTCCGAGGGCAGCCCGTAGACCTCCGGGCGGTCCAGGAGAAGGAAGATCGAACCTGTACCCCCCAATCCCTCGCCGCCGGCGTCCTCGGTGCCGTACAGCCGCGCTTCACCCACGCCCTCGGCATGCAGTCGAGCCAGCCGGCGGCGGGCCTTTTGCTCCATCTCTTCGACCGGGCCGAAGGTGATCGACTGCGTGGGACACGCCTTGGCGCAGGCAGGCATAAGGTCGAGCTTCAAACGGTCGTAGCAGAGCGTGCACTTGAAGGCACGCCCGTCGCGTTCGCGGCGGTCGATCACCCCGAAAGGGCAGGCGGGGACGCAGTAGCCGCAGCCGTTGCACACGTCCGGTTGGATGACGACGGTGCCGAACTCGGTGCGGAAGATGGCGCCCGTTGGGCAGACCTCCAGGCAGGCGGCGTCCGCACAATGCTTGCAGACGTCGGAATTCATCAGCCAGCGGACATCACCATTACGCTTCTGCTCGATGAACGCGACGTGGCGCCAGGTGTCGGCGCCCAGGCCTCCCGAGTTGTCGTAAGAGTTGGCCAGGAAGTTCAGCCCGTCGTACGGCACCAGGTTCCACTCCTTGCAGGCAACCTCGCACGCCTTGCAGCCGATGCAGATCGAGCTGTCGGTGAAGAAGCCGACGCGGGTCATCTGCCCCGCCTGCCGGGCCGGATGTCGCAGGTCGCCGCCTTGCACTCCTGGATGTGGACGTTGGGGTCCAGCACAATCGAGAGCAGGTCATTGGCCGAGTCGCCTCGTGAGAGGCCGCGGCCGCCCCAGTGATAAGGAAGACCGACCTGATGGACGAGGCGAGAGCCAAGGCGTACCGGCCGCACCCTGTCGGTCACGAGCACGCGCGCCTCGATTGTCGATCGCGCGCTGGTGATCACCGCCCAGCCGCCGTTGACAAGGCCTCGCTCCACCGCCAGCTCAGGGCTGACCTCGCAGAACATCTCGGGCTGCAGCTCCGACAGGAAGGGCAGGAACCGGCTCATGCCCCCGGCCGTGTGGTGCTCCGTCAGCCGGTATGTCGTCAGGACGTAGGGGAATCCAGGCCCGACCTGATTTCGGCGGTTGGCCGGCCGGTCGTAGCGCTGCGCGGTTGGGCTTGCCGTCACTTCGTAGAGTGGATTCTCGACGGGCGACTCCTCCGGCTCGTAGTGCGCCGGCAGCGGCCCATCGCGCAGCCCGCTGGGCGCGAACAGCCAGCCACGGCCGTCCGGCTGCATGACGAACGGCTCGTCTCCGCGCAGCGCCAGCTCGGCGACGGCCTCAGGCGGCGGCCGGTAGCCGGGCGCCATGTCGAGGCGGAAGTCGGGCACGTCCTCACCCGCCCAGCGACCTGCCGACTCGTCCCACCAGACGTACCGCTTGCGCTCCGACCAGGGCTGGCCGGCGGGGTCGGCCGACGCGCGGTTGTATAGCAGGCGGCGGTTTGCGGGCCATGCCCAACCCCACTCCGGGGCAACCCAGGTCTGCTCCGCACCCGGGCGGCGGCGAGCCGTCTGGTTTATGGCCCCGGCGTAACTGCCGCAGTAGATCCAGCACCCGCAGGCGGTGGTGCCGTCTTCCCTCAGCTGAGTGAAAGAGCTCAGCGGCCGGCCCTCGGCGTCGCGGCCGTTGATCTCCGCGAGCACGGCCTCGGCGCTCGGCTCGGCCGACGGGCCGTCGGTGGGATAGTCCCAGGTCAGTGAACGAAGCAGCTGGTCTCTCGGATCGGTCGATGCGGCCAGCTTGCTCCGAATGAGCCGGCCGAGGTGGTAGAAGAACCACAGCTCGGAGCGGCGGTCGCCCGCCGGCGCGACGGCGGCGTGGTGCCACTGCAAAAGGCGCTGGGTGTTGGTGAACGAACCGTCCTTCTCGGTGTGCGCCGCGGCAGGGAGCAGAAACACCTCGGTTGGAATCTCGGTGGTGCGAAGCTCGCCGCGGGCGATCTCCGGCGCGTCCTTCCAGAAGCTCGCGGTCTCGATCTCCACGAGGTCGCGGACTACGAGCCAGTCCAGCTTCGCCATCGCCATCCGGTGCAGGCTCGAGTTGGCGGAGCCCACCGCGGGATTCTCACCCAGCACAAAGAAGCCGCGGACCTCCCCATCGAGCATGCCGAGGATCGTGGGGTAGGTTGAGTGGTCGCCCGTGATCCGCGGCAGCAGGTCGTAGCAGAAGTCGTTCTCCTGGGTTGCAGCCTCGCCGAACCAGGCTCTGAGCAGGCTGACGGTGAAAGCCTTCCTGTGCCCCCAGTAGCCTCTCGGCCGGTCCCCCGCGACCGTATCCAGGTGATGGCCCGCGGCCGGCATGGGCAGGTAGCCGGGAAGCAGGTTGTACAGGGTCGGGATGTCGGTGGAGCCCTGAATGCTGGCGTGGCCTCGAAGCGCCAGGATGCCCCCGCCTGGGCGGCCCACGTTGCCAAGCAGGAGCTGCAGGATGGCCGCCGTCCTGACGTTCTGGACGCCTACCGTGTGCTGAGTCCAGCCCACTGAATAGACGATGGCAGAGGTCCGCTCCCGGCTTGAGCTCTGGCACAGCGCTTCAGCCACGCGCAGGAACCGGTCGGGTGGCACGCCGCACACCCGCTCGACCATCTCCGGCGTGTAGCGGCTGAAGTGGCGCTTCAGGACCTGATAGACGCAGCGCGGGTCTTGAAGGGTCTCGTCGCGCTCGTCGCTGAGACGCCAGGACCTGGTGACATACGCGTGCTGGTCGGGATCCCAGCCTGAGAAGAGGCCATCCAGGTCCTCGGTGTCCCGAAAGTCCTGCGACACGAGTGCGGCGGCGTTGGTGTACGCGACGACGTATTCCCGAAAGTCGAGTCCGTTCTGCAGGACGTGGTTGACGATGGCGCCCAGGAACGCGATGTCCGTGCCTGGTCGGATCGGGACGTGGAACGACGCGTTGGCACTCGTGCGGGTAAAGCGTGGGTCGACGTGAATGACGGTCGCGCCTTTGAGCTTCGCCTCCAGCACCCACTGGAATCCGACCGGATGGCACTCGGCCATGTTCGAGCCCATGATCAGGATGCAGTCCGAGTGCTGCAGGTCCTGCTGGAAGGTCGTGCTCCCGCCCCTACCCAGGCTGGTCCCCAGACCGGGGACGGTGGCACTGTGTCATATGCGCGCCTGATTCTCGACCTGGACGATTCCCAGCGCTGTAAACAGCTTCTTTATCAAGTAGTTCTCTTCGTTGTCGAGCGTAGCTCCTCCCAGGCTGGCGATCCCGAGGGTTCGATTCAGCGAGCGACCCTCCGCGTCCCGGTCCTGCCAGGTCTCACGGCGCGTCTGGATCACGCGGTCGGCGATCATGTCCATGGCGAGGTCCAGGGTCAGGTCTTCCCACTCGGTGCCATACCTGCGCCGGTACTTGACCCTCCGCTCGCGGAGCGGATTGTTGACGAGCTGTTCGCTTGCGGCGCCCTTGGGGCAAAGACGGCCCCGTGAGATCGGGCTGTCGGGATCTCCCTCGATCTGGACGACGCGCCCGCCTTTGACGTAGACAAGCTGACCGCAGCCGACGGCGCAGTAGGGGCAGATCGAGCGCACGACCTGGTCGGCCTCTGCCGTCCTGGCCACCAGCTGGGCGCTTCGCATGGAGCGGGCGCTGAGGCCCAGGCCGCGTGCGTCCCCGTCGCGGACCTGGCGCAGGAGTGGCCAGTCGGCAAGCCGGGTCAGTGGGCCAACAGCTCTTCTCATTCGCTCGTCGCCTGTCCCACCAAGCATTCTCCCCTCACCGCCTGCCAGAATGCGGCCTGTAGATGGAGCAAGCCGACGAAGTCCGGGTCCTGCTGGTCGAGGACGACACAGCGCTGGCGCAGATGTACCGGGTCAAGCTGGAGAGAGACGGCTACACGGTCCAGGTGGCCGGAGACGGAGAGCAGGCGCTCGCGGCGCTGGTCCACGACCTGCCCGATTTGATCTTCCTCGACATCCGGCTGCCCAGGATGGATGGCCTGACGTTCCTCGAGGAGCTTCGCGCCTCCGAACGGACCAGGAACGTCCCCGTGGTGATCGTCAGCAACTACGGCGAACGTGAGCTGGTCTCGCGGGGACTGCAGCTCGGCGCACTCGACTACCTGATAAAGAGTCAAACGACGCCCGGACGGCTTTCCGAGGGCATCCAGTTCTGGACTCGGCCGTACGCGTTCATCGGCGACTCCGAGGCCGGCAACGGCGGCGCACGAACCGGCAAGAGCCCCATCGGCGGGTAGAGCTCGGTCGGGCTCCAGAGCATCGAGCGGGGGGTCAACGGGCCGTGACACGGGTGCGAGTTGGCGTCATCGGGCTGGGCCGCGTCACTCAGCTCATGCACCTGCCCCATCTGCGCGACCTGGACGACCGCTTCGAGATCGCCGGCGTCTGCGACGTCTCGCCAGAGCTGACGCGGCTGATGGCGGGTCGATATCACGTTCCGCTGGCGACCGCCAGCTACCGCGACCTTCTGCGAGCAGAGCTGGACGCCGTGCTGGTCGCGGTGACCGTACCGCCCGAGGACATTGTGGCCGACGCCCTTGCGGCGCGCGCCCACGTGTTCGTGGAGAAGCCGATGGCCTGGACACCGGCCCAGGCTCGACGTCTGACGGCGGCGGCGCCTGCCGCCGGCCGCGTTCTGATGGTCGGCTTCATGAAGCGGTACGACCCTGCGTACAGGCTGGCCCAGCGATTCGTCCGGGAGATGGGACAGGTGCGTGGAGGCACGGTCAGGTGCGTGCTGGGACCGAACGATCTCTTCCTCAGGGACCTGCTCCGCCTGGCGGCGCCGGAGGTGGTCGACCCCGACGTCGAGCGCGCAGGCCGGGAGGCTGCCGCTTCACGCCTCCTCGAAGCGATCGGCGAGGTGCCGGACGAGCTGCTGGGCGCGTATCGCGGCCTTCTTTTCCTGGCGTCTCACGACCTGTCGATGCTTCGGGGGCTCGTGGGACCGCCGCACGAGGTCAGTTCCACGTCGGTCTGGCATGGTGGTCGCTGGTTGAGCACAACCCTGCGCTACGAACACTTCTCGCTTACGTACACGATGGGCACGATCGCCACCAGACACTTCGAAGAGCGCGTAGAGCTCTATGCGGACACGCACACAGTCCGGCTCACGTTCCCATCCCCCTTCTTAAGGCACGCCCCCACAATCGTCACGCGCGAGTACGCCGATGGACGTCGCACGGCGCAGGAAAGCTCGGTCGCCTCCTATGAAGAGGCGTTCCGCCTGGAGCTCGAGCACTTCCACGATTGCATCGTGGGTGGCGGCACGCCGGACACCCCGGCCGCGGACGCCTCAGCCGACATCGAGCTGATGGTGGCGATCATCCGCGCCGCTGCAAGCCGGCGGCCGCAATCAGTCGCCGTCGGCGGTTGACGCCTGCCGGATCGCCGCCCACGCCTGCTCGACGTGCCGCCGCTCGGTGCGCGCGGCCCCGATCGACATCCGCAGCACCAGCCGGCCTTCGAGCCTGGTGTGGGTCAGGAACAGAGCGCCCGAGGCGTTGATCCTGTCCAGGATGCGCTGGTTGACCTCGTCCCCTCCGCGATGACGGAAGCACACCAGGTTCAGGGGCGCCGCGGCGGCCAGCTCGAAGCGATCGTCGGCGCGCACCCAGCCGGCGAACTCCTGGGCGAGCTGCACGTGCTGGCGCACGTGGTGCCGCAGCCCCTCGGCGCCGTAGTGGCGGATGGTCGCCCATAGCTTGAGCGCCCTGAAGCGCCGGCCAAGCGGGATCTGCCAATCCCGATAGTCGATCACCGCGCCCGATTCAGTGGCGACGTTGCGCAGGTACTCGGGCAGGATGGTCAGCGCTCCGATCAGGGCCGCGCGATCAGCCACGAAGAAGGCCGAGCAGTCGAAGTTCACGAACATCCACTTGTGTGGGTTGAAGCAGTAGCTGTCTGCGAGCTCCAGGCCCTCGTTGACGAAGCGAAATTCTGAGCAGACGGCCGCTGTCCCGCTCATCGCACCATCCACGTGCAGCCAGACATCGTGGCGACGGCATACTTCGCCGATCGCGCGAACCGGGTCCATCGCGTTCGAGGAAGTGGTGCCCACGGTCGCGGTGACCATGCACGGCAGCGTTCCGCCAGCTACGTCGCGCTCAATTCGCTGAGCGAGATCCTCGGCCATCATCGCACCGGAGCTGTCCACGTCGACAAGGCGGACAGCTTCGCTGCCCAGGCCGGCTATGCGTACCGCCTTCTCGATCGAGGAATGCGTCTGTGAGGTGACATAGACCGCCAGCCGGCCGCCGACCCCAGCCTGGTTGCCGGCACCCTGTGTGGCTCGCTCGCGGGCTGCCACGAGAGCGCACAGGCCGGCGCTGGACGCCGAGTCCTCGATCACGCCGCCCCCTGCGCCGGTGGAGCGGAACCTGTCCGGAAGTCCGCAGAGGTCGACCAGCCAGTCCATGACGTGGGTCTCGAGCTCGGTGCAGGCCGGGCTCGTGGACCAGAGCATCCCCTGGACACCGAGGCCGGCCGAGAGCAGCTCGGCCAGGATGGAAGGGCCGGAGGCGTTGGCTGGAAAGTAGGCAAAGAAGCTGGGCGACTGCCAGTGGGTGATCCCGGGCATGATGACCTCGTCGAGGTCCCGGAGGAGAGCGCCGAATGGCTGGCCTCGCTCAGGCGGGTGCGGGGGAAGGGCCGCGCGGACCTGGCCCGGAGTCACCTGGGCGAGGACCGGAAGCTCCTCGACCCGCTCCATGTAGCGCGCGACCCATTCGACCGCCTCCCGCCCCCAGCGTCGGAACTCGTCCGGTGTCATGTGGTAGCTGTGCACGTGGGCCATCGTGAATGACATGCTCCCATCCATGCCAGACGGCAACGCCGGCGACCGCGTGGACGTCGGTGGCGACATCGTGGACGCCTTCCGGCGCCTCCTTAGCCAGCTGGCGGCGGAGGTCGAAGGGCTCGATCGGGAGGCGTTGGGCTGGAGGCCGGCGCCTGAAACCACGGCGATCTCGAACCTGGTCCTGCACGTGATCGGGGCCATGAAGGTCGGCTTCACGGTGCTCTCCGGCGAGCCGCAGGAACGCGACCGGGCCGCCGAGTTCGAGGCCCCGCCCCTCGATTCGGCCGAGCTGATGGCGCGGATATCGGCGGCCGAGCGTGACCTCGAGCTGTTCCGGGACCGCCTCTCGATCGCGGACCTTCTCGCGATGCGCCACCGGCCCGCGCGGAACCTTCGGGCAAGCGGCCTTGTAGTCCTCCTCATCGCCTGGGGTCACGCGACGGAGCACCTCGCGCAGGTCCGGCTCACGCGGCAGCTCTATGCCGACCGCCGCGGTCTCAGATGATCAGCGCAGAGTCACCAAACTCGTGCCACAGGTAGCCGCGCTCAACGGCCTCGGCGTACGCACGGCGAAGTAGAGCTTCCGGAACGAAGGCCCGCAGGAGGTCGAAGTGGCTGGCTTGCGGCTCGTGGAGGCCGGTGATGAGCGCGTCGACCGCTCGCGGGGGCCGTTCCGGCCCGACCGAGAGCCTGGTCCAGTTTCGGCCAGGCACGACCCTGCCTTCCCACGTCGCAGCGCTCTCCAGAGCCCGCACGACGGTAGTGCCGACCGCGACCACCCTCTCGGCCATGTTGACGGCCCTGGCAGTCTCGGGGCTGACCTCGAACCACTCCTCGAAGAGGTGGTGCTCGGCGTCGAAGGCGTCGTCCTGGAACGAGCTGAGGCCGGTGTGCAGCACCACGTCAGCCAGCCCGACGCCACGTCCCCGCAGCGCCGCGAGCAGCTCCCAGCTGAAGGGACGGCCGGCTGAGGGGGCCTCAGCCGAACCCGGGTGCGACGCGTAGACGGTCTGGTAGGAGTCAAGTGGCAGCGGCTCAGGCACGTACGAGTACCGGATCGGCTCACCGTGCCTCAGGATCAGCTCGAGGTCGTCGGCCGTGTCGAGGCGCAGGCGCCAGAGCAGCGGAATGTCGGTGCGGCGGCCGGCCACGGTGACGATGGTCTCTCCGATCCGCAGCGTCTCCCCCTCGGCGAGCGCGATGTTTTCGAACGGCGGCCCTGGCTGGACGCACAGGGCGTCCCAGGAGCCGGCTCTGCGCACACAGGGCCGCAGCTGGATTGCCTGGCCCGATGCTCGGACGGCCCGGACACCGGCCGGCAGCACCCTGCTGGTGTTGACGACCAGCAGGTCTCCTGGGCTGAGCATGTCACCCAGCCGGTCGAACCGCGCATGGTGCACCGCCTCAGCTTTGCGGTCGATGACCAGCAGCTTGACCTGGTCGCGGCGTATGCCCCGGCGCTCGGCGGGCTGGGAGGCGCGCAAGGCGGGCGGCAGCTGAGGGAAGTCGGTCTCGACTGCGATCATCGTGCGACCTGCTCAAGCAGCTCCCTTGCCTCAAGCCGCGCTGGGAGCGCGCCACCGGCCGCCAGCCGTACGAATGCGGGCGCTACATACTCGGGCAGCGCCAACGCGGTCGGGTCGTCGTCGGGCAGCGCCGCCCGGTGCATCTCGGTGTCCATGTCGCCCGGGTCGACGCTCACGACCGTCACCCCGGAGCCCGCGAGCTCAGCGGCCCACACCCGGGTCAGGCCATCCAGGCCCGCCTTGGCGGCAGAGTAGCCTCCCCAGCCGGGATAGCCGTTCACCGCTGCGTCGGAGCTCACGTTGATGACGACGCCCGAGCCCCGCAGCAGCATGGCGCCGACCAATGAGCGTGAGATGAGGAACGGGGCGGTGAGGTTGACGCGGACGACGTCTTCGAACGCCTGCGGATCGGTGTCAACCAGCAGAGGGAGCGGCGTCGGGCCCAGGGTGGAAGCGTTGTTGACCAGCACGTCCACCGCTCCGAAGCGGGCGAGCGTGAGCGATACGAGGCGCTCGCGGTCGGCGGGGTTGGCGATGTCGGCTGGCACGGCCAGCACCTCGACGCCGAGCAGCCGGCATTCAGAGGCGACGGCCTGGAGCGCGGGCTCACCGCGGGCGCACAGAGCCAGAGCGGCACCCTCCCGGGCGAAGGCCAGCGCGATCGCCCGCCCCAGCCCCTTCGAAGCGCCGGTGATGAGGGCGATTTTGCCTTGCAGTTGGTTCATTCTCACATGGTTCGGGCTGCAGCGCGCGGAGCGCATCGGGCCTGAGACCGGTTCATGACTCGGTCTTTCGGCCGATCATGCTGGTGCGGTGACACCGATCCTCGGCCTGGCCGAGGACCTTAACGAGCCAGCCCCTGCCGGATGGCCAGGACGGCCGCGGCCGTGCGATCGGCTACGCCGAGCTTCTGGAGGATGCTGCTGACGTGAGTCTTCACGGTCTTTTCGGTGATGCGCAGCCGGCGCGCAATCTGTTTGTTGGCGAAGCCTTCGACCACGAGCTGAAGCACCTCCTGCTCCCGCCGCGTCAGCACCGCCGTCGCAGCACCCCCGGGGTCGGCCGCGCGGCGCATTAGCCGAGCGGCCACGTCAGGGTGCAGAACCGGGCGTCCTCGGTGCGCGTCTCGGATGGCGGCGGCCAGCTGGTCGGGCTCGACGTCTTTGAGCAGGTACCCGGCGGCCCCAGCCTGCATGGCGGCGAAGACCCGCTCGTCGTCAGCGAAGCTGCTGAGCACCAGCACCCGCGCCTTGGGCGCGGCGGTTGCCAGCGCCCTGATCGCCTCGATCCCATCGCCGTCGGGCATCACCAGATCCATCAGGACCACGTCGGGGCCTGCGGTCAGCGCCTGCTGCAGCACGCCGGCTCCTCCCCCGGCCTCGGCCACCACCTCGATGTCCGGCTGCAGCTGGAGGAAGGCTCGCAGCCCCTCTCGAACTACGGCGTGGTCGTCGACCAGCATGACGCGGATCGTCTCGAGCGGGTCAGTCACCAGCCCTGCGCCGCACCCCAACCCGGACCCGGACCTCAGTGCCCTCTCCGGCCGTCGAGTCCACCTCCAGTGTGGCCTTGATCGACGCGGCGCGCTCCCTCATCGTCACCAGGCCCATCGTGCCCCGGGTCCGGGGCAGGGCAGAGACCAGAAAGCCTGGCCCCCAGTCACGTACGCTGAGCCGAGCCTCGCCGGTGTCCTGCTCCAGGACAACCCGTACCCGCGCCCCAGGGGCGTGACGCAGCGCGTTATGAAGCGCCTCCTGGGCGATGCGCAGAAGCGCAAGTTCGTCGCTGGGTGGCAGGCAAAGCTCACCGTGCACCCTGACCTCGATTGCAGCCCCATGCGCTCGGCGCAGCGCCTCCACGTGGTCCCGCAGCGTGGTCTCCAGGCCGTCCCGCTCGAGGCTCTTGGGACGCAGCGCGTAGACCAGAGCCTTCATCTCCTTCAACGCGGTGCCCGCCGCCTCCCCGAGTCGCTGCAGTGTGGCTGCAGACTCAACGTCGGGCGCGCGAATGGCAGCCGCGCGAGCCTCGTAGACCATGCTGAACAGGCGCTGTGACACCGAGTCATGCAGCTCGCGCGCCACCCGCGCGCGTTCTTCGAGGGTCGCCAGGTCCTGCGCACGCCGATACAGCTGCGCGTTCGCGATGGCCACCCCTGCGTAGGCCGCGAGCGTATCTACGGTGCGCTGATCCGCGGCGCTGAAGCGACCGGACTTGCAGCCCGACAGGAAGATGTTGCCCAGCACTTCCCCGCGATGCCTGATGGGCACCCCCAGGAAATCCTTCAGCACCGGGTGGTGATCCGGGTAGTAGCCGAACCGCGGGTGGCGCCGGATGTCGGGCAGCCGGATCGGACCCTCGTCCAGCAGGGCGCCCAGGACGCCGTGGACCCGCGGCAGGTCACCGATCTCGGCGGCCCGCTTCTCAGATATGCCTACCGTCAGGAAGCGGGCAAAGCCGCCGCGCCCATCCGGGACGCCGAGCGCGCCGTAGCGGGCGCCTACTGCCGACCGCGCCGTGCGCAGAATTCGCTGCAGGACGCGGTCCAGGTTCAGGTCCTCGGCGATGGCGAGGAGGTCCAGTGTGGGGCGGTCCACGGCGGGATGTTACGGCGGCCTGCGCTGTAAGGTGCCCCGGGATGGACATGGTTGTCCGCAGGGCCCTTCTCGAAGACGGCGCAGCGATTGCAGCCATCTATAACCAGGGGATCGAGGACCGCCTGGCGACGTTTGAAACAGAGCTCAGGACCCCGAACGACATCGCGCGTCTGCTGGCCAAACGCCTGCCGGCCCACTCCGCGGTGGTCGTCGAATCGGGTGGTCGGGTGGTGGCTTTCGCGTGGACGGCGCCTTACTCACCGCGGCCCTGCTATGCGGGGATTGGCGAGTTCTCCGTCTACGTGGATCGAAGCGTCCGCGGCATGGGCGCCGGCCGGCTTGCCCTCACCGAGCTCATCTCGGAAAGCGAGGGGCTCGGCTTCTGGAAGCTCACGTCGAGGGTGTTCTGTGACAACCGCGCCAGCCGCGCTCTCTGTGCCTCGATAGGTTTCAGGGAGGTGGGTACACATCTGCGCCACGCCCGGCTGGACGGAGTGTGGAAAGACGTTGTGATCGTGGAGCGGCTGCTGGGCGAAGCAGCCCCCGGCCGGCCCGCCGATGGCCTGCTGCGCTGAATTGGCCTTGGGGCGGCCCCCCGGAATTCCGTCTTCCGCCCCACTGGCCGGCCAGAACCTTATCGAAGCCCCCGACGGTTGTCAATTGCCAATTTGCGCCTCTATGTCGGCGTAGCCCTGGCGCCTCACCCCCCTCCCCCGGCTTCGCCGGGTACTCCCCCGACCAGGCGGGGGAGAGACGCAGCGGGGTCCAGGAGCTCGTCAAGCTCGAGCAGCGCTCGCAGCAGCACCCGCCCGCCATCCACGCAGTGGCCCGGCTCTGTGAACTCATCGGACGAATGGCTGATGCCGCCACGACTTGGGACGAAGATCATGGCGGAAGGGATGAACTCGCCGATGACCATCGCATCGTGGCCGGCACCACTGGCAGTGCGCCGGTGCACCAGATCAAGTCCCCTGCACGCCGCCTCGACGGCCTCCATGAGCCTGGCATCCGACCGGGCCGGCGCCTTGGCTGATGTGCGCTTCAGCTCGCCGCCCAGACGGCGAGCCAGGCCGCTCAGCTCCCCCTCGACGTGATCCAGAGTCTCTTCGTCGAGCCCGCGGATCTCAGCCTCCAGCTCGACTCTGCCGGGTATGACGTTGGAGGCGCCCGGTTCCAGGCGCAGCACGCCGACGGTGCCGACGATGGCGGCTGTCACCGCGACTTCCCTCACAGCGAGCACGAAATGGGCCGCCATCACGAGGGCATCGCGGCGGCCGGCCATCGAGGTGGTGCCCGCGTGGTTTGCCTGACCAACAAAGGTCGCCACATAGCGGCGGATGCCGACGATTCCCTCCACCACGCCGATCGGGACGCCCTCTGCCTCGAGCACGCTGCCCTGCTCGATATGCAGCTCCAGATAGGCCGCGAGGCAGCGCCTGGGCCGCACGGCCCGGCCCAGGCTGAGCGGGTCGAGGCCGGCGTCGCGGATGTGCGCCACTGCCGGCCGGCCATCCCAGGCCAGGCTTGCGAGTCCGCCCCTCTGCAGACGGCCGGTCATGGCCAGGCTGCCCAGGGTGCCGGCCCCCAGGGTCGCCTCCTCGGCGGCGAAGTCGATCACCTCGACCGGGTGTCGCAGCTCAGTGCGGGCCGAATGCAGTGCTCTCACGCACGCGAGCGCTGCCACGACCCCGAGAGCACCGTCATAGCGGCCGCCGTTGGGCACGGTGTCGGTGTGGGAGCCGAGCGCGATCGGCTTCAAAGCCGGCTCCCGGCCAGGATAGCGCCCCATCACGTTCAGGGCCTCGTCGCGGCGGACCTGCATGCCCAGCTCCGCCATCCTGTCGATGACCCAGGCCCGCCCTTCGACGTCAGCGACCGAGTAAGCGACCCGGCTGACGCCGCCACGTGGATCCGCGCCGATCGCCCCAAGGCGGTCGAGGTCGACAAGCAGGCGTTCACCGTCCAGCTCCAGGCGCGATAGGGTTTCTCGCAGGTCAGATCCCATCTCTCGGCAAGCTGCCCGATCTCGACTTCCCTGTCAAGGAGGATTCATGCAGCGACTGTCCGGCGTCTACAACATTCTGACCACTCCCTTCCGGCCCGACGGCGCTGTGGACGGCGACAGTCTGCGGCGGCTGACCGAGGGTGTGGTCGCGGCCGAGGTCGACGGCATCACTGTGCTGGGCGTGGCCGGAGAGGCACAGAAGCTCAGCGCGGCGGAGCGCGACCACGTCGTCACCAGCGTGCTGGAGGTCGCGGGCGGCCGGGTGCCGGTTTTCGTGGGCGCCTCACAAGAGGGCACTGGCACGACCATCGCCGCGTCGCGCGCAGCAGAGCGCGCCGGCGCGGCGGGCGTGATGATCGCACCGCCTACGTTCCTGCCGCCGGGCCCGGGCCTTACCGAGCACTTGACGCGGATCGCTGAGGCGATCTCGATACCGATCATCCTCCAGGACTATCCGCCCGTAAACGGTGTGACGATGTCGCCACAGGCGATGGCGGAGCTGGTCGGTGCCGTGCCGGCGATTACGACGATCAAGCTGGAGGGCACGCCCACCCCGCAGCGGACGGCGCAGACGCTGGCCCTGACCGGCGATCGGGCCACGGTGCTGGGGGGTCTTGGCGGTATGTATCTGCTGGACGAGCTCCGCCGTGGCGCCAGCGGCACGATGACCGGGTTCGCATATCCCGAGGTGCTCGTCGAGATCTGGCGCGCGTGGTGTGTCGATGACCGGACGGGTGCCGCTGACGTGTACGCCCGCTATCTGCCCCTCCTTGTGTTCGAAGGCCAGCCCGGCGTCGGACTGGCGATCAGAAAGGAGATCCTTTGCCGCCGTGGGCTGATCGACAACGCGACAGTCCGCCACCCCGGGCCACGCATCGATCAGGGCATCCTGGAGGACCTGGAGGAGACGCTCTCGCGGCTGGACGTCCAGCAGCGCTTCGATGCGGAGCAGCCCGTCGCTGGGCTGCAATGACCACGTCACCCGTCCACGAGAGGTCGACTACATGACAGAGCCACGAGCGACTCGACCGTACATGCCGGGATATGGACTTCTCGGCCCGGATGAAGGCACGGGACTGCTGTCCTGGCAATGGGCGGAGGAGCAGCTGACTTCTTCTCGCAACTACTGGGTCGTGAGCCTGTGGCCCGATGGGCGTCCGCACGCCATGCCGGTCTGGGGGCTCTGGCACGAGGGGGCGTTCTGGTTCAGCAGCAGCAAGGGCTCACGAAAGGCACGCAACCTCGCCGCCGACCCGCGCTGCGTCGTCACGACCGAGGACGCCGCGGATCCGGTGGTCATCGAGGGCTCCGCCGAGCTGGTCACCGAGCCCGAGGCGCTGGCGGCGATGCTCGCGCTTGAAAACGCCAAGTACGACACGAACCACACGATCGACCTGCTGGACCCGGACGTGAATGCCGTCTACCGCGTCCGGCCACGATGGGCGTTCGGCCTGCGTCACGACGACTTCACCGGATCCCCGACCCGCTGGACACTCGGTTGACGCGCTCCCGCCCCTGACCGCACGGCCGTCCGGGCCTTACGCTGAGCGCGTGCCCCCGAGAGGTGCGGCCGGAAACCCGGGCGAGAGATTTGGTGTTCAGGTGGTCCAGATCCAAGGAGCCGCCGACTCGGGGTCCCCGCGAAACCCGTGGGTTTCGTGGGGTGGGGAACACCGGGGTGAGCGTATTCAACATACGCGCAGCGAGGAGCGCAAAACCTTGCATGGGGGTCCCCGCTTGCCGGGAATGACGCGCCGGAGATGGGCCGCATGAGCGGCAAAGATCCGGACGGGCTTTCCGGCCGCACCTCTGCAGAAGCCGCAGCCGATCTCGTCGCCTTGCTCTCGGACGAGGGGGTCTCACACCTTTTCATCAACCCCGGGACCGACACGGCTCCGGTGCAGGAGGCGCTCGCGGCTGCCCGCTCCGCGAAAACGGCTCACCCCGAAACGGTGCTCTGCCTCCACGAGCATGTTGCGCTCTCCGCGGCCATCGGCCATCACATGGCCAGCGCCCAGCCGCAGGCAGTCATGGTTCACGTGGATGCCGGCACCCTCAACCTGGGGGGTGCGATCCACAACGCACAGCGCAACCGCACTCCGGTGGTCGTCTTCGCGGGCCGCGCGCCATACAGCGTCGCAAGTGAAGTGCGGGGTCATCGGAACTCGCCCATCCACTGGCAGCAGGAACAGCTCGACCAGCCCGCCGTGATGCGAGCTTTCGGCAAGTGGGCCATGGAAGTCCCGCGCGGCCGCGAGCTGGCCTCGATCGTGCGCCGCGCCTTCCAGGTGGCCAAGGCCGAGCCGACCGGCCCAACGTATGTGATGCTGCCTCGCGAAGCGCTGATGGAGCTCGGAGCGGGCAGCCTGCCGCGGCGGCTGAGGCCGCCAGTCCCACCCGCTCCGGACCCCACCTCGCTGGGCGAGATGGCCGCTAGCCTGGCCGGCGCGCAGCGACCGGTCATCGTCACCGCACGCACCGGAGCTCGTCCGGAGAACGTTGCGGTGCTGGCCCGCATCGCCGAGATCATCGGAGCGCCGGTGCTCGACCAGCGCGACCGGGCCAATCTGCCCGCTCACCACCCGCTCTACGCCGGGCCCGAGGACGCGCGCTTCCTGCCGCGTGCCGACGCCGTGCTCCTCCTGGACGTTGAAGTGCCGTGGGTCCCCGCGCTGGCGGCGCCACCGCCCGAGGCCCGGGTCTTGCAGATCGACATGGACTGCGCCAAGCCGGCCATGCCCCTCTGGTCCTTCCCCGTCGAGCTGGGCATGACCGCAGACACCCAGCTCGCCCTGCCCCAGCTTGAAGAGGCCCTCTGCCGGTTGGCAACCCCCGAGCGGGCACAGGTCTGGGCGGCACGCCGCCGCCAGGTCGAGGCGGAGCTTGCGGAGGTCCACGCGGGGTGGCTGCGGCGGTCTGCCTCGCCTGAACCCACCGACGCCCCTGACGCGATGCTGGCCGCGCTCGACCGAGCGCTCCCCGAGGATGCGCTCCTGGTGGAGGAAGCGGTGACCAATCGGCCTGCCGCTGCACGGCAGGTGCACCGCGGCCCAGCACGCTACTTTCAGACCGGCGCACCTGCGCTGGGCTGGGCGATCGGCGCGGCGGTCGGCATCAAGCTGGCGAAGCCAGCCCTGCCGGTGGTAGTCGTCTGCGGTGACGGCTCGTTCAACTTCGGGGTGCCGAACGCTGCCCTCTGGACTGCCCAGCGAGCCGGCGCACCCTTCGTGACAGTGATCCTGAACAATCGCTCGTACTACGCCTCAAAGCGTCCGGTGCTCAGCCTTTATCCAGGGGGTGCGGCAGACGCGGCGGGCGACTTCCCCGAGACTGAGCTCTCACCCGCGATCGATTACACACTGCTCGCGCGTGCGTGCGGCGGCGATGGCCGCGCGGTCGAGGCGGCCGGAGACCTCCGCGACGCGCTCAGCTGGGCCCTCGGGGAGGTCGATCAAGGGAGGTGCACAGTGCTGGATGCAAGGCTCCCCCGGCCATGACGCCTGCATCAGAGTCCGAGGTAGAAGTCGAAAGGCCCACCTTCCGGAAATGGTGCGCTTCAACCTGCTGACAAAGGCTCCCTTTCCGTAAAGGGGGCGCTTCCGCCTCCGCTAACGGGTCTTTGGGGATCATCGCAATCAGGCTTTCTCGCGCTGCTGCGTCATGAAGCAGGACCGCGTATTCGAACCAGCACTCGACGTGCGAGGCCGCACATCCGTTCGCAACATTCAGGACATCTGGGACATCTGGGGGATGAAACCCCTTCCCGGATGCGCTAATCTGGGCACCTGTGCCCGAGGGGGGAAAGGACTAGGGCACCCACCACCATGCCAGACCTTATGCGTCGCGTGCGCGACACGCTGCAGATGAGGCTTGGAGGACCGACCACCACCGACGTCGTCGGCGCTCCCGGTTCGATTCAGCTGCGAAACGTTACCGCAGGATACGGAGGCGCGCCCGTACTCAGCTCGTTCGACCTCCACATCAACCCCGGCGAATTCGTGTACGTGGTCGGCCCATCGGGTGCCGGCAAGACGACACTGCTCAGGGTCCTCTTCGGCGTGGTGCGGCCCGATACGGGCTGGGTGCTGGTCGACGGCATCGCGGTGCACAGGTTGCAGGGCTGGCAGACGGACACGATCCGGCGCCGGGTCGGCTGTGTTTTTCAGACGTACGAGCTGCTGCCCCACCTGACCTCGCTCGAGAACGTTCTCCTTCCCCTTCAGCTTGCCCATGCTCGCACCCGCAACGCCAGAGCGTGCGCCATCGAGGCGCTCGAGCTGGTTGGGCTCAAGGACAAGCTGCACGAGTTTCCCGGAACGCTTTCGGGTGGACAGCAGCAGCGGGTGGCGGTTGCGCGCGCCATAGCCCACCAGCCGAGAGTGCTGCTTGCGGATGAGCCCACTGGCAACGTCGACAGTCAGAGTAGCGCCGAGATCATGGAGCTGTTCGGCCAGCTCAACGAGATGGGCAGCACCGTGGTGATGGCCACGCACGACGAGTTCGTGCTGTCCAGCTACACGGCACGAGAAGTCCGCCTTCAGCCCACGCTGCTCAAGGTGGCGAGTTGAGCCACTTAGCCAACGTCGTATGGGCTGGGCGCTACGCCTTCAACGTCTTCGCCTACTGCGTCCGCTGCTGGCGCGGACGCCTTGGGGCGTGGTTGGCCACCGCTGCGGCGATCGGCGGAGTGCTCTCACTGGCGGCCGGGGCCGAGCTGTTCCTGGTCTTGTCGGAGCGGAGCCTCAGCGAACAGGTGCGCGCAGCCTCCGAGTTCCAGGTCTTCCTCGCTGACACCGCCGGAGCGGACCAGGTAAGCGCCCTCAAGGGCGAGATCGCCGCACTACCAGGCGTGCGTCACGTCACGTACCGGAGCAAGGCAGAGGCACTGGCGCTGGCGCGTCACAACAGCACTCTTGCCACCATCGCAGACAACAGCGACGTAAACCCGTTCCCCGCCAGTCTCGTCGTGGACCTCTCCGACCCGTCCGCGGCCGAGCAGGTGACCACTCTCGTTACGCACGACCCGGCGACAGACCGCGACGTCCCCTCCTCCTACACCCCGGCGGAGGGACGCCACCTGAGCGCGTTTCTCTCGATGGCGCAGGGCGTCGTGGTTGGCATCGCCCTCGCAGCGCTGGCCGTGGCGAGCCTGGTCGCGTTTGTGCTCCTCCGCAGCGAGATCCGCGCTCGCAGAGCGGAGCTCCGCATTCTGACGCTGGTCGGGACGCCACGGCCGGTTATCCGGCTCCCGGTCCTCCTGGAGGCGGTGGCTCTCGCGGTCACGGGGACCGTCGTCGCCTCCTTGACCCTGACCTTCGTCGGCGATCACGTTGTGCCCGCAGTCAACACGTACGTGCCCTTCCTTCAGCTGGGTAGTGCGACAGGCGCCGTCGCGGCCATCAGGGCCGCCACCCTGGGCAGCAGCGTGGTTGCCCTCGGTGCCTGCAGCTTGTTCGTGAGGTTGCCACGATGAATCGGACTTGCATTCTGCTCACGGCTGTCCTCGTGGCCAGCTCGGCGATCCCCTCGAACGCGAGGTCGGCCTTCGCGGACCCGGCGAGCCCAAGCCCGGCGCAACAGCTGGCGCAGCTGAACCAGCAGCTCGACTCGGACGAGGCCAAGCTGAACGACCTCAACGATCAGGTCGAGCGCGCCCAGGCCGACGTCGACCGGCTAAACCGTCAGATCACTGCCGAGCGCCAGCGTGAGGAGGAGCTGAGCAAGCGCCTGGGGTCGCTGGCTCGTCTGGAATACGAGCAGCCGGCATTGCGCCTGACGACCTTGATCCAGGCCCGCAGCCTCAACCAGCTGCTTGGCGAGCTTGCACAAGCCCGGCTGGTGGTCCACAAGCAGGGAAGCCTGCTCGATCAGGCCCGGCAGCTGAGGAGGCTGGACGAGCAGTCACGCAGCCAGATGAGCGTCAAGCTTGGGCTGGTGCAGGCCGCTCGCGACGAGGCCGCCCAGGTCGCGGCTCGCACGCTGGCGCTCCGCAACGCAGCCCTCGACGCTGTGGTCAGAGCGCGTGCCGCTGCGCTGGCGGCGCAGGCCCAGGCGACTCAGGCCGCGAGCAGAGTGTCGATTACGGCGCCGACAGGTCCCTGGCCGAACCACTTCTCGTATGGCTACTGCACCTGGTATGTGGCCACGAAGCGATTCGTGCCGTGGTTCGGGAATGCGATCGAGTGGTGGCCCAACGCCCGCGCATATGGATTCTCAGAAGGTCAGGCGGCGCAAGTGGGCGCGATCATGGTGACGCGTGAGAGCTGGTTTGGGCACGTGGCGTACGTGGAGGCGGTGAACGGTGACGGGTCCTGGACCGTCTCGGAGATGAACTTCTCGGGCTGGGCCGTGGTCGACCGGAGAACGATCAAGCCCGGCCAGGTGCCCCTGGTCGGATTCATCTACAGGTAAGGCTTGCGGGTCTCGCCCTCATCAGGCGGACCGACAGCAGCGTCATCCAGACCAGGTTGAGCCCGATGAAGGTTCGCTCCCAGGCGCCCGAGGGGAGGCCACCCACCACCACACCTGCGACCGCGATGGCGATGAGGGCGATCGAGACGCCTGAGGTCGCCACTGATGGGGTGGCGTAAGCGCTGAAAGCCGGGTCTCGGCGCAGCCGGCCCGCAGCAAGCAGTGGCGCGATCGCCAGTGCGCAAAACAGTACGATCGCGATGAGGCGGTGGGTGGCGAGGACCGCCGGGTGGGCAGCGTCCCGGCTCACGAACGCCACGCCGACCAGCGCGGCCCCGGCGATGGCAAGCGAACGCACACCGGCCGCTCCCCTGCCGGTGAGCCTGCGGTCGAGCGTCCAGGCCACAGCGATGATAGATAGGCCCAGCGCAGCCAGTATGAGCTTCACAGCCAGGCTGTAGGGTGCGCCGGGCTCGGCCAGCCGGCTGACCGTTCTGTGGACAGGGTCGTATCCGGGGGTCTGCACGCCGATGACAGCCACCGCGACCGCTGCAAGCGGAGGGACCGCGACACCGGCGACGGCGGCGAGGCGCTCGGCCGTCGGGACCGCGTCAGGACCTGTGCCGAAGCGGCTCACCAGTTTGCGAGGCACGCTCCGTCTGGGAATCAAGCCTCAAGCCGAAGCCGTCCGCCATTCGGGTCAGGTAGTTGAAGACCCCGACGATGTGGCCCACCTCGAGAAGCGCCCTGTCGTCGAAGTCGAGCTCGCGCAGCGGTCGCCAGTCTTCCTCCGTCATCCTGGTCGGAGCGGCCGAGAGCTTCTCGGCCACAGCGCAAAGGGCACGCTGACGGGCCGACAGCCCTGGCAGCTCACTCCACCGCGTCTCCTTGATCGCCTGGACCAGTTCCGGGTCGCCTTTCTCTGCACGGAGAAACTCGGTGTGCGACTGCGTTCAATAATGGCAGTCCTGAGCCGCAGCCGCGACTGCGGCCACCATCTCCTTTTCCGGCCGGGTCAGGGCGCCCCCCTCGTCCATGACCGAAAGGTAGTGGGCGCCCCAGGTCGCCGCGATACGCGGGTGGGTGCGCATAAGCCGGGCCATATTGGCCACGAACCCGAAGTCGTAGAGGCTCCGCGCGCTGGGGTTGGCAGCCATCTTGATTGCCAGCTCGTCCGCGGAGATCAGCTCGACCCACGCGTCGCGTGGTTTGGTTTCGCTCACGCCAGCATTATCGGTGACGCCGCCGCCGTACGCGGCGCTCCGCCGCTTTGCGAGGAGTTGTCAGTCCATGGCGGAGGACTACCGAGAAGGAGAGAACATGCCCCTCTCCACCTCCAATATATACGGCACCGGGGGGCTTGTAGCAAGCCCCGGGTCGTGCCGCATAATCGCCGCCCGAAGCACAGAACTTGCGGAATGGGAGGCACGAAATGCGTGTGTTGTTGTCGACGTATCCGGCCGGAGTGTCGCGATGACCGAGCATGCGGTGGTGATCGCCGGAGGAGGTCCGACGGGGCTGATGTTGGCGGGCGAGTTGGCCCTGGCGGGGGTCGAGGTTGCGATTGTCGAGCGGCGGGCCAGCCAGGAGCTCGACGGCTCGCGCTCCAGGGGTCTGCACTCGCGCACCATCGAGGTGCTCGATCAGCGCGGCATCGCCGATCGGTTCCTCGCGGAGGGGCAGGCGATGCAGGTCCAGGCGTTCGCCGGGATCCGGTTGGACATCGGCGACTTCCCCACCCGCCACAACTACGGGCTCGCGCTGTGGCAGAGCCACTTCGAGCGCATACTGGCCGCCTGGGTCAGCGAGCTGGGGGTGCCGATCGCTCGCGAACGTGAGGTGACGGGCTTCGCGCAGGACGACACCGGCGTCGACGTCGAGCTGTCCGACGGCCAGTCGCTACGAGCGGACTACCTCGTCGGGTGCGACGGAGGACGCAGTGTGATCCGTAGAGCGGCCGGCATCGAGTTCCCCGGCTGGGATCCGTCAGTCAGCTCCATGATCGCCGAGGTCGAGATGAGCGAGGAGCCGGCGTGGGGTATTCGCTATGACGACAAGGGCACTCAGGCCCTGGGCAGGCTGGAGGACGGAAAGCGGGTAGGGGTGGTGGTGAGTGAGCTGTATGCAGGGCAAACCGGTGAGCCTACCCTGCCTGATCTCAGCCGAGCGCTCGTCGCCACCTGGGGAACGGACTACGGGGTGCACAGCCCAACCTGGATCTCGCGATTTACCGATATGACCCGGCAGGCGGCGTCCTACCGCAAGGGACGCGTGCTGCTTGCCGGCGACGCCGCACACGTGCATTACCCGGTCGGAGGGCAGGGCCTCAACATCGGTGTACAGGATGCGGTGAACCTGGGATGGAAGCTGGCCCAGGTGGTCAAGGGGACATCGCCGGAAAGCCTGCTGGATACCTACCATGCCGAGCGGCACCCGGTCGGTGCCCGCGTGTTGGCAAACACCATGGCGCAGACTGCCCTCACCCGCTCCGATGCGCGAATGGACGCCCTGCGTGACACCATGTCCGAGCTGCTGAGCATGGACGAGCCTCGCAAGCGGTTCGCCGCGATGATGTCTGGTCTCGACATTCGTTACGACCTCGGTGAGGGACACCCACTGCTCGGGCGCCGCATGCCCGATCTCGACCTGGTCACCGCCAACGGCCCGCTGCGGGTATTCACCCTGCTACACAACGCCCGGCCGGTGCTGCTCAACCTCGGTGAGCCCGGCGGCTTGGACATCGCTCCATGGGCAGATCGGGTTCAGTTGATCGACGCCAGATACGTTGGTACGTGGGAGCTTCCGGCACTCGGAGCCGTCACCGCCCCCACCGCCGTGTTGATTCGGCCCGACGGATATGTGGCCTGGGTGGGAGACCTAACCCAGCGGGGGCTCGCTGACGCGCTAACCACCTGGTTCGGACCCCCTGCTGCGGCGTAACACACCGGCTTCCGCACCTTTCGGTGCCTCCCTATCAACAGGCTCCTAAGCCAGGTCCGTCGTATCAAGCCAGCGGCCGTCGCCGTACACGGAGATGAGGTCGTCGGCAGCGGACGGTCCCCAGGAACCTCGGACGTAGAGATCTGGCCGACCACGGCCCTCCCACTCGCCGAGAAGTGGATCGACGATCTCCCAAGCCCGCACGATCTCGCTTGGCCCCGGAAACTCCACCTGCGCTCCCTCCAGGATCTCACTCAGGACGTTGTCGTAGGCATCCGGCACCCGCTCCCTCGCCACCGCCCTGTAATCGAGGCGCAGGGCGGCCGGCACGAGCTGGAACTGGGGTCCTGGATGCTTCGCCCCGATGCGCAAGAGAATGCCTTCGTCTGGCTGAATGCGAAGCACGATAACGGTGGGAATCGAGTCGAGGGCCGAATCACCGATGCGGAGGCGGGGAGCGTCCTTGAGCCGAACCACCACCTCGGTTACATCCCGCGCCAGCGCCTTGCCAGTCCGAAAGAAGATCGGCACACCCTGCCAGCGCCAGTTTTCTATGGATAGCCTTGCGGCGGCGTAGGTTTCGCGCCGTGAGTTAGACGGGACCCCCTCCGTCTCGCGGTAACCATCGTACTGGCCGGCGACGGCCGCCCCCGAGTCGAGTGGATGCACGGCGCGCAGCAGAGCCAGCTTGGCGGCTCTGGTATCAACCGGGTTCAGGCTGCCAGGCGCCTCCATGGTGACGAGGGCAAGGATCTGCAGGATGTGGTTCTGGACCATGTCTCGGACCGCTCCGACCTCGTCGTAGTAGCCTGCGCGTTCGACGATATCGATCTGCTCCGCCGCCGTGATCTGAATACTGTCGATGAAGTTGCGATTCCAGACCGACTCGAAGAGGGGGTTGCTGAACCTGAAGGCCAGCACGTTCTGCACGGTGTCCTTGCCCAGGTAGTGATCGATCCGATAGACCTGAGACTCGTCGAACAGCTGTGCCAGCTGCTGGTTGAGGGCAGCGGCGGAGGCGGCATCGTGGCCCAGGGGCTTCTCGACTACCACTCGGTTGCTATCGCCTCGTCGAACAAGTCCGCACGCGCTGAGGCCACTCAGAATCGAGCCGAATACGGCTGGAGGAGTTGCGAGATAGAAGACCATCGAACGGCCATCAGCTTCGCCGGCGTCCGCGAGGCGCCGGTAGCCGTCTTTAGCGGTGTAGTCGAGCTGCAGCCATCTCGCGCTGCCGGCGAGCGCCGGGCTGCCGCTCGATCGGGCGACAAGGTCTTGAAACTGCTCTGGGTCCAGAGCGCGTCGACCGACGCCGATCACGCGGAGATCTCGGTTCGCGGACAGGCGCCCGAGAGCGGGCAGGATCTTGCGGTTCGACAAATCACCCGAGGCCCCAAAGATCACGACGTCCTGGCCCGAACCCGCGGGTCCGGAGGCCGGCCTGGTTTCGGGAAGGCTGGTGACTGTCTTCATGGGTACAAAGCCGCCGACGTCAAGGCAATTACCGCTTGGGCTCCGTGTCCGCTTGAGTGGGTGTCGCACCGGCCGCGCGACCGCTTTCAACTTCCCTGACGATCGGCGTCCTAGTCTGAACGCAGCGCCGCGCTATTGCGCCTGCTAATCACCAGGTGCTCAGCACCTGTTGTTGGTGGAGGACGCGTCGGTCAGGCTCCGACTATGACCGTTGATGCGGGCGTCCCCGGCGAGGGACCGCGATTTATCGAACGCAGCAGGAGTAAGGCTGGGAGGCTTTACAGGGTTCGGCGCCGATGGAGTACCCTTCCGCCCGCATGAGCACGAGAGCGACAGCTCAAATGTTCCTGGTGGTCGTTCTGGGAATTGCATTTCTCGCGACCATCGCCATAGGCATGTACGCTGCTTTCGTTGCCCCTGTGGAGACGGTCTCGAACGTCAAGGTGCTGGTGAACACGCTGCTCCCCGCGGAGACGGCCCTCCTGGGGTCTGCAGTAGCCTTCTATTTCAGAGGGGGACCGCGAGAAGGCGGCCCCAAGCCGCCTCGGGGGTCGTCTTAGGCTGGTTTCGTCCGGTCCTCTGAACGCACACGCTACGCGGGCTCTTCGCTCCGAAGCTGGTGACCGAGCCTGTTCGCCAGATCCACAAAGTCCGTCGCCTGCACGTCCGCCGGCGGATCGGGCAGGGAATCCGCGCCGCCGGAGGGTCCTTTCTCCAGTGGCCGCTCGACGAAGGCGGCTCGCAGGCCGGCGGATTGAGCTCCTCGCAGGTCCGATTTGTGCGCGGCCACCATCATCACCTGGCCCGGCTCGAGACCAAGCGCAGCGACCGCACCGAGATAGACCTCGGGATCGGGCTTGTAGTGCGCAAAGTCCTCGGCTGACAGCAGGCGGTGAAACGGTAGGCCCGTAAATCGCATGAGCGCTTGCTGTTGAGACCGATTGCCGTTGGAGAGAGTTGCCACCGTAAAGCGCTTGCCAAGCGTCGCCAGGCCGGCCTTTGCATCGCGCCAGGCCGGGAGCCGCTCCCAGGCCAGGGTGAACTCTTCGCGTGTGGCCTCATCAAAGCCTTCGATGCCAAGGTCGTCGATCACCTGATCGAGCGACAGGCGATGAAGACGATCGAAGTTGGTCCACGGCAGCTCACCCAGGCGCACCCGATTCATGTAAGGGACATAGAGCGCGCGCCACGCCTCCGCCACCCCCTCCCAGTCAGCCTCGATGCCGTGCAGTCTTCCCAGTCGCCGTCCCTCAGCAGCCACGCCAGAACGCCAGTCGACGGTGGTCCCGAAGATGTCGAAAGTCAGGGCGCGGACATCGCTCAAGTCAGGCATGATCTATCTCCTGATCGAATCGGGTCGACTTCGCTGGCCTATGCCAGGCCCACGCCGCCGGCCGGCGATGCACAAAGCGCAGCATCCAGGTAGTCGCGGACTGGCTCGAAGAGACCGTGTGGGATGAGGTCCGACAGCTGGTCAAGCCGGCACCAGGCCAGCTCCGCCAGCTCCTCGGGGTCCGCCAGGTAGGGGGAACCGCTCACAACTCTGCACGCGAGATAGACCATGTGGCGGCCCGTGCTGGGATGAACTCTCTCGCCGATGACCTCTGTCGGCGCCACCCTGAGACCGACCTCCTCGCGCATCTCACGAGATGCAGCCGCCTCGACCGTCTCGCCAGATTCAATCTCTCCGGCCGGGAACTGCCATAAGAGCGTCCCCTCCCGCACGCGACGCCGCACCAGAAGCACCCTCCCATCCGCGACGATGACGGCGGCGACGATAGACCGCCTGAGGGTTGGTGCGGCGGCTGCGGTGTCAGTCATGTCGGGCGGAAGGTGACGTGTTGGTGCCAGCTTACGAGACGGTTTGGGTAGACCGCAGGCTGAATCTTAGAGCCGCGCGGCAGAAGCCGTGGTACGACCAGCGTGTTACAGGGATCTCAAGTCTCGTCAGGCCACGACGTGGCCGCGACCTACTACTGCGAAGTCAGGTCCAGTTCGCCAGTTACCCTGGGGGAAACGTCAGCAAAGCCTGAAAGATGCTGGTCAGTGGGATGAAATGGGTCAGCCTCGCGCGGTCCACCCAGGTCGCAGTCACATTCTCCACTACATCTTTGTTGTCGACAGTACCGCCCAGGTACTGGCAGAGAAAGTAGTCGCAAAAGACGCGGGTCATCGGGTGAAGCCTGGAGCCCAAAAAGCGGCTCACGGAGCAGTGCACTCCCGTCTCGGCAAGCGTCTCCCGAACGGCCACAGCGGCCGCGTCGCCACCTGGCTTGACAATCCCGGCGGGAAACTGCCACGAGACGCCATTTACGGCGTCGCGCCGGCACACGAGCAGTACCTGAGGTCCATTCGTGACCACCGCGATGGCCACCTTCAGCACCTCGGCGCCGGGGAAGTGGTCGTAAGCAAGCTCACCTTCCTCCACGCCGAGCTGCTTGCATAGCGCGCGGACATTAAATGGACGCGGGCGGTGATAGCCCTCTTCCCACCCGCGGTATGTCGACGGGGCAACGCCGACCTTCTCGGCAAGCTCCTCCTGTGTAAAGCGGCGGCCCCGGAGCTGGCGCAGGCGGTTCGGATAGGACGGGCCCGTCGTCATTTCAGCGGAAAGTCAGCGCTATGTGCGCTGGTCTTGTCGGCTACCGTGGGCGAAGCTGACAGGCATGGCGTGGGGGTCAAGGAGGTCATCGGATCGCCTCGTCGTTCACCGAGGCACCTTCCAACCCAGGGTCTTCGAGACTGACCCCAAAGACCCAGCCCAATCGCCTCGCCACCCACTCGCGCCGCCGCATGCCGCACGGGCACCCCGGGCTGCCCCACGCCCCCATGAACCCAGATTAACCATCCGTCGGCAGCTTGTGAACAGGCAGCCCGGCAAACGTCGCGCCCGTCCATTGCTGCAGAGGTGGGACGTGCAGACGTTGTGAATTGGCAACTTCGCGACGAGGAGGACACCAATTGATCCGAGGGACCACGGTTCGTGGGAAAGGCGGAGGCGAGCTGCTGATGCAGCGCATCCTGCGGGTCCTCTTGGTCGGGGTCCTGCTCCTTCTGTTGTTGCTCGGTGTGCGGGATGTGCTGCGGCCGTTCGTCCCCTTCCTGACCAGCCGCCAGGCGCCTGCCGCAGACCCGGCGGCTGCCTATCCGCGAGAGGGCGCCGAGGCTTTCGCCGTTCGCTTCGCACTCGTCTACGAGACGTTTGACGGCGCGCATCCGAATGTCCGGCAGAAGGCGCTGGCGCCCTACCTGGCCGAAGGCGCCGACCTGGCCATGGGCTGGGACGGCAATGGGAAGCAGTCGGCCGTACAGGGACTACCCGCCGGGATCAACGTGCGGGATGGGCACCAGGCTCAGGTGACCGTGGCCGTGCTCATCGACAACGGGCGCTGGGTTTACCTCTCGGTACCAGTGATCGCCGACCAGGCAGCATTCGCCGTGGCCGCAGCGCCCGCACTGGTCCCGCCCCCCGGAAAGGCGTCGTCGACTCAGCCCGCCCTCGACCTCAACTTCCAGGAAGACAGTGCACTGTCCACCCAGCTCCGCTCATCCGTGACCACCTTCTTCTCCGCATACGCTCGCTCCAGCACCAATGATCTCGACTATTACTCGGCACCTGGGGTGCACTTCGCGGGCCTGAGCGGGGCAGTGGACCTTGCCGAGCTGACCAGCGTGTCGGTCGCTCAGGGGCCGCCCGGGCAGAGGGCCGCGGTGGCCAGCGTCCGCTGGATGGACAGGGCGAGCGGCGCCAGCTTCGTGCAGCCGTACCGGCTGGAACTGGTGCTTTACGCAGACAGATGGCTCGTGAGCCAGATCACACCGGGGAGGTGACCCAGATGTTCCACGCGTTCCTGGCCGCGGGCGGAATCGTCCTGGCGCTCGGGCCGAACGCCGCCGCCACCATCGACCCGACCGGAGCGCATGCGGCAGACGTCGCGAAGCAGGCGATCGCCAACATCTTCCTGGCGGTCCTCGCAGTACTCGGCGTCGTGGCGTTGTGGCGTCGACGGATGCTGGAGCTCGTCGGGCTGGTGGCGCTGGCGGTGGTTTGCGCCACGTTCGTCTACTTTCCCAGCACCATCCAGGCGATCGCCGCCGCGGTGGTCAAGGTCCTGGAGGGAGGGTAAGCACTGTGGACCTCCCCGTCTACACGAGCCTGCTGCGCGTGGAGCGCCGCCTCTACCACATCGGACGGCTCGAGCTGCCACGGCCGGTCACCCTGACCGAGGCAGCGGTGTTCGTGCTGGCCTTCAGCCTGCTCGTGGCGCCGACCCGTCTGCTGCACATTGCCGTCGGCCCGAGCTGGCTCTGGCTTTATCTCGTGGTGCCCTGGCTGGCGTCCTGGGCGTCGACACAACCGCTCGCGGACAGCAAACGCCTGCATACGTGGGCCCTGTCCCAACTCCGCTACCTCCTCACCGAGCCGCGCGTGCTGGCCCGGCTGCGACCCGTCAGCGAACCGCGTCGACTGCGTGCGGAGGTCTGGGTGTGGCGGCCGACCGGCAGGCTCGCCCGGCGGCGGATATGGAGAGGCCAACACGTAGAGAGCCTGAGATGAGCAACTGCCGACTGGACTACTTGGAGAACGGCTTGCTGATCGGCTCGGACCGCGCCTGGGCCTGGTTTCGACTGCCGACGCACTCCTACGACGCGCTCTCCGAGGGTCAGCGTCTGGCTCTGCTGGCGCAGGAGGAGCGTCTGCTGTCCGGGCTTCGTGACGCCGAGGGCCACCTGCTCGTCGTGCCTCGCAGCTACCCGGCGTCGCAATGGGCGGCGGAACTGGAGCGACGAACGACGCGACCAGCGCCGGGCTGGAACTCCTACCTGAACGCAGTCACGCATCACCTGGGCGGGCAGCGCATCCGGCAGCGCGAGGTCTACCTCGGCTTGCGCCTCAACCGACCGCCGCGCGGAGGCTGGATACGGAATCTGTTTGTTGCGCAGGAGCGGCTGACCGGCCTCGAGGATCCGCGGCCGGCAGCCTCCGAGCTGCTGGAGCTTCGGAAAGGGTTAGACCTGATGCACCGAACAGTGGCGGCGGCGCGTCCTGGGGCGCAGCTGGCGACCGCGTCGGACCTGCGATGGCTGATCCGCCGTACCCAGTGGCGGGGACTTGCCGAGGACGCTGAGGTTGTGGCACCGCCAGCCCGGCCTGCCTGGGGCGGCGAGATGCTGGCTCTAGTCGAGGGGATGGTGCACAACGGCTTCCGCTCACTCCGACTCGGCGACGGCTCGCGCAACAGCCACATGGCAACGCTTGCCGTTGCTTACATGCCGGACAACCTGGAATTTCCCGGCGGGGCCGAGTGGCTGCATCACTACGAGCTCGTGGACGCGCCCGTAGAGGCCAGCATCCGGTTCCTGATCGTTCCGCCGCGGAAGGCGGCCAAGGACGTGAACCGGCAGGTGGCGGCGGCTCTAGATCAGGCCGAACACACGGCCCAGACGTCGGCTGACCTACCACTGGACGTCCAGGAGGCTTACGCCGGGGCGCGCCAGCTGGAGCGCGCCCTGCTGAAAGGCCAGCAGCCTCTCGTCTACGCCTGGCCACGCCTGCTGGTAGCCGGCGAGACCGAGGATCAACTCCTCGCCCGCGTCACCGACCTCATCGAGCGATACCGGGACCTTGGTGTGGAGTTGGTGCGGCCCTCGGGCGACCAGCTGGCGCTCTTCCTCGAAGCGATGCCGGGCGACAAGGTCCGCATTCGAGCTTACGAACAGCGAATGGCGCCCGCCACTCTGGCCGGCGCCATGTATGGAGCAAGCTCCGAGCTGGGGGATCGCGAGGGTCCCTACTTCGGGCAGACCACCGGCGTCAGCCGGGGAGCGGTCACCCTCGACCCCCTGCTGGCCGCGCTTCGCAACCGCCCCACCGGGATCTCCCTGACGGGAGCGCCGGGCAGCGGCAAGACCACAGCCGGCCTGCTGCTTGCCTACCAGGCGCGCCTGCGCGGGGCGTGGGTAGTGGTCATCGACCCGAAGGGCGAGGCCACCGGACTCAGCGAGTTGAAGGGCCTTGGCGGGGTTCAGGTCGTCCGCCTCGACTACACATACGAGGGACTACTTGACCCGTTCCGGATCGAGGCCGACCCGGAGAATGCAAGCCTGCTGGCCGCAGAGCTGTGCCGCGTCTTCCTGCCAACACGGCTGGCGCGGGAGGTGGAAGGGCACCTGGTCACGGCTGCCGTTGCGGAGGCGCAGGACACAGGCCCGCGCCCGAGCCTGCGCGGGATGCTGGCCCGGCTGGAGCACTCGACCAGTGACATCGCCAGGGACGCGGCAGAGGCTCTGCGGGCCACCTCGCGGATGCCTATGGCGAGGATGTGCTTCGGCGCCGGGGCGACTCGACTCCGCCTGGATGACGCCCTCACGGTGATCCAGTTCGCCAACATCAATCTGCCCACGGCGGGGACCCGGGCAGAGGAGTACTCGATCCCCGAGCGGCTGGCTGTGGGCCTGATGCGGGCGGTGACCGCGCTGGCCGGTCAGCTGATGTCTGGCGGGACCGACCAACCCAAGCTGATGGTGGTGGACGAGGCCTGGGCGATCACGAACTCGGCCGAAGGCCAGCGATTGGTGGAGCGGATCGCGCGCATGGGCCGCAGCAGGAACACGGCGATCCTGCTCGTCTCGCAGAACGCCCGTGACCTGATCGACGAGCGGGTGACCAACTGTCTGTCGGTCAGGCTGGCCTTCCGCTCGGATGACGAAGCCGAGCTGCGCGCGGCACTGGCCCTGCTGGATGTCGAGGCGACACCGGAGTTGATGGCCCAGGTCAGCCGCTTCCGTCCAGGCGAATGTCTCATGCGAGACCTGGACGGCCGGGTAGGCCGCGTGCAGGTCGACCTGGCATTTCCTGAGCTGCGGGCAGCCTTCGACACGACGCCCAAGGCGACCACCGGCGTCAGGGTGATCACCGCATGAGTGCTCAGCTTCGACTGCTGCTGGTGATCGGCGCCAGCGCGGCGATCGCCCTCTTGCTGGTGGCCGGCCTCGGAAGGGGCTCGACCGCGCAGCTGCTGGATCCGGATGGTCCGGTCAAGGAGCTGGCCCTGCGAGACGCGG
>DATFWQ010000038.1:0-5563 GCA_035259145.1 Candidatus Dormiibacterota bacterium | reverse complement strand
CCCGTGAAGGGCCACGAAGACGTCGCCCACGTGGCGGCCATCTCGTCCCAGGACGACAAGATCGGCGAGCTGATCGCCGAGGCCATGGACAAGGTCGGCAAGGACGGCGTCATCACGGTCGAGGACGGCCAGGGCGTAGGCATCGAGCTGGAGACGGTCGAGGGTATGCAGTTCGACCGCGGCTACATCTCGCCCTACATGGTCACCAACCCTGACCGAATGGAAGCGGTGCTTGAAGAGCCTTTCATCCTGGTCACCGACCGCAAGGTCACGGCAGTCCAGGATCTGCTGCCGGTGCTGGAAAAGGTGGTCCAGCAGGGTCGTCCGCTCCTGATCGTGGCTGAGGACGTCGAGGGCGAGGCGCTGGCCACTCTTGTCGTCAACAAGCTTCGCGGCACTTTCCAGGCCTGCGCGGTCAAGGCACCAGGCTTCGGCGATCGGCGAAAGGCGATGCTGGAGGACATGGCCATCCTGACCGGAGGCCAGGTGATCTCGGAGGACCTCGGCCTCAAGCTCGATCAGACCCGGATCGAGCAGCTTGGCAAGGCTCGCCGCGTGACCGTGACCAAGGACGACACGACGATAGTGGAGGGCGCCGGCAAGGCCGACGCGATCCAGGCCCGGATCAAGGCGATCAAGGCCCAAATCGAGGAGACGACCTCCGACTTCGACCGGGAGAAGCTGCAGGAGCGGCTGGCGAAGCTGGCCGGCGGGGTCGCGGTGATCAAGGTCGGCGCCGCAACCGAGGTCGAGCAGAAAGAGAAGAAGCACCGCATCGAGGACGCCCTGAGCGCAACCAAGGCGGCCGTCGAAGAGGGCATGGTGGCCGGCGGCGGCACCGTCCTGCTTCAGGCGCAGAAGGTGCTGGCCGGCGGCCTCGGCATGAGCGGCGACCAGGCGACGGGCGTCGCGATCGTCCGCAAGTCGCTCGAGGAGCCGGTCCGCCAGATCGCGGCCAACGCGGGTGACGAGGGCTCGGTCATCGTCGACATGATCCGCAAGGCCAAGGCCGGCCAGGGCTGGGACGCGCTCAACGGCAAGCAGGTCGACATGCTGGCAGCCGGGATCGCCGACCCGGCCAAGGTGACGCGCTCAGCCCTCCAGAACGCGGCGTCGATCGCGGCCATGGTCCTTACCACTGAGGCCGTGGTGACGGAGGTTCCCGAAAAGAAGGAGTCAGCCGGCCCGTCCATGCCTCCCGACATGATGTAGGAGGTTGAACCGAGCCTCGCGCTTCCCGATAGCGAACGAGTAGAGAGAGCCTCCCGCCTGGGCGGGGGGCTCTCTTATTTGCTCAGTGCTCTCGGAACGCGACCTCGGGCGGCGGAGGTGCGGTCGGCCGGACTCTTGCCTTTCCGCCATTGAGCCACCTGGCGACGAACGTCATCAGGACGGGCAGGAATAGCAGCCACAAGGCGGTGAGGACGGCGTACAGGTTGGGCAGCTGCCTCGAGTCCTGCATGCTCTGCCACGTCCAGTAGGCACCCAGTGCGGAGAACGCGGCCACGAAGACAACCACCGCGGCGATGAGCCACGGCCGGTATTCCGCAATCAGCTGAGGGGCGATGCGCTCAGCGCGGCCGAACAGCGCCCAGGCAGTCAGGCCGTTCAGCGAGAGGCCACTGACCAGCGCGCAGATCGCGATGCTGAGACGGAATTCCGGCAGGTGCAGCATCACGAACGCTGATACGTTCACCGCCAGGATCCCGATCGGGGTGGATGCACCGACCACGAGGAAGGCGATCTCTCGCACGCGCTGGGAGCCTAACCGTGACAGCTGTTCCAACGATGTGAACCGCTCACCGGGCGACACTGGGATCGGCGATTGGTATGCCGATGGCGTGCGTTGCCTAGCGCGTCCCCCCGCTGATAACCGAATTCGAGGCTGGTCCTGGTCTCAACGTTCGTTCCTGGAGATGCAAGTGACGAAGTTCTGGCCAGCCGGCCACTCAGACTCTCGGCCGGGTCTCCGGCCGGACCTCCTAGTGGCCGCCGCAGCCGCAGGCCCTGGCCGTTCCAGCGTCCTCGCCTGTGTCGAACGAGTGTCCGCAGGAGCAGGACTTGACAGCGTTCGGATTGTGAACAGTGAACCCCGCACCCATGAGACTGTCGACGTAGTCGATCTCGGAGCCCTGGATATACGGCGCGCTGAAGTCGTCGATCAGGACACGAACGCCGCCCTGATGCACGACCTCGTCACCGGGCCGGACGTTGTCGTCGAAGGCCATCCCGTACTGCAGGCCAGAGCAGCCGCCGCCGCTGACGAAGACGCGCAGGGCCAGCTCTGAGTTGGCCTCCTTCTCCAGCAGCGACCTGAGCTGCGACAGGGCTTCATCGGTGAGTGTGATAGTCGCTGACTCGATCATCGCCAAACAGATACCTCCCTCACGGGTTTGCCATTCCATGCTACCACGCCCCCTGGGTCCCTCCTACGGGGAGGGACGGGGACTTGGAGAGGCCGACGGGCTTGGGACGATGCTCGGGCCGGGCGCCGGCGTAGGGCTTCCGGAAGGCGTCGGAGTCGGGGTTGGCGTCGGGGATGGCGTTGGGCAGTTGACTCCGTTCTGCGTGCCGGCAAGAAATATCTCGCCGCCGCCAGGGTGATCGCCACCAGGGCATCCGCCGCCGGTCACGATCCCGTCGGGCCGCCTGTACCAGTCGCTCATGTTGCTCGGCAGGCCGTTGATAAACGGCGCCAGGATGTACTGACCGACCTCAGTGCCGAAAGCGCTGATGCTGTCGTTGCCTCCGGCGCCGCTGTCCGTGCCGGACAGGGTGTGGCCAGCCCAGGCGCCGACGACGATGTTCGGGTTGTACGCCATCATCCACGCGTCGCGGTGCTTCCCGGTGCTGTTGCCGCCGGTCGTTCCTGACTTGCCGGCCATCTGGCGCTTCCAGCCCAGATGCCAGAACGCGTTGTAACCCTTCAGGACGTCCGTGATCAGATAGGACTCGGCGGGCGTCATCACCTGAGAGCTGGGCTGGTGGGCGACCGGGATCTCCTCGCCGGTCTGAATGTCGACGATCTTGGTGATCCCGAACAGCGGCATCACCGTTCCCTGGTTGGCGAAGGCCTGGTAGCCCTGCACGTTCTGAACCATCGTGATGTCGGAACCGCCGATCGCTGTCGAAAGAAACGGCTTCAGTGGGGTCTGCGGCTGGACTCCCTGTGAGTTTGCTTGCTTGATGACCTGGTCGATGCCAACCATCTTCGCCGTCTCGACGGCCGGCACGTTTCGAGACATCAGCAGCGAGTCGCGCGCGCTGACGTTGCCCAGCCAGCGGTCATCGAAGTCGTGGGGCCAGATACCAGCGCCGACGCCGAAGTCGGTCGGCTTGTCATGAAGCGTGCTCGCGAGGGTGATCGTGTGGTTCTTGAGCGCCGCCTCGAAGACGTATGGCTTGAAGGATGAGCCCGGCTGCCGGGCACCCTCGGCCACCACGTCGAAAGCGCCGTTGATGCCCCGGTCGTAGTAGTCGGCGGAGCCCACCCACGCGAGGATCTCGCCGGTGTCAGGCCTGGCTGCGAGCAAGTCGGCGTTGTTTACGCCTTCCCGCTTAAGCGATGCGTTGGCTACGCCCTGCTGGACGGACCTGTTGGCGAGGTCCTGAATGTCGAGGTCGAGCGTCGTGTAGATCTTGAAGCCGGCCTGGTGAGCGGCATCCTTGCCCACGATCCTCTCCAGCTGCTCGAGGACCCAGTCCACGAAGTGAGGGGCTTTGCTTGTCGTTAGGCTCTGGTCGAACTTGAGCTCGGACTTGATGTCCTCCTGGGCCGCCTTGTCAGCGTCGGCCTGGGTCAGCTTTCCGGTCTTTACCATGCCGTCGAGCACGTATTGCTGCCGTTCCTTGGCCCGATCAAAGTGGATTCGCGGGTCGTAGTAGGAGGGCCCGTTGATGAGCCCTGCCAGGAATGCGGCCTGGGCCGCCGTCAGGGCCTTCGCATCTTTGGAGAAATAGACCCTGGCCGCGGCGCCGATGCCGTACGCGTTGTGGCCATAGGAGACGCGGTTCAAGTACATCTCCAGGATCTTGTCTTTCGTGTAGTTGTTCTCGACGCCGAAGGCGATCGTGGCCTCCTGGACCTTCCGAAAGATCGAACGCTGAGGCGTGAGGACCGAGATCTTGACGAGCTGCTGCGTTATCGTGCTTCCGCCCTGGAGGTTGCCGCTGCCGAGCAGGTCCGCGCCAGCCGCTCGCGCGGTCGAGCTGAGGTCGATAGCCGGGTGACTGTAGAAATCACGGTCCTCTGCAGCGAGTGTCGCCCACCTGTTGAGGTCACCCATCTCGGCAAGGGACAGAACCTGGTAGTACTGGCCCTGCGAGTTGCGCTGCTCGATCTGTCGATTCTTGCGGTCGTAGACGACGATGGAGTGTCCAAGTTCGGGGATCTGGCCTGGGTCTGGCACATCCCGGAGGGTCACGCCGACGTAACCGGCGCAGCCCCCCAGGAGCACCACCAGGATGAGGGCGATTCCCGGCCCGAAGCGTCTGAACCAGCCGCGCCGTCCCGGAAGCCTTCCGCCCGGGGGTGGCGCGTAGAGAGAGGCGCGCCGCCGGGGCTCGTCGTAGCCTGTCCAGGGTGGGTTGGGGCGGTAGCCGCTGGGAGTGAAGCCCGTGCTCACCCGTCGGAAGCCTCGCCCTGCTCGCAGATCAGCATGGCAGTATTAGTGATAGCGGACCTGGGGGGTGCCGCCAAGTTGAACGGGCAGCCGGCGGGTGCGGTTACGGCGGGTGAAGCCGTGATGGAGGCTCGTTCTCATGCTGCTAAACTTCAGAGCCGTCTGGTCCCGTGGTGCAGTCTGGCCCAGCACGCGGCCCTGTCAAGGCCGAGATCGCCGGTTCGAATCCGGTCGGGACCGCCACATCTTACCTGCACCCACGGCTGGAGAGGTGGCCGAGCCCGGTTGAAGGCGACGGTCTCGAAAACCGTTATAGGGGCAACCCTATCGTGGGTTCGAATCCCACCCTCTCCGCCAGATTCGTATTCGAAATTGGGTCCGCGTTGTGCGACGTCACGCCCAAGGATGCCTCCCCCTCGCCTTGTCGTGTGCCATTTGTGTGCCCACCAGCGATTCAGCTGACTACCTCTACAAGCCAGCGCTCAAAGAAGGCACACTGCTCTTGAACGAGAGCGGTGTCCCCTTACGTCCGCTGGTTCGAAGATTTCAACAAGATCCGACAGACGAGGGTGTTGACCGAGAACCAGCAGATATGCCAAGCGTCCACCGCCCATATCGCGCCACGCGTTTCGACTCGCTGTCAGAAGAGGCCTTCGAGCTCCCACAAGGAGCAGGCCACAGTCGAACCCTCGTGGCCAACCGACCCCACGTTGCCACGGCAGATCTGGATCGCTGTGATGCCCAGCAAACTGGCCCCGTCGCAGTAGAGCCGCTGGTCGTCCACCAAGACGGCTGCCTGGGCTGGCACGCCGAGAGCGCCCAATGCGTTTTGATAGATCTCCGGAGACGGTTTCGCCCAGCCGACCTCACAGGACAGGATCAGCACGTCAACCAAGCCACTGAGGCCGAGTTCATCCAGCAGCGGGCGGGTGTTCTCGGCA
>DATFWQ010000037.1:0-4853 GCA_035259145.1 Candidatus Dormiibacterota bacterium | reverse complement strand
TGACGAGATCAGTAGTCTTCAGGCTCGTATCCGTACGCTCGTTAAGGAGTCGGGCCTGGCTGCCTGACGCCAGAGCGAACCAGGCGCCCGATGGGGGCCGTGCCACGTCCGTGCCAGAACACGCTTGCGCTGACAGTCATTGGCGGTCACTCAGGGGACGTGCCCGGGTGAGGTGACCTGGATTCGGGGCGCTACCAGTGCTGCCCGAACAAACCTGATAAGGAAGAGGTCCATGGTTCAAGTCCAGGTAGCCCGACCAGCCATTCGCCCAGGTCAGGCCCGGTATCTCCGAGGTCGGTTCGCGTGGTCAGGAGGCACACGTGCTCTTCCGTGTGCTGCGTGCTGCAGCGGCACAGGATCGCACTCGTCAAGCCCGCCATTGTCGGCGTACGCTGCGCCCATGAGGCGGTCACCGCACGAAAAGAAGGCGCTGAGCTACGCCAAGGATCGTCGGTATGCCTACGGCAACAACAGCAAGGCCGCCCGGAAGGCAGTCCCGCGGCGTAAGCGATGGGTCAACAAGGCTAACCGTCACGCTGAGCAGCAGTTCCTGGCGGGAGCTCGTGGGCCGGTCGACGCCGTCATGGCCGGAGACGTTGAAGATCGTCTTCGTGGGAGGCGGCCGAAGCGCTGGCGCAAGGCGCCGGACATGCCACTAGGAAGACTGCTTGAACTTCGCCGACAGCGAGCTAGCGAATGACCATCGCGACACTGGCTGCTGAGAGTGACCGAGCCCAGCAGTGGATGCTGGCCGGATTTTGGCCGCACGACGGTGCGTAACGGCGCGCCTACTGCGCACCAGTGAACAGTATCCCACCAGGTCAACAGGCATATGAGCCGGTAGGGGGTAATGCCCGAAACACTCTACGGATCAGATGCTGACTACTGACGTTGCTGGATAATGAAGCGCGAGCGCTCGGGTTCTTTGCACAACTTTCAGGAGTCCCAGACCCGCGCGAGAGTGCGCGCCTGCACGGCTCAGCGCCTACGGCGCACAGGTCTGACTGCTGAAGAGGACACCGTTACACCGGCTGCACGCCAGTCAAACCCCTCCGGCCACTTGGTCCGGACGTCAGCTTCCGCGCCCTGAAGATAGGTTCCGTCGAGGTTCGCACCTTCGAGATCGGCAGCGGAGAGACGTGCACCTTCTAGGTGGCTGTCATCGAGATACGCCCCCCGCAGGTGAGCACCAGCGAGGAAAGCACGTTGCAGCCCGGCGAAGCGCAGGTCGACGTCGCCCAGCCGCGCATTGCGTAGATCGGCGCGACGTAGATCCACCGCGGACAAGTCAAGCCACTGCTCCTCGCCCAGGGCATCGGCGAAGCCGCCGCGGCCAAGCACCCAGAGGCTGGCCTGCACATCTGCCGCCCGCGTCTGCAGCTTTGGCACCTGGTCGATCGGCGCTGTTTCTAGGTACTGACCAGGCAGGCTGGATGGCCAGGGCGCGTGACTGCGGATAAACGCAGTCAGGACCTCGCCGATTGTGGCGCGGTCGCCAGGTGAATCACGGGCGATCCGCTCAAGCGCGTAGATCCCGCCCAGCCGCACATCCAGGTGAGCGTGGCCGAGCTGGTCGATCGCGCGGGTGAACCGCTCGGTGATCTGCCCTTCGCGTGTGATGTCCAGGGTGCGGCGAACGTCAGCGTGGGCAGCCTCGATGGCTGCCTTGTTGGTGTCATGCGCAGCCTCGATTGTCTTGTCGGCGGTGGCCCTGGCCGCGTCGATCGTTGCCTGGTTAGTCGAGCGCGAGATACGGAAACCCACGATCGCAACTGTTACGGTGCCTCCCACGCCTACGAGAGTCGCGATGCCACCAATAAGCGCCGACTCGACGACAGGATCCATGCCGCGATGCTACGAGGCCAACGCCATCAAATCGAGCGTGGGAGACGCGCTGGGATGAGTGATCGCGCGAGCCTGACTCCTCGCCCCGGGAGCGGAAGGTCAGGCCGTTCGGACCTGTCTCGCGGCACAGTGACCAAGCGGATGGTTAGTCTCATTTCTAGTCTCATCCATGTACGTGTACCTGCGTACATCACCGTCTACTGCTGCTCCCTGAGCAGGATCGATAGACCGTCATGGTCGGTCCTGGACGGTCATCCGTAATACTGAAAAGCGGACGCTCAGGCCGCTGGCTTCACCAGCCAGGTCAAAAGCCATGCAGCACGAGTACAGCAACGTCATCGACTGTGAGCGGCTTCGCCCGGCTGCGAACGGTCGCTGACCTGCCCCAGCGACCTCGAACGACCTTGGTGCCGAGAGTTCGCATCGAGGGGTCATCCGGTACGGGCCCGTCTGAGCGTAGGGAACGTGGCTGGTAGTTCATGCCGAGAGGGCGCCCAGGGCGAATTCACTCTCGCGCACCCGCGGGCCTGGCGGCAAGCATGATCGCTGCGCCTCCGGCGCGTCGGAAGGCCGAGACTTCGCATTCCTCGTTATCGCGCGGCTGGTCGCGCCTGCTCCACTCGACTCAGGTACGCGGCTATCCGGTTGTCCGCCGACCAGCGGCCGCCCCCGGATCGAATCAAAATGACCATCGCTGCCAGCAGCACCGGCGCAAGGGTCAGGCTGATGACCTCCCCGCGTGCCAGGCCAGAAACGACGATCGCGCCGATCATGTCCCCGGCCAGCGCCAGGGCTGCCAGCCTCGTGACCAGACCAGCCGCCAGGAGCAGGCCGCCGACGACCTCCACTACCCCGGCCAGGTAGACGAAGAATCCGGGCGCCGGAAGCGGGTAGTGACGGAACGACGCGAGCTCTGCCCCGTGATTGGCGAACTTGGCGGCGCCGAAGCTGATGAAGATGATCGCGGAGACCCAGCGGGCCCCGGCCAGCAGCTTCGGACCTGTTCCCAGGGTGCGCGTCCTGACGACGGCCGCGGCGAAGGCCCTCCATCGCACCGCACTGGGCGCCGTCCCAGTCTGCGCCCGCACCACCGGCGATTCGGACCGGTGTTCGCTCTGCTTTCGCGTCATGTGCCCTCAATAGATCAGCTGGCCGGTTGCTCGCCGGTGACCTGGCCAGCGCACGTGCGCTACTGCCGAACGTGCGCACCCTGGACCGCGTACAGGTCCGCGAGCCTGTTGTAGTTAGTTCGCCGCCGGGGGCACAACGGATTGGTCGAGCCTCCTGAACGCCCGGCCGGGCGCTGCGGTACGGCACACAAGCACAGCAACGCTGTCGGCCGAGAACGTCTCCAACACGCTGCCGCCGACCAGTGACCTGCCCCAACCACGAACGACCTCGCTACCAGAAGTTGGAATCCAGAGCCACGGCATTGAGGAGGTGCAGCAACAGATGCAGCAACCACAGCGCCCACATGCGCCCGTTGGAAACGCCCGTAGACCGTTGACCTGCACCAGCGACCGCTAGCAACCGTCATGCGACGAGTTCACACCGAGGAGGTCTCGCTCGTTCCATCGCGGCCCAGGCTTGGGACCACTTTGGGACCATACGCTCTGCACTCGGCCGGACAATCCGCACGTCACCGCACCTAGCACTTGACTCTGGCATCCCGGCTGAGCAGGTAAAACGGCTAGACCCATGTCCTGGGGGTCAAGGGCGGGTCGAATCGCCGACTATCCGCTTTCAGCCTGGCGTCCGCGGCTATCGACGATCCGTAACGGCCAGTTCCGGAGCCAGGCGGTCACCCCGGGGAAGGGGCTGGGCGTTTGAAGGCGTAGTTAGCGGCTGTGCAGACAGTATCCCAGTAGGAGGTGCCCATCCCACGCTCACGATGCTTCTGGAGGGCGACAAGTTCCCAACCATCGAAACCGAACCTGGTTAACAGCTCGGGCGCTGTCTCCACCTGACCCGGCCCTCCTCCCGGCATGCCCAAAACCGGCCTCGGAAACGCCGAAAAACGGGCACACCAGCCACTTGACCCCGGCCCGCTCCTTCAGGAATGTAAACCGTCGGCTTATCGCGGGGCGCTGCCCCGCACCCGGCCCTTCCTCGGGATGGAGGTCAGAACGGGCCATCTCCTCGTCCGGGCAAGCAGAGCCCTACCCTGGAACCTCCCTCCGAGCGGCAAGGGCTCACTTGGATCGGCCCCCGTGCAGACCCTTGCCACCCCCGAGAACCCGGGTAGCCCGAAGGGTGCCCGGGCGAGGAGATGACCTCACGCCGTGCCATTAACGTCATTACCACCGTTCTGCCGGGGCACGTTAGCGGTCGCCCACGACACCAGTTCGCCCAGGTCAACCCATCTGAGACCACCCACCGCGCATGTAGCCAAGCTGCCAGTCCGCGGTTGCTGATTGGCTAGCGGTTCACCGCCGCACGGCGCCGTTCCTGGCCGAGCCGTGCTCCGGCGGCTGGCGCTCGGCAGAGTGACGGTTGACACGCGTGTGCTCGCGGGCGCATAGTCAGCGATCAAGAGTGTCGAGCTGCCAGGGGAGGCAGGGGGCAGCAGAATCTGTTACCTCTTTGCTCTCTTGCGCGCGGAGGGGGAGAGGTCGGCCATGAAGTCTCTCGCGGTGGCGGCTGCATGCGCACTAGCCGTGGCGGGCTTTGCGCTTGCCGCGCCCGGTGCGCTCGCCGCCGCCAAGAACGTGTGCCCGCCCGGGGGCGCCTCGCACACCACGTTCAACGGCGGTCTGCTGGTCACGGGCAATAACTACTGCCTGCTCGACCACGTCACGGTGAACGGCGGCGTGACTGTGGTCTCCGGCAGCGACGTCGACCTGGAGAACTCCACGGTGACCGGCGGAGTCAACGTGACGCCGGGCGGGGAGATCGAGGTCGGGATCAGCCTATTCACCACTGGGATGCGCTCTCCCTCCACCATCCGCGGCGGCATCCGCCTCAACCAGCCGGTGGACTGGGACATCGAGACCGCCCATGTCTATGGC
>DATFWQ010000036.1:0-11933 GCA_035259145.1 Candidatus Dormiibacterota bacterium | reverse complement strand
ACATCGGCCCGGACCAAACGTGGCTTCCGCGTTCTCAGGACGACCTGCTGCGCGTCCCGATCGGGGTGCAGGCCTCGGGTGAGGCGCTCTGTCTGGACCTCAAAGAGTCGGCTCTGGGCGGCGACGGCCCACACGGGATCGTGGTCGGGGCCACCGGCTCTGGCAAGAGCGAGCTCTTGCGGACGCTGGTGACCAGCCTGGCGATCACGCACCCGCCTGACGTCCTGTCATTTGTGCTCGTCGACTTCAAAGGCGGTGCCGCCTTCGCGGGCCTGGCGGATCTGCCGCACGTGGCCGGCGTCATCACCAACCTGGCAGACGACCTGGCCCTGGTCGACCGCATGCGAGAGGCGCTGTTTGGCGAGCAGCGGCGCCGCCAGGAGCAGCTCCGGCGGGCCGGCCACGTGGCTTCGCTCCGTGAGTACCACCGCAAGTGCGCAGCGGGCGCAAACCTCGAGCCGCTGCCATACCTGCTTCTCATCGTGGACGAGTTCAGCGAGCTGCTCTCGGCAAGGCCCGACTTCGTCGAGCTTTTTGTGGCCGTCGGACGGCTCGGCCGCAGCCTGGGTGTCCACCTTCTCCTGGCTTCGCAGCAGCTCGATGAGAGCCGGCTTCGCGGGGTAGAAGGGCATCTCAGCTACCGGATCGCCCTTCGCACCTTCAGCCCGGCCGAGAGCAGGGCCGTGATTGGCACGGGCGACGCTTACGACCTGCCCAGAATGCCCGGCTCGGGCTACTTCAAGGTCGGCACGAACGTATACACGCGCTTCCGGGCGGCGCTGGTCTCTCAACCCTACCGACCGGCGGCGCCAGGTGTCGTCGGGCAGCGGCTGGGCCCCTTCACGGTTGCCGACGTTGCGGGCACCGGCGCCCCGGCGCCGGCGCCGTCCACGGGTGAGGATGCCGGAGGGGCGTCGGTGCTGGAGACGGTGGTGAACCGCGTGCGGGACGCCGCGCCCCGCGTCCACCAGGTCTGGCTCGCGCCGCTTGAGCCGGCCGTGAGCCTGGCTCAGCTCCTGGGCAGCCTGGTCAGCCTGACGGGCCGCGGGCTCGTGGCGGCGGGCTGGCCTGGGACAGGCAGCCTGACCGTCCCACTCGGCGTGTTGGACCGGCCGGCTGATCAGCGGCGGGACGTTCTGTCCGCCGACTTCTCCGGGTCGCGCGGGCACCTCGCGGTGGTGGGGGCACCCCAGTCCGGGAAGAGCACGCTACTGCGCAGCCTGATCTCCGCGTTCTCACTGACCCATACCCCCACGGACGTGCAGTTCTACTGCATCGACCTCGGAGGCGGCACCCTGGGCACGCTGGACGCACTGCCTCACGTGGGCGGCGTCAGCGGCCGACGTGACCCCGAGCGGGCCCGGCGCACCGTCCGCCAGGTGGCGAGCCTCCTGGACGAGCGCGAGCGTCGCTTCCAGGAGCTAGGCATCGACTCAGCCCAGGCCATGCGCGTCATGCGTGCGGCGGGCGCCGGCGCCGACGGGTCTCTCGCCGACGTGTTCCTCTGCATCGACAACTGGCCGGCGCTGCGTCAGGAGCTCGACGACCTCGAGGAGGCGATACACGCCATCGCCACCAGGGGGCTGGGCTACGGCGTGCACCTGATCCTGACCGCGGGCCGCTGGATGGACATCCGGGCCGCGCTGCTGGAGGCCGTCGGTGCGCGCCTCGAGCTGCGGCTGAACGACCCGATGGACTCGGCCATCAGCAGGCGCGCGGCTGAGAACGTCCCGGTCGGGGTTCCCGGGCGCGGCCTGACAGTGGAGGAGCTGCACTTCCAGACTGCGCTGCCCAGGATCGACGGCAGCCTCGAGACGACCGACCTGCAGCGCGGCGTCGAAGACCTGGCAGGGCGTGTTGCGGGTGCTTGGCGGGGACAGGCGGCGCCCCCGGTCCAGGTGCTGCCGGCGAAGGTGCTATTCACGGACCTGCCGACGCCGGGTCAAGACCTGGAGCGTGGGGTGCCAATCGGGATCTCTGAGGAGCGGATGGCACCGGCCTACCTCGACCTTGGAGGCGGCGACCCGCACTGCCTCGTGTTCGGTGACGGCGAGTCCGGAAAGACGACGCTGCTGCGCACATTCCTGCTTGGCCTGACAGTGCGGCAGCCGCCGGCGCGAGCTCGCGTACTCCTGGTCGACTACCGGCGGACCCTACTGGGCGCCGTTCCAGCCGGTCACCTGATTGGCTACGCGGGCGGAGCAGCCGCTGCCGGCGAGCAGTTGGGCGCGCTGCTGACACTCCTTGCCGGGCGCCTGCCGCCAGCCGACCTCACGGCCGAGGCGCTGCGGCAGCGGAGCTGGTGGAGTGGGCCGGAAGTCTATGTGATCGTCGACGACTACGACCTGCTTGGGTCCGGCATGGGGAACCCGCTGACGCCGCTGGCAGAGTACCTCGCCCAGGCCCGCGACGTGGGCGTCCACCTGCTGCTGGCCAGGCGCACGGGAGGGACCTCGCGGGCGATGTTCGAGCCGCTCATGATGGGCCTGAAGGACCTCAACACCCAGGGCTTTCTGCTCAGTGGTGATCGCCAGGAGGGAGCCCTGCTGGGCGATTACCGCCCGGACGTCCTGCCCCAAGGGCGCTGCATGATGGTCCGGCGCAACCAGGGCCAGCTGGTGCAGGTCGCCTGGCTCCCGGCCGAGGGGTCGCTGGTGTGACGGTGCGCGAGCCAGCTCAGATCGCCGTGCGCACGGTGACCACCCCGCTGCCTGGCCTGCCGGAGCCGCCGTGTGCCATCGTGGCCTGCACCATCGCGACGAGCCCGACGCAGAGGGCGATGGCGATCGCCACCGCGATCCCGATCAGGAGTCCGCGGCCGGTGCCGGAGCGCGCCGCGGGCCGGGAGGCGCCGTGCAGGAAGGCGTCCAGGAGCCGGCGCCGGCGCACGGCCTCCACCTCGAGCGCGTCAGCGTCGCTGAGCGGGCGGGAGTCAGGGGCCGGCTCGGGCCGGGCCGGGCTGTCGGACGCCGGCTGGTCATCCTGGCCACCCTCGCCCCGCGCCGGAAGGCGTTCAGCAGCGTGCGTGATGTTCGTCCGCAGGTCGTCGGGCTGGTACGGGGGAGGCCTTCCGGGCATGGATAACACTATGAGGGCTGTAAGGCCTGCGGCCGCGGCCATATCGGGCATCGCGCTGTGTCGCAGGTCGTGTTGTCGGGCACTGGTCCGCTTGTTCGGGCCGCCGCCAGGACTGACTGAATGATGGCGGAGGCCACAAGCGCGGTCACCGTGGTGGGTAATGGCAAGCAGACCGACCTGACCCTGCCGTCGTCCGTGGCGGTCGCAGAGCTCCTGCCCGAACTGGTGGGGCTGCTTGATGAGCACCCCAACGGGAGCCATCCGCCAAAGCACTGGTCGCTGCACCGCCTGGGCGGCGAAGCGCTTGACGGCGAGCGCAGCCTCGAGGGGCAGGGCGTCCTCGACGGCACGATGCTCTTGCTCTGCGATACCAGTGCGGTGCCCCCGCCTCCGGTGGTCGAGGATATCTCGGAGTCCGTGGCCAGCGCGGTAGACGCACGGCCCGGTCGGTGGACCGCCGAGACGTCGCGGCGGCTGTTGCTGGGTGCGGCGGCAGTGTGGGGTGCAGGCACGGGCCTGGCGGCGCTGGTGGCCAGCCCACCAGGCCAGCGCGCGACATGGACGGTGGCCGCCGGCTTGGCACTCATGGTTGGGGCAATCGCGGCGCAGCTGGCCGGCGAGCGGCCGGCGGCCGCGGTGCTCGCGCTTGCTGCCGTGCCCTCGTGGGCCGTGACCGGAGCCGCGCTGGGCTTGAGCATGCTGCCCGGCCAGCCACTGGGGGCGGGCGGCGCGGCGGCAGGCTTGACTGGGGCCGCTGTGGGCGTGGGTCTGGGCGCAGCAGTCGCCTGGCTCATCGCGCCCGCGGCGGCCGGTGCCGCAGCGGCCGCGCTGCTGGTGGTGGCGCCACTGGCCGTGGCCGCGACCATAGGCGGAGTCCTGGAGCTAGGCACCAGTGGCGAGGCGGCGATCCTGGCTCTGTGCTGGCTCGCGCTCGCAGACCAAGCTCCCGGGCTCGCGGTACGGCTGGCGGAGCTCTCCTCGTCGGAGAAGAGCGCAGCGTCGAGTGCGCTCATGCCATTTCCGGCAGATGGAGGAGGGCAGCTGGTGGCAGAACGAGTGGAGCTAGCTCACCGGATGCTGGCCTGGCTGCTGGCGGGGATCGGGCTGGCTCTGACCGCGGCGATGGCGATACTTGCGGGTGGCCAGGGCGCTGGGCCCCGCCTGCTCTGCGTTGGGCTGACGGCCGCCGTGGCGCTGCGGACGCGCCGCTACCGGTTCACGGCCGAGATACTGCCGCTGGCACTGGCGGCCCTCGCCGGCGCGGCCGTGCTGTCCGCTGGCCTGGCCGGCGCCCTACGCGAAGCCGGCCCTGTGGCGCCGATGCTGTTCCTGGGGACGGTCGCGGTGTGGACGGCACTGGCGCTGGGTGTGACGCGGCTGAGTGAATCCTCGGCGCGGCGCCGCCGGTACCTGGACCGTCTGGAGTTCGTTGTCAACGTCGCGCTTGTTCCGCTGGTATTCGCTGCCCTGGGACTCTTCGACCTGGTTGCGCAGATAGCGCACCGCTTCTCCTGAATGGTGCATCTGGTGAAGCGAGTGGCAGGTACGCACCGATGGAGGTAGAGCGCTGTGAGCGATTGCGTAATCGACCACGACAAGGTGAAGGCGATATCAGGCGACCTGCAGAACAGTCTGGTGCCGCAGATCAAGACCAACCTGCAGACGCTGGACGACAGTGTGCAGCAGCTCTTCGCCCAGTGGGACGGCGAAAAGAAGCGCAAGTTCTATGGGACCTACGCGCAGTGGCAGACGGACAGCGGGAAGCTGCACCCGACGCTCCTTGCCTATAGCCAGAAACTGCAGGACACGGCCCAGGGCTTCGCGCTCGCGGACCAGGCATAGGCCGGACCGCACCACAAGAACACAGGAGAGATCGACATGCTGAGAGTGAGCTACGGGGCGATCGATAAGGCGGCAGGGGCCCTCAACACCGCAATGAACAGCCTCACGAGCCAGCTCGCGGACCTCCAGAGGAAGAACAGCGACCTGGCTGCAGCCTGGCAGGGCTGCGGGTCCGACGAGTACCAGAACCTTGCCAGGCGGTTTCATGACCAGGCGCTTCAAGTCGTTCAGGACCTGAAGCCGATGCAGGACTTCTTGAACGGCAGCAATGACGGCTTCAGGGCCGCTGGAAAGGCGGCGCAGAGCGCATTCAGCTGAGGCCATGGGGCTGAGGCTCGAGGGAGGTTGAGATGAGCAGCGGTACAAGGCAGCTCGTGCAGAAAGGAGGCGGGCCGGGCGGCGCCGACATCTACGTAGACCCGGCAAGCATCCAGGCGGTGGTCAACGACCCCACAAGGCAGAAGCTGCTGGGAGCGCTTCAAAAGCAGGCGGCCATATACAGGCACAGCACGCAGCTCGTGGAGGGCATGTTCGGCAGGCTGACGTTCCTGCAGGAGAACCGGGACGTGCAGAACCACTACCGGCAGCTGCAGAAGGCGGTCGCCGACTACTCGGAAACCCACCATATCAACCACGCCGTGGTCGCTGACGTCCTGGGCATCATCGGCGCGTACTACGAGCAGGTCGACGGGATCTAGGGGGAGGGACAGCCGATGGGCGCCGCGCCGGGTAGTGCCGGCATCAACCAGAACCACTTCAGTGTGGCCGAGATTCTGGGGCCACTCTGGGAGTTCGTCTGGAATGCAGATGACATCGCCGGCCTCGAGGGCGTCCTGCGCAGCCACCAGGCCGAAACCCTGGCCCTCCTGAAGGCTGTGAAGGACCATCACGACCACGTCGCCGCACTCGTTCGCAAGAACCTCAGCCTGGACAACTGGAACGACAGCGCCGGTCAGGGCTTCCAGGCGAGGCACACGGAGCTGCTCAAAGAGGGCGAGCAGCTGATGAGGACGCTCTCCGAGAAGGCGAAGGCGCTCGGCGACTTCGCCGACCAGGTGGCCAACTTCAACGACTGCTTTCACCAGCTCCTGGTCACGATCGCCATCAGCATCGGCATCTCAGTCGGAGCGTCCTGGATTCCGGTCGTCGACATCTTCACCACCGCCGGCACCGCGGCAACGGTCGCGGTGGACGCCGATGAGGCGTGGAACCTGGTCAGCGTGGTCAGGACGGTCCTGACCTTCCTGAGGTCGGGCTTTTTCAGGCTGATCAACTTCATCGGGAGGAACCTGCCCAACATCGTCCGCAACATCGGAGGCAACCTCCGGCTGCAGGAGTTCACCAACTGGGGCCTCCGGATCTTCGAAAGGTCATACCTGTTCGGGGGGGACGGCACGAAGGGGTGGAGCAAGTACGACGCGGGCCAGATCTTCTTCGCCAACCTCCAGAACGTGCTCCTCACCTCGCTCCTGATCGGACCGGTCAAGGGCGGTCCCGCCTATGGGCCGCTCGGCAGGTGGGCAGCACTGCGCCCCCCTCCCTGGTTGCCCAACGAAGCTGAGATGCCGGAGTGGGCACTCGAGCAGGTGCCCGAGCTTGGCCTCGGCAAAGAGGCCTGGCTATCGTTCCTCAGATCGTCCGCGTCCAGGCTCATGGTGGTCGGGGGCACGGCCACTCTCTACAACTTCGTCAACCTCGGGCTGATCCAGGGCAAGGGCCTCAACTTCGACATCCCTGGTTCGCTCGAGCACGGCACGCTATTCTCGCTGGGCACGACCCTCGTCTTCATCGTCGGCGGCAACGCCCTTGTGTTCGCGCTCAGCGGCGGGACGCAGGGACTTCCGCAGCAGGTCACTGTTCCCACGACGATCGCGGTCAACGGCGTACTCGACGTCGCGATCCCGGGCCTCTCGCCGGTGATAAGAGGGGCGCGCGGCTACGTCTATTACTCCTCCGCCGGGCAGATAACGCCGCAGGTTCTCGACATCCTGAAGAACACCACGGGCATCGGGGCGCAGCTGCCGACACTGACCGTCGGGGCGAACGACACGCTCGATTCGATCGCCCTGCGGCAGTACGGCGAGGTCAACCCGCGCATCATCGACGACATTCTCAAGGCCAATCACCTGAACAGTGCGACGGACGTCTACACAGGCGAGAATCTGGTCATGCCCGGCCTGAGGGCCGGCGACTACTGACGCTATGGTTCCAGCTGACGGCGTGGGGCCGACGGGGACGAGGCGGCTGCTCTCGTCCCCGAGGTTGGCAGGGTCGTGGCTTCGCGCCGAGCGGAGCACCCCCTCCCGGGCTTCCTGACGCCCTCGTTCCCGGTCGATTGCTCGGGATTGCCACTGAGGTTGCCCTGCCCTTTCGGAAACACGACAGTGCCACCATGGTGCGGCATCGCCAACCTACCCTGACCTGATTCTCGATACGTCGGCGCGTGCGGCAAGGTCTTCATTTGGAAGAGCGGCGAACGTTTGGCAGGCACTGAATGCACGTGTCGACGCCGCATGATCTGCGCGTGGCGACCGCTTCGAGCACCCGGCCGCGTTGGTCCGCCGCCTCGCCGGAGCGAGTCGGCCGCGTCCCCCGCAGCGTTCGGCGCCGCACAGCACTGGCCCTCACCCTCGCGACGCTGGCCCTCCTCCTGATCTGGATCGGGGGCTCGCTCGTGATCGAGCGCCTGGTCTACCATCCGCGGCGCTCGGATATCGGGCCGCCGCCGTCCGCCCGCGGCTGGACCTATCAAGACGTGTCCTTTCGCGACCAGGCGGGCCTCACCCTACGTGGTTGGTGGATCCCCGGCACCGGGGGCCCGACCATCCTTATGGCGCACGGCTGGACGAGTAGCCGGCGCCAACCCCACGACGAGTCAGGTTACCTGCACGCCGCCGGCTACAATCTGCTGCTCTTCGACTTTCGAGGCCATGGACAGTCAGACGGCAGTTACACCACGCTGGGCTGGGCGGAGCCTGACGACCTGCGAGCGGCCATCGATTTTGCCCACTCGCGTTCGCCGGGGACGGTGGGGGTGATCGGGTACTCCATGGGGGCTGTGGCTGCGTTGGAGGAGGCAGTTAGCGACTCGCGCGTTGCGGTGGTCGTGGCCGACAGCCCCTTCGCGGACCTGCCCAGCGAGCAGCAGTACGCATGGGAGCACGCGACAAGGCTTCCCTTTGTCCCATTCGGGATGCCCCTCGACATCATGGCGAAGCTCGACCTTGGCTACGACCCGGCTCGGGTTCGTCCTGTCATGGCTGCCGGCCGGCTCCGCCAGCCCCTGTTGGTGATCGTCGGGACCTCGGACGTCGTCGTGCCGCCGACGCAGGGATACGCCGTGTTTCGGGCGGCTCGAGGCCCGAAGAAGTTGTTGGTCGTGCCGGGTGCAGACCACATCACTGCATACGGGCGAGACCCGATCCCATACGAGCGCGCCGTCCTCAGCTTTCTGGCCGCGGCTTTCCACTGATCCCTATCGCACGCCCGAGGCCGATCTGGGCACGCCAACATGCGCGGAACTGTCAGCGGACGGCGGGATCTCAGATGTACGACACCTGTGGATGCCGAAAGGCTGTGCCGTCACGCCCACCCGGTCGACTCGGCCACTGGCCCTGGCGAGCCCCCCGGAAGCCCTCAGCCTGGTCTTGTGAGCGGCGGGTCTCCAGGTGGTCCCATCATGCAGGGCCTGATCGCCGAAGGAGGCAACGTGCCAAGGTGCGAAAGCCCATTCCGATCAACGGTCGGCTGGCTGCGCCTCCTCTCCAAGCTGGATGGGCCCGACCGCGCAAGGTCGTCTGGACCGACATCCAGGCCTTCATGTTGGAGCGGCGCGCGCCTTCGTCCACCGCAAGTCCCTAAAGAATGTCGGACTCGGTGCTGATCGTCTGGGCGCGTCCGAGGCCCGGCTTCGCGCCGAAGTGCTGGCCCTGCGCGATCAGCTCGCGGTGCTTGCGCGCCAGGTCGGCCGGCCCCGGTGGTTGCCAGTCAGGATTTGGTGATCATTGTTGACAATCTGTAGTATCTATGCTATATACAGCAGCGTAGATCTGTATGAATGACGGAGGAATTGTGATGGTGAAGACTCCAGTTAGGCCTGCCACGTCCTGGATCGACCGGTTGCCCAGGCGTGCCCGGCGCCTGATCGTTATGTTGTCATTGCTCGGCCTGCCGAGCATGTACGGCTGGTCAGCCTTTTGGCTCGCCACCCCCGTTTCCAAGCTCTTCTGGGGCCCGGTCAGCTTCCTTCTGATCGGTGCGACCGCGGGCGGCTCATTCGTCCTCTACCGGTTCGTGCGCGACCGGGCGGACATGCGCGCCGACCTCGATGAGCGTCAGCGCCAGCTGCGGGACCGGGCCATGGTCCTTTCCTACCAGGTGCTCTCGGCGGTCGTCGTTGCTGCCGTAGCCGGCCTCGCGGTGCAGGTGCTGGGACTGGGCCGGACCGTAACGCTGGACGCGGCTGTTGTGGGCGGCATGGCCCTCAGCGTCGGCGTTCTGATCCCGCTGCTGCCGACAGCGGCACTCGCCTGGATCGAGCCCGACGCCCCACCGGAGGCCTGATGGCTCGCATCCCGCAGAGGACCGAACCCGTGCTCCATAACCGACTTGCGGTGCTGCGGACCGAACGTGGACTCTCACGGCAGGACCTGGCGGACGCCGTGGGCGTCAACTACCAGACCATCGGCTACCTCGAGCGAGGCGAGTACAACCCGAGCCTCGACCTTGCCCTGCGGGCGGCCGAGTATTTCGGGCTTCCGGTGGAAGCCATCTTCAGCCGTCGACCTTTCACGCCCATGTCCGAGCAGCTCTACGCCGCCTCGGCTCGCACGGGAACGTCGCAGGAGACCGCGGGCGCACATGGGTCGGATGGGGAGGTGTAGGGAAAGTGGTTCCGGAGTTGGTCTCGATGTGCGATGGCTCGCCGAGCTCGACACGCCATTTCTCGGTCCGCGAGTGATCGTGGCTGAATTCGCGCTCGGCGAAGTCCAGGCCCGATTGAGGCAGCGGTGTCGGGGTGGTCGGGCCGAAATGGTGCTGTTCGCGCCAGACAGCTGAGATCACCTCGGTCATGCATGCAGATCTCGAGACGGCGCTGCTGATCACCGTTCCGGATATGCCGACGGTCATTCGGGATACCCGGCTGCGCCTAGATCCAGGTGCGGCTCTTGGTGTTCCTGAGCACGTCACGGTGATGTATCCGTTTCTCCACCCGAACGACGTAGGCGAGGCGATTGTCGATCGCCTTGAGAAGATCTGCTCGGAGACCGCGGGCTTCGAGTTTTCGCTGACTGAAGTGCGGTGGTTCGGCGAAGCGGTGTTATGGCTGGCTCCACACCCTGAGGATCCATTTCGCATGCTTTCACTGCTGGTCGAGAGAGAATTCGGGACACGGCCGTACGACGGTGCGTATGACGAGATCACCCCACACCTTACGATCGGGGACCACGGTCCGGTGGACCAGATGCGCGGGGCTCAGGATTTAGTTGCCCCATTGCTGCCGATTCATGCGCGCGCGACAGAGCTGGCTCTTTTCCAAGGGGGGCCTGCGGGATGGGTCAAGGTCCGGAGGTTTCTATTCCGCTGATTGCATCACGCTCGATCCACGAGGTCCGCGTGCTCAGTAGCACATCCGCAATGACCTACCTCGAGGCTGCCTGATGTTGAGGTTCTCAATGTTGGCGCGGAAGGAGGAATGGCCATCGGCGATCACCTTGGCCTAGAACGCGACGCTTTCCCCACAGCCCTTCTTCGCACGTCGAACATCGCCGCCAGCTCGAGGCTCGTCACGCCGCAGGCGCGGAGCATCTCTGCTGGTGCAACCCCACCTCGTCCGTCGTGGCTTCTCCTGGTGCGAACGGTGGTACGGGGGTCCCAGTCGGCAGCCTACCTATACATGTGTCCTACTGGGGCTGCTAATGCCGGCTTTTCCGGATCAAGCGTTGGAAGACCCAGATAACGGCGAGGGCCAGAATGACCAGCAATACAAGCTCTATGACGAGATACGCGGGATGAAGGTTGAATGGCACGATCACAAGATAGCCTTGCTCGGCGCCGCGTCAATGAGCGTCGCCATTCAGAGTCCAGCACGTCGATTTTGTAGCGACCCTCTGGGACACGGGGCTGTGCCTTTACCTTAGGGATGACCGCGCCGGCGGTGGCGCAGTTGGCGCCTTGTCGCCTCGCCGTGACCACCCGCAATCGCAGCTGGGCCGCAAGCCGGTGCCTCCGGCTACCCGCCGGTAGCACACGGCCCGCTCGGTTTCCCGAACACCAAGCTCCGCCATGGGACGTGACATCAAACCCCCAAATTACTGGGTCACAGCACGCGCACAAACACACGTTTGAGCTTTGAATGGTCCGATCTTCGTCCAGACGAGTCGACGACGAACATTGGACAGTTCAGAGCTGGAAAAGGCTCTGTTCTCGAGCCCGGCAACCGGCCGTTGTTGACCCTGGTCGGCCTGACGAGAGCTTCTTGGCCCAACCAGGCATCGGCGCGTGGAGCGAGTTCGGTTATGGAATGCGGCAAGGTCCGCCGCTGCCACACCGCGTCCTGAAGCCCGTCGCAGCCGCGTGGCTCAACATCGCAAGCGTCGCCAGGGTCGTCAGCCGCCCCAAGGCGCGGACCGGCGTCGTCATGATATGGACGCGTGCGCGCGAGCGATCCGGTCCGGGGCACGCCGCTAGCGCACCGGCAGCTCGATCGTGGGCAGAAACTGTGGCGGCCTGCGCACTCTGGTTGCCTGCTCGAACGCGAAGGCCAGCCGGATCAGTGTGGCCTCGCTGAACGCCCTGCCGATGAACGATATGTTCACGGGCAGCCCGAAGCTGAAGCCTGCAGGCACGGTCACGATCGGATAGCCAGCCTGCGCGGCCGGCGTCGAGCTGGCCGTTATGTGGTGGTCCCCGTCCACGAGGTCTGTGACCCAGGCCGGACCAGCAGTCGGCGCCACCAGCGCGTCTAGCTGGAATTCGTCCATCACCGCGTCGATACCCTGCTCCCGCGACAA
>DATFWQ010000035.1:0-6871 GCA_035259145.1 Candidatus Dormiibacterota bacterium | reverse complement strand
TTGAGTCCGACGTAGGCCGACTCCCCAAGGAAGGTACCGGCATTGCGGCACGCAAATTCGCCGAATGTGGTCGGGGAGATTCCCAATGCAGTGTGCGTCTGTGAATGCACGGTCGCCTCGGTGCCTTTCAGGCGCTCACCTGCCTGAATATCGAGCGCGTCAACGAGAAATGACGGGACTCCTGCCGCTGACAGCGCATGCCTTCTTTCTTCTCGAGAGATGCTGACGTATCGAATGGTTTTGCCGACGGCAAGCGAGATCTGTCCGGCAATCTCGTCCATGCTCAGCGCTTCCGGCCCGGACATTGCGTAGATCTTCTCCTCATGACCTGGCGTGGTCAACAGGAGATAGGCTGCTTTCGCGATGTCCGCTACATCTACGGGGACAAGCTTCGCGTCCTGCAAAGGGAGGAAGAGGGCACTTCGGGCAAGAATTGTGGGCGCTTCCCGCAGGTACTCCGTCATGAACTGGCTCGGCCGGAGATGCGCCCAGGAGAATCCGGAACGTTCTAGGTGGGACTCGATTTCCGCATGCATAGCGCCGAAGATGAAGGGTGTGCCTACATCTGCCGCGCTCAGGCCGGAGAACTTTACGATGTGCTGTACGCTCGAGTCCTTCGCGGCATCGATGAATGTCGATTGAGCCTCCACCATATGTTGGTCGGAGGAGGAGATCAACAGAACACGATTCACCCCGGAAAGTGCCTCTGTCAGCGTCTCCGGACGCAACATGTCGCCTTCTACAACCTCTACCGTGGGAAACGCCGCGAACGTGCGTGCTTCTGCTCGGCTCCTGACCAGCGCCCTCACGGGATAACTGGATCGAACGAATTCGCGAATCACGGCAGAACCGGCCAGCCCGCTCGCACCTGTGACAAGAATCTTTCCCTTAGCTGCGCCTGGCACTGTCATGTCTCATTGTCTCCTCTTCGCGCAATTTGCGGCTCATGTCTTGTGTCCTGCCCATGCATGGCCTGCGACGCGGTCACACTGGGTTACGCGCTCTAGCGAGTCTGCGCGCGGACGTGCCCTCCTCGCGTTGGGGTCAACCCCGAACACGCCCCTAAACTGTGGTTCTGAGGGTTCTACGGGTTGGTCGTGATGGCGTTGCCGAGTGTCCTCCCTCCGGGCGGAACCATGTTGCTTTTGGAGCGCGAGGCCCAGGTCGCGGCGCTTGAGGCGTGGGTCGGCGCTGTGCGGAGCGGCGGCGGGCGGTTTGTCGTCATCGAGGGAGGGGCCGGCCTCGGTAAGACCCGCCTGCTTGCCGAAGCGCGCGCGATTGGCGGCTCGGCGGGGCTGCAGGTGCTGGCCGCCCGCGGGGGCGAGTTCGAGGGCGAGTTCGCGTACGGGATCGTCCGGCAGCTGTTCGAACGGCTCGTGGCGTCTGCCTCCCCGGCCCTCCGCGCGGAGCTGCTCTCGGGGCCTGCTGCGCTCATCGAACCGCTCTTCGGGACCTCGCGGCTCGCCGTGTCACAGGAGGTCGCCGCGGAAGGCTCCTTCGCGATTCTGCACGGCCTCTACTGGCTCGCGGTCAACGTGGCCTGTCACCAGCCGACGCTGCTGGCGATCGACGACCTGCACTGGGCGGACAGCCCCTCCCTGCGGTGGTTGCTCTACCTGATGCGAAGGCTGGAGGGGGTGCCTCTCCTCGTCGCGGCCGGCGCCCGGCCGCCAGAGGGAGAGAGCCGCGACCCCACGCTGGTCACAGAGCTCATCGCCGATCCGCAGGTCACCGCGATCCACCCCGAACCGCTTGGGCGCGCCTCGATCGCGGTACTCGCCCGCGAGCTGCACGGTCTGGAGCCGGACGGAGCCTTCAGCGCCGCACTCGAAACGGCGACCGGCGGCAACCCGCTGTTCGTCGGCGCGGTGCTCGACGCGGTGGCCAGAGAGGGAACCAGCCCGACGGCCGAGCACGTGCCCCGCTTGCTCGAAATCGGAACACAAGGCGTTTCTCGCGCCGTCGGGCTTCGCCTCGCACGCCTGCAGCCGCAGGCGCTTGCCCTCCTCCGCGCGGCCTCGATCCTCGGCGACGGGACCGAGCTGCGCCACGCGGCCGCTCTCGCCGGCCTGCAAGCCTGCGAGCTTGGTCCCGCCGCCGCTGTCCTTGTGCGGCGTGACCTGCTGCGGCGCGAGGATCCGCTGGAGTTCTTCCACCCCGTCGTCCGCAGCGCCGTGTACGAGACGCTCGACGTCGTTGAACGAGACGCCGCGCACCGCCTGGCCGCTGAGCTGCTGCTACGGGCCGGCGCGCAGCCGGAGAGTGCGGCGGGGCACCTGCTCCGCGTCACCCCACGGGCCGATCCGTTCGTGGTCTCGACGCTCCGCCAAGCGGCCGAGCGCTCGCTCGCCCGGGGCGCGGCCGAGGCCGCGGTCGGATATCTCGCCCGCGCGCTCGATGAGCAGATCGATCCGGCCGTGCGGGCCGAGGTACTTATCGAGCTGGGCCTTGCGGAGCGGCGGACGAACGGCCCAGCAGCGGCCGGCCACCTGCGCGCCGGTCTCGAGCGCCTCGCCGACCCGGCGCGGCGTGGGGCGGTCGCGCTTGAGCTGGGCCGGGCGCTCTGGTTCACCGACCGGATCGGGGATGCCCTGTCAGTCTTCGAGCAGGCGCTTGATGAGGTCGACCGGGAGCGGGATCCGGAGCTTTACGAGCTGCTGCTCGCGGAGCTCATCGGCGCGGCGTGGTGGGACCCGCAGACCTATCCCATCGCCGAGACAGCGATCGGCGAGCTTGACCTGGAGGCGCTGCACGGAGGTCTGGGCAGCGAGATCCTGCTCGGGACGCTGGCGCATTACCAGTACCAGCTGGCGCTGCACCGGGAGCTGGCGATCGAGCTCGCCCGGCGGGCGCTCGCGCCCGGGAACCTGCTGGCAAGCGGCTCCATCGCGTTCTATTACGCGGCGATGGTGCTACCCCAGGCGGGCCTGCTCGACGAGGCGGTTTCCCTCTTCGACCAGGCGGTCGCGCAAGCCCGCCGACGCGGCGACATCTTCAACGTCGCGTTCATGTTGATGTGGCGCGGCTATTGTCAGACCCGTCGCGGCGATCTTCGGGCGGCGGTCGCGGATCTGCGGGAGGCGATCGATCTCTGCGTCGCGCACGGCATGCTCGCCGCCTGGCCATACCACGTCGCGTTTTTGGCGCTTGCGCTGCTGGAGCAGGGGCAGGCGGAGGAGGCGGCGCGCGTGATCGAACAGGGTGACTTCCCAGAACAGCTACCGGTCGACCAGGTCTCCCTTGTCTGGTTTCGGCTCTGCCGCGGCCGTCTACGCATCGAGACCGGAAGCCCCGGGCGGGGAGTCGACGAGCTGCTCCAGGTGGGCGAGAGCGTTCGGCTCGTCCCCTTCGACAATCCAACCAGCGTCCCGTGGCGCAGATGGGCCGCCGAAGGCCTTCGACTCCTCCACCGGAGCAAGGAAGCGCGTGCGCTCGTGGCCGAAGAACTCGCGCTCGCTCGACGTTGGGGTGACCCGTACGCCATCGGTGCCTGCCTGCGCGTGCTCGGTTCCATTGAGGGCGGCCAGGCGGGAATCGGGCTGCTCCGGGAGGCGGTTGAGGTGCTCGCAGGCTCGCCGGCAGGGCTCGAGCACGCCCGCGCAGTGGTGGACCTGGGCGCCGCGCTCCGCCGCGCCAACCGCCGGGCCGAGGCACGCGAGCTGCTCCGGGAGGGCGTCGACCTCGCGCGAAAGGTCGGCGCGTTCGGGCTCGCCGAGCGAGCGAACGGCGAGATCGCCGCCACCGGTGCGAGGCCGCGAAAGGTCCTCCGGACGGGGCTCGACGCGCTCACCGCGAGCGAGCGGCGCGTGGCACAGCTCGCAGCAGACGGGATGAGCAACAAGGAGGTCGCGCAGACGCTCTTCGTCACAATCAAGACTGTCGAGGTGCATCTGAGCAGCGCATATCGCAAGCTCGAGATCAGCTCCCGTGCGCAGCTCGACAATGCCCTGCTGACTCCCACGTCGGGACCGGCGTCTGCTTCGTCCTAGTCGACGGCGTGACTCTCCGTCGGGCCGCGGAGGAACTCCGGACGCCGGGCATCGCCTTCTCGCGGTCCCGCCACCGACGCACCTGCGTGACCCTCCCCGCTTCAGGGTCAGCGCCGCGGCCCGCCGTTGATCGCGCTCTTCGCTGCGGCTCGTCGCAGGTCGGTGGCTCGCGGCGAGTTCTGGTACCGCACATGCTTCGCTCGTCGGATCAGATCGTGTCCTGACGCGGGGCAGACGCGGCGGCGTGCGCCCGGGCGACGTTGCGCCTGCCAGCCTTCTCCGCCTCGATGAACGGGTAGCAGTTCACCGGGTCTCCTTGGCGAAGAAAGCCGTCGCCCGCTTGAGGATCCCCACATCCTCCCGCAGCCGCCGGTTCTCCCGGCGCAGCTCCGCCAGTTCCTGGCGTTCAGCGCTGGTCAGGCCGCCGTCGTGGCGGGTCCCGGCGTCGCGTTCTGCCTGCTTGACCCACTCCTCCACCGCGGTTTCGGTCAGGTCAAGGTCCCGGGCAACCTGGCCCAGCGACCGGTCCCCGCGCTGGCACAACTCCACGAGCTCGGCCTTGAACTCCGGCGTGAACGAGCGGCGCGGCCGGGGCTTCTTCCTCCCCATGCTCTCCATGGCCGGACATCCTTCCGGGGGCGAGCCCCTGATGATGGATGTCCGTCAAAGCGGGCCAGGCCCAATAGTTGCGCGCCGGAGCCAGGCGCGCGGCGACCTCGGCCCAGGAAAGGGTGTCATCTGGCACACGCACATGATCGCACCGCCCGCCGCCACCCTGCATGACTATGCGGCGTCATACTCCAAGAAGAACATCCGCAATTGCCGCGAAGTGCACCGATGGCGGTCATGCTGGACATGCTTATCCGCTGCGTCACAGGGAGATACTGACCCCGTGCCCGAGTGCTGCGATCCGGACGATTATCAGTCGGTCTTCTCCGGCCGCTTCGCGCGACGTCAGACGAAGCGCTATCAACGGCGGGGCCTGACCCCGGCGGCGCAGGGGATTGCCGACTTCGTCGCCTCGCGGGGGATTGAGCGCGCTACGGTCCTGGAGATTGGCGGTGGCGTTGGGCAACTCCAGGTCGAGCTGCTTCGCCGGGGCGCCTCACATGTGACCAACCTGGAGATCTCACAGAACTACGAGGCCGAGGCGGCCCGCCTGCTCGACGAGGCTGAGATGACGGACCAGGTCACACGCCGATTCCTCGACATCGCACAGGCGCCCGACGAGGTCGAGCCTGCGGATGTCGTCATACTGCACCGCGTCGTGTGCTGCTATCCCGACTATGGTGCCCTGCTCACAGCCGCGGCCGACCACGCCCGCAAGACCCTGGCCTACAGCCACCCGGCAGTCAACGCCATCAACCGCGCCCAGTTCGGCACCGAGAACCTCTACCGATGGTTCACTCGCAATGACTTCCGGACCTTCATCCACCCGCCGCAGGGCATGGTCCGCGCCGCGGAGTCCGAGGGCATGACTGTCGCATTCCGGCGGCACGCCCGGGACTGGGACGTTGTTGGTCTAGTGCGGTAACGCGAGGTTCAAACCGCAGCCACCGGATCGATCACCCGCCTGTATGCGCACCCCGAGCGCATACGGTCTATGCCGCTCTGGGTGTGGTTCAGGCATGGTCATCAGGGCTTGGAGGTGAGGCCCGATACCGTGATCACATGGCATCAACCGGCAAGATCGAGGCGTTCCTCGCTGAGCCGCGCAACATCGTTGTCGCCGGGATCCGCCGCGACGGGACCCCGCACCTGAGCCCCAAACTGGTTCTACTGGGACGGCCACCGGTTTTACGTATCGACCACGCGGCACCCGGATCGCTACGCGCCCCGCCATGCTGCTGTGCGACTTCTGCTATCAGGCAGCCCAGGTCATGGCCACCGACATCAGGTGCCCGGCGTGCGGGCAGCCAGCGGGGGATCCCGGCACGGACGTGGTCGTGGTGGCCAGGGTCGCCCCCCTGGCTTGGCGCCCACTTTTATCTGTGCTCATGGTGCGCGGAGCTGGATCTGCGCCACACCGAGCACCCCGGCTGACCGGGCCCGCGGCGTTACTGCGGCCGCCGCGATGGTTTGTTTCCGGTTAGCTGTGCCAGTTGCTGAAGTGTGCTGTCAGTCACGTCGAGGCGGTTGAGGATGTCGCTGATCTGCCCGCCCGGGCGCTGGTGGCAGCGGCTAGGAGGGCGAGCACGTCGTCGCCGTCGTGGCCGCCCAGGAGCCTAATGAGGGCCGGGATCCGGTCGCAGGCGACAAGGTAGACCGATTCGTAGGAGGTGATCGCATCACCCCAGAACTCGCTGACGCGTGCTTCTTGACGACGTGCACCTTGCCGTCCTCGTCACGGGAGATGACGGCCGCATCGAAGTCATGCGACGTCCTGATCTCGTGGTACAGGGCCTTCACGGCCTCATTGTCCGCCTCGGCGGAAGCCTCGTCCGGGTAGGACGCCGCGAGGGCCATTACGGTGTCGGGCGTGTTCATCGGCTGCTCCTCTCTCGTTCGCTGCAGGTCATATGGGATGCAGCGTCGCCGTCGTACCGGGCGGCGCCATCGCCCGGTTGGGGTGAGGCGGTGGGTGTCGGCGGCCTACTGCTTGACGAGCGTGCCGACGGTGACGTGCGGCCAGTGGATGTTGTTGAAGTCGAGCATCACCAGCTGCGTGTACTGCAGCTGGTGCTTGTCCGGGTGGCCCCCGGTGCCGGCGATCGTCTCGATCCAGAACGTCGCCTCGGCTCGCGTGGCCTTGGCGTTGCCTCCGGGAGGATTGCCGCTCGTGGCCAGAAACGCCGTGTTGGCGGTGCCGCCGCCGGCCTTGATGATGCTTTGATTGGTCGCCACGTGCAGGAACGTCCGGCTCTTCATGGTCGTGCCCTGAA
>DATFWQ010000034.1:0-13517 GCA_035259145.1 Candidatus Dormiibacterota bacterium | reverse complement strand
GCTAGGGGGTGGCGCAACGAGGAGCCCATTTGTCGATGGGTGACGAGGCGCGCCGGGCCCCCAGACGCAGTCATCAGCGCCTGCAAGGCGCCCGGCCGCCTGGGACGTCGGATGCTCCGCATCCGGCTGTTACAGTCCACTGGGCCTCGATGACCTCTGTGGCGGCCGCCTCGTCATGCACAGCCCGGCAGGCGAGCACCGCGAGCGGTAACGCCGCCAGGCGGAGGACCGCCTGCCACGGCGCGACCGGACTGCCGTCGACCGAGACCAGCCGCTGGCCGGTGACCAACGCGCCGACCGTCCGGCCCGTCAACGACCAGCAGCCGAGGTGATAGACGGCGGCGAGGGCGGCCGCCCACCTGAGACGCCTGCGCGGCCGCAGCAGCGCTGTCAGCCCGGCGCAGAGCATGAGGTCGACGCCTGACGACACGATGCGCTGTACCGGGCCGGCGGGCACGCCGGGCGGCGGCGTCCGACCCCGGAGCTGAAGCAGGAAGCGGCGCGTAACCATTCGATGAACCTGTCCTTGAGTGGCCAGGTATACGGGGCGTGGCAGCCGGGGCACATAGCCGTCCACCACGCCGACCAGGTCGCCGTCCCGCCAGCCGTAGCTCAGGGTGCCCCCGGGTTGTCTGGCCAGCCAGCCGCCCGTTATGGGCCACTTCCACGATCCGGCGTCAAAGGCCGGGTCGCCGAAGGCGAGCAGGGTGATCGGCCCAAGCCGTAGGCGCCACCTCTGGCCGGTGACCAGACCCAGCGTCAGGTCGCCGACGTCGTCGAAGAAGGCGTCACGGATGCGGCCCGGCGAGGGTTCGATCGGGGACCGCACCCGCAGCTCGAGGCAGATCGGCGGAGGCCGGTGCACGCAACCCATCATGGGCCCCATGGCGGAGCGACGCTTCTCTGCGGCGATCATGATCCGGCGCGAGCCCAACATTGTTTTCGCGTGGGTGGCCGATCACCGCAACGTGCCCAGAGTCCTGGAAGGCGTCAGCCGCTGGGAGCCGCTAGGTGGCCGCGATCGCGGCCAGGGCGCCCGGTTCAAGGTGGCCATGCGCGCACTGGGCGTCCCTCTGGAGAACATTCTCGTGTTGGACACGTGGGACGAGCCCCGCGAAATCGGCTGGCGCTCCGAGTCTGGGCTGATCGCCCAGACCGGCGGCTGGCTCTTCGAAACGCAACCCGGGGGTACCCGGGTCACGCTGACCATCTGCTACCACCCGCCCGGTGGAGTGGTCGGCCGACTGCTGGCGGGGCAGGTCGACAGCCTGATCAGGGGAAGGCTGCAGGCCGCTCTCGAGCGTATGAAGGGCATCATCGAGTCGACTCCGTAGCCTGATAGCGGGGTCGCACCTCCAGCGCACACGTCATCATGTCGGGTGTGCTGAAAGCTGGGGTCACGGTCGCGGTCCTCGGAGCCCTCTTCCTGCTCACCGGCTTCTGGGCCGGGCTCAGCCTCTCCCGAACCGGTGCCGGGCCGCAGGCCGCGCAGGACAATGGCGTGGTCGCGCCGGAGCAGACGGCGCCGGCGGCCCAGGGCCAGCCGGCCAAGCCTCACCCCGCCTTCGACGGACTCCAGCAGACGGTGCAGGGTCTTCTGGGCGACGCTGGAGCGAGCGGCGGCGTCTCGCTGATAGAACTGGGAAGCCGCGGTCCGCAGTCCTGGTCGTACCAGGGTGACCAGGAGTTCGCGGCCGCCAGCACCTACAAGCTGCCGCTGCTGATGCAGGAAGCCCAGAATGTGGCGTCGGGCCGCTGGCACGGGACCGACCTGCTCTGCTACGAGGACGGCGACTGGGAGGACGGCTACTACGGCGACTATCAGGACGGCCTTTGCCTGAGCCGCGCGCAGCTGGGCCACCGGGTCGGCAAGGAATCGGACAACACCGCCGCCCACATCCTCATCCGCTACGACGGCGGCGGCTCCTCACTGAACAGCTACGCAAGAGCTCACGGCACGCAGCATTCCGCCTTCTACGATCCGAATACGACTACGGCCGGCGATCTGGCGCGCCTGTGGGCAAATGAGGCGACCGGCCGCGCCGGTGGTCGTCAGGCGCAGCAGTACCTCTATCCGATGCTGACTCACACTGCGTACGAGCAGGGAATTCCTGCCGGGGTGCCGGGCAAGACCACCGTAGTTCACAAGATCGGGATCCTCGGTGGCGTTGTCAACGACGCCGCCCTGATCCTGAGCGGCCCGGCCGGCGCCTACGTACTGGCGATCTGCACCGAAGTGACGAGCGGCGACCCCAGCTGGAGGCTCCTGGCGAGTCTGAGCCGGGCAGTCTGGCAATTTGAGGCCACGCGATAGAGCACCTGCAACCGGCAGCTCGTACCCTGACAACGTGCGCCTGGACTCAGAGCCTAGACATCTGCTGGCGGAGGCGAGAATCGGCATGCTGGCGGTGAAGGGCCGCCTGCCCCTGGTGACTCCGGCTGCCTTTCACTTCGGCGGTGATGCACTGTGGATGACCACCTCCCGTCATGCCGTCAAGCTGGTGCTCGCTCGGCGGGACCCGCGCGCCGCCTTCCTGGTCACTTCCCAGTCACGGCGGGGCCGGCGTGGCGTCCTCCTCCAGGGCCTGCTCGAGACGTTCGACCCGAGGTCGCTGCGAGGCCAGCTCCATGCGCTGAGGCAGGGCCCGGGCCTCGCTCTCAACCTGGCCGGCTACGCGTTGAAGAACGCGGCCTTCGTCGGCGGCTACGTTCTCGATCTGGCCCGAATCCCGGCCGAGTGGTGGCCCCACAACCGCGTGCTGCTGCGGTTGAAGCCGGACCACGTGAGCCTGGTGCCGGCGCTCAGTCCGCCGCCGGCGGCGCCGGAGCGTGTGCCCGGCGTGCCGGCCCAGGTGGCTCACGCGGTGTCGCGAAATCGTGACGCGCAGCTCTGCTGGGTGACCGGGGGTCTGCCAGTGATGGCGGGCGCCGCCTGGGCGCTCGACGGGCCGTCCGTGCTCGCGTGGCTGCCCTCTCACGTCCCACGGCCGGCACGAAGCGGGGCGCCGGCAGCGTTGGTGATCGAACACCATCACGCATTCCGAGCCACACGCATGCTGGGCCTGTGCCTTCGCGGCAGGCTCGAGCCCGAACCGGAGGCGCGGGTCGCCATCGCTCAACGGTATGGTGGGGTGCTGCCCGAAGACGGGACTGCGCTCCGTTTGGAAATCTCACGACTCACCTGGTGGCGCGGGTTCGAGGTGCACAGCAGCACGGTGGCCGAGTCCGTGGCCAGCCCCGTGCTGCCCGAGGTCCGCGCCAGATGAACGGACGCCGCAGCTCGGGCAGGCCACAAACGCCCGAGGTGGTGACCGAGCGCTGGTCCGAATCCGGGTGGGAGGAGGTGGCTGACCGGCTCGCGGCAGAGGAGCCTCTCCAGCTCCTCATCGACGGTCAGCCGCTCAGCATCGTCATGCGCACGCCGGGCCGCGACGTGGAGCTGGCGCTGGGCCTGCTCTGGGCCGAGCGCGTGATTACGGACCCAACGCAGGTCCACCACGTGCGGCTCAGTGCAGAAGCCGGCGAGTCGGAGCTGGAGGATGCGCCGTTTCGGGTCGACGCCGATCTGATGGAGTCAAACCAGGTCGACGTCAACCTGGAGTCGGCAACCGGGCGGCGTCTCGATCGGTCATTCCTTAGCAGCTCCGCCTGTGGCGTCTGCGGTGCCACGACTGTCGAATCACTGGCGCTCGACTTCCAGCAGCTGCAATCCGGCCCATATGTCGACGCGACGGTCCTTGGCCTGCTGCCCGAGCGGCTGCGCGCGAAGCAGCGGCTCTTCGACCAGACCGGCGGACTGCACGCGGCAGGGCTGTTCGATGCCCAGGGGAACCTGGACACGCTCCGCGAGGACGTGGGCCGGCACAACGCGGTCGACAAGGTCGTCGGAAGGGCGCTGCTCGACGGCAGGCTCCCGCTGGCGGCGCACATACTGGTCGTGAGTGGCCGTGGCGGCTACGAGATCGTTCAGAAGGCGGTGGCGGCCGGTATTCCGATCGTGGCGGCGGTGGGCGCTCCCAGCAGCCTGGCGGTAGCGACGGCCCGGCGCTTCGGCCTCACCCTGGTCGGGTTCCTGCGCGACCGCCGCTTCAACGTCTACTCGGCGCCCGAGCGCCTGCGACCCTTTACCTGCTCACGCCCTTGAGGGAGTAGCGCAGGAACAGGTGTGAGCCGGCTCTTCGGAGACTGAGCAGACGGGCCCAGCGGCCCGCGTCCGGCAGGAACGTGCCGCCTTCCACAAGGCCGAGCCGCCCGTCGCCTGATCGGCGCCCCGCGACGACGGGCGCCACGGTCAGAAACAGCTCGTCCAGGACCCGGTCGGCGATGAAACGCGAGAGCAGGGTGGGTCCGCCTTCGGTGAGCACCCGACGGTGACCCTCGGCCCGAACCGCGTCGACTATCCCGCGCCCACCGGGGGCTCCGGAGCCCAGGGATCGGACCACGCAGCCGGCCGGGAGGCGGTGTGCCAGCCGGCGAGCTCCGGCGTCTGTCGTGATGACCAGGGCTCCAGACTGCAGTGCTCGATCGCCGGGGTCGAGCGCGCCGCTCGCGCTGACGACGACGAGACGAGGGTCGGACCGGCCGGTCGAGGGGAAGGCGTCGGCGTGCTCGCGGTCGATGTAGGCCGGGGTCCAGAGGTGGTTGCGGTCGGCGCGCAGCGTTCCGGCCCCGATCATGACGGCATCCGCTAGAGCGCGCAGCAGCGCCATCACGAAGCGGTCGGCGTCGCAGTCCCCCCGCAGTGTGGGACCGGCGCCACGAGGTGCGGCCAATGCGGCCACTCCGTCCAGCGACGTGATCAAGTTGGCGTAGAGGAGGTCGTCATCCAGGGCGAGATCGCCGCCGTACAGAGCTCTCAGCAGCTCGGGCAGCTCGCCTGATGGGCCCGCTTCGTCGAAGAGCACCTGGAGCGCTTCCACCGTGCCCCACTCTGGCAGAAACCGTCGCGCCCGTCAGCACAGCTGGAGGGGCGCCGCCGGCTGAGCGCACCGTGAGTAAGGCGTGGCAGGTGGAGCGATCGGGCCCAACTCGACCCTCATGCGGCAGATGGCTCAGATATCGTTCCCAGGGTGAGATTTGCGCTGATACAGGCGGCGGCGCCCGTTCGGGTGACGGCGCTCGCCGTCCTCGTGGTCGGCCTGGAGTGGTCGCGAGTGCTGGCGCTGCGGGCTCCCGGCCTGCTGGGCCTTCAGGGGCTGACCCTGCTGGCCGGTGGAGCTGCCCTCTGCCTGCTGGCCGCCGGCAGGCGGCCGGAAGAGCTGGGGCTCGGCAGGTCGCACCTCGGCGGGCGGCTGCTGGGTGGAGTGGCCCTTGCCGCTGTGCTGCTGCTGCCCGCTGCTGCTCGCTGGGGTGGTGGCGCAGGGCTGGCCCCTGCGCTGGGGGTGGCGGCGGTGGCCGTCTCGGTCGGAGAGGAGGTTGCATTCCGTGGCGTGCTGTTCGCCGCCCTCGAGGAGGCGTACGGTCCGGCCGCCGCCGTCCTGGGCAGCACGGCCGCGTGGACGCTCGCCCACGTGCTCTCGCACCCCGCGTCATTCCTGCCCGCGGTGACCGCTGCCGGCCTGCTGCTCGGCGCCTGGCGATGGGCTGCTCGGGACCTCGTCGGACCGATCGTAGGCCATACGCTGGCGGACGTTGCGCTGTGAGCCCGATGTGGCGCAGAGCTGCGCTCCTTTCCCTGGCGGCCACCGCCTACGTGGCGGCGGCCTGGGCGGTGACACCCGGCTTCTACGACGGGATCGCGCCACCTCAGCCCTACCGCTGGGTGTCGCCCCCGCCTCAATTCAAGTCGTCCAACCAGCAACCCCTCAGTGGTCGCGGGTCGGCTCGCGTGGCGAGCAACGGCTCGGTCGACCCGGGCAGCATCTTTACGCAGGATGGTCAGGCGGCGGTGTCGTTCGTCCCCGGCGCGTTCGTGACGCCCGCCGATCGGTCGCCCGTCACGATCGACGTCAAGCCGGTGGCGGAGTTCCCGGATCCCGACGGTACCCACCTCGCGACGAACGTGTACTGCGTCACGAGCAGCTCACCGATGGCGCCCGGCAAGGACGTGCTGGTGACCCTGCAGTTCTCAGACCAGCTGCCGGCACCGAGCGACATCTATGAGTACCAGGGCGACGGGCCTTGGCAGAAGATCGGCAGCACAGGTTCGGCGGCGCCGTTCTACATCGCCGCGCGGGCTACGTCCCTGGGATGCTTCGCAGGCGGGTACTCAGCTAACGCCAAGCAGTCCGCGCAGGGTGCCCAGCTTGGCGGAGGACAGGCGCTCCCGATCATCGTGGCGCTCGCGATCCTGGTGGTCGTGCTGGCGGGTATACCGCTCGCGGTGATGCGCCGGAGAGCTGCAGCGGCTGCACGGGAAGACGAGTCGGAGCCCTGAGACTGCGGAAGCGATGCCGCCGGTGTGTCAGAGGTTCCGGCCGTAGATCGTCCAGCCCTGACCGCGGACGCCGCCCATCTTGGCGACCTGCCGCTGCGAGTTGACGTTGTCGTCGAAGATCGCCGTGTGGATCACCCGCGGATAGCGGCGGCGCAGCATCTCCGCGTAGATGCAGGCTGAGAGCGCCGGCGCGATCCCCAGCCCGCGCGCCTCCGGCCGGACACCGACGATCAGCGAGATCCCCTCCCGGATGCGGCGCATGGCGAACGGCAGGCGCGGGTACTTGTGCCAGCTCAAATCGCCGTCGAGCATGCGGAAGACCGGCTCGTACTGCGGGAACCCTACGCGGAAGCCGACCACCTGGCCGTCCTGCTCGGCAAAGACGCTCATCTTCGGCTCGGCGATGTCGCGCATGGCCGCGGTCAGCTCCACGAACTCCTCGATCGCCATCGGACCGTGCCCCCAGTGCCGGTCGAACGTCGCGTTGTAAAGCTCGGCCACCGTCCTCAGGTCGACCTCGAACGCCTTCCGGTCGCCAAAGCGGAACGTGACGCCGTTCGCCTCGGCCCGACGCCTCCAGTCCGCGATGCGGTCTGGCAGGTCGGGTGCGGTCAGGTGCACCACGTAGTTGTGGTAGGACTGGACCGGTCGATAGCCGGCCGGCTCCCAGACCGCCCCGTAGTGCGGAGGGGTCCAGCTGCTGAAGAACGGAGCCGACTGGTCGCCGCCCTCTGTCAGCACCCCTCCCAGCTCGATCTGGATGGGGCAGTTGACCGGCGCCCACACCTCGCTCGCGCGCTCGCTGCCGAGCCACTCGTGCGCAGCCGCGAGCAGCGTCGAGACGTCCACGCCTGGCTCCGTCTCGAACTGGCCCAGGAAGCCGACCGCCCTGCCCAGGTGCTCCTGAAGGGGCGGGTCGACGTAGGCGGTGCCGGTCGCGATCAGCCTGCCACCCTGGAAGAGACCGAGGGTGTGCCGGCGCACCTTCCGGTTGATGAAGTAGCTGTACTCGCCACGCAGGAGCCGGCGCCGGTCGGAGCGGAGGTAGTAGGGCACCCACTGTGGATAACGGCCGCAGACTCGCCAGGCCAGGTCGAGGACGGCATTGACATCCTCCGGACGATCGAGCGGACGCAGCTCCGTCAGGGCCGCCTCCCTAGGAGGCTGTTGAGGAATGGCGCCGAGAGATCGAGCGGCCAGGTGGTCCGAATGCGCCCGGGCCGCCGAGCACCGGAGCACGCGTATTCGTGCAATACGCACGCGAGGAGCGCAGAAGGCCCAGGTGCAGGCGGGCCGCATGGGCGTTCGAGATCCGGCGACAGTTCTTCAACAGCCTCCTAGACCAGACCCTCGCTCTGCAGGCCGCGCAGCGTGAGGTCGAAGGCGGCGACAGTTCTTTCGACGTCGGCTTCGGTATGAGCGGTGCTGACGAAGCCGCGGCCCTGGAAGAGGTGCACCCCCTGAAGAAGCATGCCCGCGTGCAGCGCGTCGTGAACAGCGCCTGGCATGCCCGCCTTCAGTGCCGCTGCGCCGGTGGTCCGCCACCAATCGGCCGGGTCCCCCGCGGGCCGCTCCATCCCGATGGCGACCCTGAAGGTGGAGCTCTGGCCGTAGACGAAGCCGGTTATGCCTGTGCGCTCGAAGACGCCGTTCAGCTCGCGCCGGAGCCACTCCGCGGTCTCGTCCGCCCGCGACTGGGCGACACCGTCCGCCACCAGGTCCAGGGTCGCGATGCCGGCAGCCGCAGAAAGGGGGTGAGCGTTGTGCGTACCCGGGTGCTTCACCTTGACGCCGTCGCCGGGACGGAAGGCCAGCACTTCCATCACCTCTGCCCTACCGGCCAGGGCACCACCCGGCATTCCCCCGGCCACGATCTTGGCGAGCGTGGTGAGGTCCGGCGTCACCCCCGCCGCCTGCTGAACACCGCCTGCTGACCAGCGGAAGCCGCTGATCACCTCGTCGAAGACCAGCACGGTGGTCGTCGCACGTGTGAGCTCGCGCAGCTCAGCCAGGAATGAGAACGAGAGTGGGACCGCCCCGAACGTTGCCCCCGTGGGCTCCAGGATGACGGCTGCCACGTCACGGTTCGATAGAGCGGCTTCGACCGCGTCCCGATCCGGGGGCACGACGGTCACCAGCTCGTGGAGAAGCTCCGGGATGCCGGCCGTCCGGCTGCGCCGATAGGGCACCTCGCTGCCGATGGCCGCTGTGTCGTGCCAGCCGTGGAAGTGCCCCTCGATCTTCACGACCCGGTCGCGGCCGGTGAAGGCCCTTGCCACCTGCAGGGCGAGCATGGTCGCCTCGGTGCCGCTGCTCGTGAAGTGGACCAGCTCGGCCGACGGGATGAGGCTGCAGATCCGCTCGGCCCAGCCGGCCTCGAGCTCGTGCGACGAGCCGGCGTGGAGGAAGCCGTGGGACGCGTGTCCGATGGCTTCGATCACAGCTGGTGGGCTGTGGCCCAGGAGGAGAGCACCATGGCCCATCACGTAGCAGATGAGGTCGTGGCCGTCGGCGTCGGTCTTGTGGCTGCCCTCGGCCCTCACGATGCCGACGGGGAACGGCGCCGCGCGGCGGATGTCGTGGGTGATCCCTCCCGGGATCACGCCCCGAGCTCTTTCGTGCAGCTCGCGCGAGCGCGGGTTGGCCGCCGCCCACTCCTCAAGTAGTCTGGAAGTCAGCACTGGTCCTTCCCAACCGGGTACTTGAGGGCCTCGTAGAGATCCCCGCAGCTGCCGCAGCGGTACTGGAGCGTCATAGCCTGGGTGCCGAAGAGCGAGATCACCTCTCCGTCGGCGGCGCCGCAGTGTGGGCAGAGCGGCGCCCGACGCGGCGGGGGCTCAGGCTCAGGCTCCTGCCGGATAGAACCGCTTCTCCTCAAGGCCTCGCAGCATCCCGAACGTGCGCTCGTCGATGACACCCGCACGGCTGCTGCGCCGCATCGGGTCCCAGGCCGACCAGTCGACTTCCATGCTTGGCGCTGCCGTTTCCAGCCGTTCCTGCAGGCGAGCGGTTAACTGGGCAGGTCCCATCGAGAGAGCGCCCCGGCCGTGCAGCTCTGCGACATCGCCGTCGGGGGGTCCGAACCACTCGATCGCCTGCCGCCAGGCCTCGAGGAGAGGCTCCTGGTCGATGCCCGCCTTCAGCCAGCTCCGGCCGTGCAGGAAGTGGTAGCGCTCCTCGCTGATCATCTTGCGGAGCCGCGTCCGAAGCACCTCCACGTTCCCGTCGACGCACGCCTGAATCATGACGCTGAACGCGGTGTCGAGGACGGCGTTGGCCGCCACGAATTGCGCCCACGCAGACCACGGCTCGTCGAAGTAGGGCAGGGCGAGATAGCTGCCGGGATCGGTCTCGCGCTCCTGCCTGCGGGGATCGTCGCCGAGTGGCTGCAGGCATCCGTAGAGCACCCGGGAGTGGCCGAGGTCATCGAGGCCCATCGCGGCCGCTGCGATGTCGGCCTCCAGCGAAGGAGCCCGGGTGGCCCACTCCGCGTAGCGGAGCCCGAGCATCTGCTTATTGTCCGCAAGGCTCAGGACGAGCGTGGCCAGGGTCACCCGACATCCTCGCCTGGAGCCCAGAGAGTCGTCATGGCGTCGGTGGGCACGATGGCCATCTCGATCCAGCGCTCCTCGTCGTACGTGGCCCGGGCGTAGGCGGCGGCCAGGTCGTCGTCGGGTGCCACCACGCTGCCGATCTGGCGCAGTGGTTCGATGCGGAGCTTGCGCGCGAACACCTCGTACTCCCGGACGTCGGCATGAACGCGGCTAAACTGACGGTGGGTCATACTGCGAGGCCCCACATCTCGAGCGCCTCTCGTCCCGCCTGTGTCATACGCGCAGCCGTCCAGGGCGGGTCCCAGACGACGTTGAACGCGACGTCGGCCACACCTGGCTCCCGCAGGAGCCGCTCACGCACGTCATCAAGGATGAAATCGGCGGCCGGGCAGCCCATCGCCGTGAAGGTGAGGTCTACGGTCACGCGGGCATCGTCGCGCCGGATGCCGTACACGAGGCCCAGGTCGACGATGTTGACGGGCATCTCCGGATCCTGGACGTCGCGAAGCGCGTCGAGAAGCTCGTCACGCATGGACGTGCGCCTTCCGGAACCTGTGGAACTCCTCCTGCAGGCCGGCGACCATCTCGGCGTTGCGTGGCCCACGGGCGCGCCAGCGCACGAGCACGTCGTCCCAGCTGCACGGGTCGTCGAAGTCCCAGCGCTTGCCCTCGCCGTCGAAGGTGCAGGGGAAGGGGTAGTCGAGGACGTACGCCTCACCTTCCTTGTGGGCCGGTACGTTGATGCCGACCTCCTCGCAATAGGGCACAACCAGGGACAACCACCACTGCCGCAGCTGATCGTTCGTCTTGCCTTTCAGCCGGTAGTCGAGCTGCGTCGAGTGGGTCTTGATGCTGTCGGGCAGTCCGAACCACTCGACAGTGAGCGGGAACATCCAGTCGACGGCGGCCTGGAGCTCGTTCCTGGTCGAACCGCCGGCCTGTGCCATGCGCTTGGCCCACGTGCGTCCATTGCGCAGGTGGAAGTTCTCTTCAAGCATGACCTTGTTGAGGCCGCGCTTCCATGGCCCGTATGAGCACTCCTCATGGATGTCGCCCAGAAGGCAAAAGCCGGCCTGGTCGTAGAAGAGGTTGGCGACGATCAGCTCGGTCCAGGTCGCCAGCGGCACGTCGAATGCGTACGGGTAGCGAAAGGACTTGGGGTCGCGGGAGAAGATGAGCTTCTCCTGGTCGTCACCGAGCTCCTCCAGGATGTGGTATGCGATGTGTGCGTGCGCCAGCTCGTCCTGGATGATGGCGATTCCGGTCATGAAGGCGTTGATGCTGGGCGCCCGCTGCGCAGCCAGGTAGTACGCGGGAGCCGAGATGAGCTCCGTGTCGCCGGAGACGAGCAGCGTGTGCTTGAGCTCGCGCAGGTACTCCGGGGTCATCTCAGAGGGGGACTCGATCAGGTCGCCCTTCTTGAGCAGCTGGTCGAAAGTCGGATTCACAGTGGCCATGGCTTACCTGAATACCTCCCTGGGAGGGCCATCCCTTTGACTGCGGGAGAGTGGGGCGCGGGTGGGGGAAATGACTTCAGTGTCTGTCACCATTGTCGACGATCGTCGTTGTATTTGCAATAGAACAGTAGAAGCGTTCGGCTCGCCTGCGAAGCTTCCGGTTATACGCCAGGAACGTTGCCTTTGCCGTGCTGCCGACCCAGCCCGTGGGAAGCAGCGCGTCCGGCAGATCAGGATCGCTGAACGGGAAGCGCCGGAACTCGTGGGTGAGCAGAAAGCGCCGGCGGAAGGCTTCGCGGTCGTCGAGAGTATCCGCTGCAGCCAGCGCCCGTCCGGTCCTTTCGAGAAACCCCATGTAGAGATCCGCGACCTTCTCGAGGTCCCAGGCGCGGGCGACCACCTGCGCGGGGTCAGCAGGCCGTTCGAGAGTGCCGCGATGCACGGCCACCTCGCGCTCGACACCGTAGCGGCGGATCAGCTCGTCGACCTGCGGTCGCAGGTCGTGCGGAGAGATGAACAGGCCGTTGCCGAGAGAGCCGAAGCCGAGGAAGCTGAGGCCCTGACGCAGGCGGTCGCGCTGGCCTCGGCGCGGCTCCGGCAGCGAGTAGGAGACGAGCAGCCACCGGCCGTCCCAGGCTGCGCGGTGGCGGCCGTAGATGCGGCGGATGCCCTCTTCGATCAGTTCGCGGCCACGGGCGCTCAGGCGATAGAGTGGAGTGCCACCGTTGCGCCTGGTGGCCAGCCAGCCCTCGCGGGTCATGCGGCTCAGGGCAGAGCGGAGGGCGTTGCCGGTGACGCCCAGTTCGGCGGCCAGTCGAACCAGGGCGCCGACGCGGGCTTCTTCCTGGCTGAGGGGATGGACGTAGTCACCGTAAAGTGTGAAGAGCATCGAGCGGGGGTTGAGCGGTGGTGCGGCCATGCCTGAGGTCACTCTAGCCCGCTGGTAGAATCGTGGCCCGTCGCCGACACGCCGGCTATGGTGGCTATAGCTCAGCTGGTTAGAGCACCAGATTGTGGATCTGGGTGTCGCGGGTTCGAATCCCGCTAGCCACCCCTCAAGTTCCCCAACGCATTCCCTATCGATACCTGGCGCTTGGCGGGTGGGCCAAAGATCAGGTCCACCTGATTCGGCGTCACCTCACTGTCAATTCGAATAGCGACGAATCCTCAGCGTCGCTGGGAGTTAGCTCCTGTATGTGACCAAAGTCGCAGTGCTTAGTCAGTTTCGGCGGTATACGTTCGGCAACTGTATGGGTGAGTCCGAGTGTGACCATGTCAAGTCCATGGGTACGAACGTAGCGTCGTTTTGGAAAGTCCCATCGGGCTGCTGAACCGACAAGTTGAGAAGTCCGGCCGCGACGTTGCGTGCGCCGACTCTGCCGTCGTTACCAATCGACAGGCGGAACCAGTACGCATCTCTAGTGTGTGCCTCCTGTGAACGGGCATCTCGCTTCCACAACCTCTCTTATCTGGATTTGTGAGGGTCTGGAGGTCGCATTTGGATGCTCACAGTTAGCCGAGGCTTAGCGAACAACCCCCTCAGCCAGTCGCCCCAGATGGCTATGGCCAGCGCAGCCACCACTGCCAGAATGGTCCCGAAGCTCGTCAGCCAGTCTGTCATCATCGGGTCCCGAGCCGCCGAGACAGCTTCGACCAACATGGGCCGAGAGTGTAAAGATGTCTCCAGCTCTATGCGGGCGAACTAGACGAAGGGACCGCCGACTCTTACCCCTATAGGTCGACGGCCCCGCGAGAGGTATCCGCCGATAGTCACTGGCTGCCGTAGTGCCGGCCAACTGGCAAAAGTCCGCGTGGGCAAGAAAAGAGCCTGAAAGAAATTTCCTACCCCTTCCTCTCCTCATGATGTTTCCCTGTCTTGTGGTTGATCCCCCGGTGCCCCGTCATTCACCCCTGGGCGACGCTGCATATAACCGGGCAGCGACTTCCATTGCTCGCCGTCTCAAGCCCATCGAGCTCCGTAGCGCCATGGCTGACCGTCCCACCACTGACCGTAGGTGTCGCGATCAGTAAAGGTCCAGGCTGGCTTTATCGCCAACTGTGCATAAGCTCGATCCTCTTCACGCCGTTCGCGCGTCATCTGTCCGATAACCATCTGACCTACGAGTCTCA
>DATFWQ010000033.1:0-3927 GCA_035259145.1 Candidatus Dormiibacterota bacterium | reverse complement strand
CCTCGATGCGGCAGAGGCGCTTGCGAAAGCAGTCAGCGGGCGTGCTGGCGGGGCGGTTGCACTCAGGCTCTCGACCTAGCGATGTACCTGCTGCTCACCGTCGTGCGGTGGTCGTGGGTACCTTCGTGCTGGCAGACTCCGCGCTAAAGCGATGGCCGCTGGCGGTACCTTGCCGGGCTGACGACGCGGGAGATCGCGAGCGCCTTCCTGCTACGCGAGCCGACCGTGTCCAGGCTGCCACGAGGGCCCTATACCAACGACCACAACGCGGGCGACCCTGTTCAAACGCAGCCACATTCCTTGATCCTCCATTCTTCCTTCCGTCTGCAACCGGCTTCAGCCCCACGGTCACGCCTCCCCCCATCTCAGGAGACTTCGCTCGCCGGAGGAGCATCGATGGTGACCCCGCTGTTGAACCTGTCCATCGAGTAGGTGAATGTGGTGTTTCCAGACTTCGAAGTGGCGAAGTACCGAAGCAGATAGCCGTCGCTCTTCCGCACCCAGGCCTCGAAAGCATTGCCCTGCCTGGAGGTGGCCTTGACGTGCCACGCCTTCCCTGTGGGCAGCTCCTCTTCACCAAGCAGAGTGCCATCAGTGGCCTCTTGCCAGGTGTTGACGTCGGATGCCTGTGTGGACGGCGAGGCCTTGAACTTCTGGCCACCCTGGCGTACGTAGTCGGTGCCCCCTTTGGTGATGATCTCCTGGCTCACCGAGGCGCCGCCCACGACCCCCTGGACCTTGAGACGGAACGCGCTCGCCGGCTTCACGACCATGTCACCTTCACCCGTGAGCTCCGCCGTCTGGCCGCCGCTCGTCGCCCGAACGGTGGCCGCGAAGTGGATGTCCTTCATGGCAGAAAGTGCCGGCCTTGCGAGTATTTCGGCCGCGGTTGGGGTGGGTGTCGCCGTGATGGTGGGCCTTGTCGACGCCGTTGCGGCGCTGGGGTTCGCCTGCCCGCAAGCAAACGCAAGCAGGAGGCCGGCAGTGACCGGCAGCAGGCGAACTAGCATGCGGCAGGCCATGCCTTCTCCCTCCACGGCAGCCAAGGATAGGATCCCGACCCGGTGAAGGCAACCGGGGACCCGATGCCCTCCGGACCGGCGCAACCCAAACGCTGGTCACGGGCCGGGCGGATCGCCTCGCCGGCCCCGGCGCTGTGCCAGATAGGCGGCGGCCTCCGCCCGCCGTCCAACATCCAGCTTGGTGAGAATCGCGGATACGCGCTTTTTAACCGTCGCCAACGCCTGTCCGAGCTGCTCCGCTATCTCGCGATTGGTGTGGCCCTGCGTCATCAGCGCCAGCACTCGTTCCTCGTCGACGGACAACATGGCCAGCTTGTCGCCGAGTGGCTGCCGCCGGCTGCGCCGAACCTGCTCGATCACCGGGGCGGTCATCGCGGGATCGATCAGGTTGTGGCCCGCTCCGACGGCATGCACTGCACGGATCAGGTCATCAGGGAAAACGTCCGCAGGCAGGTAGCCTGTGGCCCCAGACCCGATGCTGGCGAATAACGCGTCATTGTCTCCTGGTGGAGTGAGCACGAGTACCTGAGTATCGGGGCACGTGGCCTGGATCTCACTGATGGCCTGGGTCCCGATGCGGCGGCCCGGCAGCACCGCCATCACCGCCACGTCGGGACGAGTCCTCGCCGACAGCGCCGTCGCGCCGCTGGCGCTGTCGGCCTCCGCCACGACCTGAATGTCATTGTCTGCCTCGAGGATCGCGCGCAGCCCTGCTCGCACGATCGCATAGTCATCCACGATCAGGACCCGCGTCTGAGTCCCGCCCTTGGAACCTGACCGGCCGTCCCGAGCCGGTAGTCCTCCTCGTGAATCCTCCCTGGGCATGCTGCTTCCCCCCGTTCATCTGCTGATGATCGCGCCACACGCCGAGTGGCCCTCCACGACGGCCGCCGAAAAGCCAAATGGCTTAGCCAAATGGCCGCCCGCTGTGGAGGCGAATGACCCTGATGAAGAGCCAGGTGGCGCTCGGCAGGGAGCCGAACGGAACCCAAATTGCGCCATGTGGCCATCCCGAAAAGCATCCACTTGACTACCACAAAAGTAGTCAGTTGCTACTAGACAACGCAGCACCGAGCCCTCAAGATCGATTGGCTGCCTGTAGCTGAGGGTGGAGGGAATGATGGGAAGGAGGAGCAGATCTCGCCGGTTGGTGCCGGCCTTGACCGCCCGTCTTGTTGACGCGGCCAGCCTTCCGGGGGGAATCCTGGCCCCGGCACCCCGAGGCTGCCGTCGCATCTTTGACGCCCACTCCCAGCCACAACCCAGGGCCGCCCGTTCCAGCCTGAGTGTGGAGGAGCAGCCGCCACCCCGCACACCGTACTCCACTTGTCAATTTACAACGCTCAGCACACTCGAACTACCCATTTTTCGGCGCACCTGGTCAACCGGCGGCGCCGAACCAGGCCCGGCAGGCCGTGCCCAGGCTTATTCAGGCCAACGACTACAGGGCCACGAGCACTCGACCATGAGATCGCGGAGGGAGAGGAGTGAAAGGTAAGGCCGCATCGGCACACCTGAGGCGGACACTGCTGGCCGCAACGCTGGCGGGCGTTGTTGTGGGCGCGCAGCTGCCGGCGTCCTCCAGCGGGTTCGCAGCTCCGCGGCCGCCCACCCAGGCGGGCGCGCGCACGACGGCGCCGGTCAAGCTGCCTGCCTCCTCCGGCGAGCCCGCAGCCAAGCAGCCCAAGAAGCTGTCGATCGGCGAGCAGCCCGACCGCCGGACCCGCCATTCCTCCACCCGCTACAACGCCGACCACACCTTCACGACCACCACCTCGACCCACCCGCTCAACTACCGGGTGCGCAACGGCGGTTGGGAGCCAATCGACAGCACCCTGGTCTCCACCAGGGAGAAGGGCTACGCCTTCCAGAACCGGGCCAACAGCTGGCAGGCCCTCTTCAAGGATCAGCTCGGCGACGAGTACCTGCGCTGGATGGCCGACGGCCAGTCGGTGACCATGACCCTTCAGGGCGCCTCCAAAGCAAAGGCGACCACCAAGGGGTCGACGATCGGCTACCAGGAGGCACTGCCTCACCTGGACGCGACCTACAACGTGCTCGGCGACGGCCTGGAAGAGGTGCTGACGCTCAAGGACGGGCAGGCGCCGAGCAACTTCCAGTTCCTCGTCAAGGCCCCAGAGGGTACGACGGCCACAGAGCAGCCGGACGGGAGTTGGGTCTTCGTGATTCCCGGCCACGCCCCCGGCTCCTTCTGGCTCAAGGCTCCTTATGCCTACGACTCGGGAACCAAGAACGTGGAGCCTGGTCAGCCCCATGCCCAGATGAGCGTCAAGGAGGGCAAGAACGGTTTCGACGTGACCTTGAGCCTGGATCAGTCCTGGCTCAAAGACCCCTCGCGCAAGTTCCCGGTCTTCCTGGACCCGACCATCACCACCCAGCCGGACACCCTGGACACCACCTTCATGGCCGACTGCGGCGGCTGCACCGGCTTCGTACACAGCAGCGGCCGGATGTTCATTGGGACCGACCAGTCCCACGCCTACCGTGAAGCGACGCAGTTCGACCTGAGCGCCATCCCGGCGGGCGTGACCATCAACAGAGCCAGCCTGGGCGTCTTCTACGACCAGGCCTGCATCGCGATCAGCAACGGCAAGTTCTGCGCCGGCATCAACCACCAGATCGACGTCCACCGGATGACCGCTGCCTGGTCCACTACCAGCACCACCTCAAGCGTCCAGTTCGATCCCACCGTCCTCTCCAGCTTCACTCTGGCGCTGAACGCCGGCTACGAGTCGATGACCTGGGACGTGACCAGCGCCGTCAGCGGCTGGGCCAGCGGGGCGCAGCCTAATTACGGCCTCTACCTGATGCTGAACAGCGAGCCCAAGAGCGCGAGCGGTCCTGCGCCTCCAGGCAACACCTTCCAGGTGGGCCAGCTGGCGCC
>DATFWQ010000032.1:0-13223 GCA_035259145.1 Candidatus Dormiibacterota bacterium | reverse complement strand
GCAGATCAGCTTCAGCTCGACATCTACGGCGAGATGATGGACTCCTTCTTCCATGCCCACCGGCGCGGCCTCCGCCCCGGGCACGCGGCCTGGTCGAAGCTCCAGAGCACGATGTCCTGGCTCGCAGCCAACTGGGACCGGCCCGACGAGGGGATCTGGGAGACGCGCGGGGGACAGAAGCACTTCACCTACGGCCGCCTGATGTCCTGGGTGGCACTGGACCGGATGGTGAGGGTGGCCCGTGACCTCGGCTTCCCCGCCGAACTCGAACGCCTGACCACCGAGCGCGACCGGATCTACCAGCAGATCCGGGAGAAGGGCTGGCACGCCGGGAAGACGGCGTACGTCCAGCACTACGACGGCGATGTGCTCGATGCCTCCGTCCTCTTGATGCCGCTGGTGGGATTCGTCAGCCCGACGGACCCGATGTGGCAGTCGACGCTGCGGGCCGTAGACCGGGAGCTCGTATCGGACAGCCTGGTCTACCGCTACGACCCCAGCGCCTCTCCGGACGGCCTGCGCGGCCACGAGGGGACCTTCTCCATCTGCACGTTCTGGTACGTCGACGCGCTGGCCCGCTCCGGCCGCGTGGCGGAAGCGCGCCTGGTCTTCGAGAAGATGCTGACCTACGCCAACGGCCTGGGCCTGTTCTCGGAGGAGATCGGGCCGACCGGAGAGCAGCTCGGCAACTTCCCGCAGGCGTTCAGCCACCTGGCGCTGATCAATGCAGCGATCAACCTCAACTACCAGCTCGACCACGGTCCCGGGACAGAGGGCTTCTTGCGAGCCCAGTCCTAGGCAATGAGGCCACCCGCGACCACCGCGTAGCGAACGCTTTCGCCAGGCCAGACCGGGGCCGACCTGCGTAGGTTGGCCGGCATGGCGAGCGTCTGCACAGTCGTCTCAGGTCAGGCCGCGTGGCGGATTGGCTCGTCGCCTACCACGCGGCCGTCACTCAGCCGGATTACGCGGTCAGCGTGACCGGCCAGCTCGAGGTCGTGGGTCACGATCACGAAGGTGACCCCCTCCTCGCGGTTCAGCCACCGCATCAGCCCCACCAGCTCCTTCGACGTCTGCGTGTCCACGGACCCCGTTGGCTCGTCGCCGAGCACCACGGTGGGCCGGTTGACCAGAGCCCTGGCGATCGCCACGCGCTGCTGCTGCCCTCCGGACAGCTCGTCTGGACGGTGCCGCGCCCGGTCCTCCAGGCCCACTGACTCCAGCAGCTCCAGCGTTCGCGTCCGGCCATCCTTTGTCCTCGCCTTCGCGTACCGCAGCGGCAGCATCACGTTCTCCACCACGTTCAGCGCCGGGAGCAGATTGAATTCCTGGAAGATGAACCCGATCCGCTGGCTGCGCACGTCCGCGCGCCGATCGTCCCCCAGCCGTCCCACGTCCTGCCCGTCAATCAGCACCGTACCGCTCGTCGGCCGCAGCAGCAGCCCAATCAGGTCCAGCATCGTCGTCTTGCCGCTTCCCGAGCGGCCGACCACTGAGACGAACTCTCCCGCGCCGATCTCCAGTGACACGCCCTCCACGGCTCTCACGACCGTCTTCCCCTGCCGGTAGTGTTTCGTCAGGTCTACGAGCTCGATGCTTGCCATCTCAGTACTCCATTTGCTCCTCTTCCACATCTCGTTCGCTAGTTGGTGGTCCTGAGCGCCAGCACCGGGTCCAGCCTGGCCGCCCGGAAGGCCGGGATCAATCCCGCGACAGCGCCCAGCGCCAGCGCGAAGGCCAGCGCGATCGCCGTCAGCTTCGGCGTGACCAGGAACAGCTCCAGGTTGCTCGACCTCCCCGCCACGTTCAGCAGGTTGGTCAGCAGCACTCCCAGGACGTAGCCGATCGCTCCGCCCAGGAACCCGATCAGCGTCGCCTCCATGAGGTACTCCCGCAGCACGCGCACCGTGTGCGCACCCACTGCCTTCTTCAGGCCGATCTCTCTGTAGCGCTCGATGACCGCCATGATCATGGTGTTCACCACCGACAGCCCCCCGATCACCAGCGCCAGCACCGCTGCCGCCGTCGTGATCGCTGTGAAGGTGGCGCCGCCCGACCTGTACGAGCGGACCAGGTCGCTCGGCCTGATCGCCTTCACCTCGGGCACCTGCTGGTTGATCTGGTCGGCTATGTGGTCCAGGTCCGCCACCGACGTCCCCGGCTTGCCGTACACCGTGATGCCCTCGGTCACTGTAGTGGTGTCAATGCTGCCGCGGACGGCAACGGGCAGCACGTCCTTGAACAGCATCTGCGCATCTGCGACGCTGATGTACGCGAAACTGTCCGGCGCCGTCCCTGCCGAATTCAGGATGCCGACCACCGTGAAGGAATGGTTTACGAAGTTCGGTCTGGCGTCCCGCGGCCTGACCGGCATGTCGATGCGATCACCGACCCTCTTCTTGAACTCGTTGGCCACGCTTGTCCCCAGCACCACCTCGCCGCGAGACGTCGCCGTCAGGTCCTTCCCTTGCGCGATGGATCTCTTGAACGCCTGGTACGGGGCTTCGCGCGGGTCGTAAGCGACGATGGTGTCGGGGATGCCGAATGAGACCGTGGTCACCTCACCTGGCTTCATACCGAACGAGTAGCCAGGGAACGCTGCCGCCACGCCGTCGACCTTTTGGATCTCGCCGATCTTGCTTAGCGGCAGGAGAGGCGCCTGGCCGTCCGGCGACCCCACGGGGATGCTGGAGCTGTACCACTCCTCTGCAAAGTTGAACAGGACGTTGAAGTGCTCGGACATGGCACCCATCGTGGTCAGGGCGAAGATGCCGATGACGATGCCCAGGATCGTCAGCGTACTGCGCAGCTTGCGCCGCGCCAGGTTCCGAAGGATCTCCATGACCGCCTCCTGCCGTCTATTAATGTGATATCACTATGATAATCGGCTAATATCCGAAATGCAACACGGTGCGCAGCGCAAAGGAGGAAGGCTGATGGCCAGAAACGACCGCCCGGCCGGGGTACCGGCCGAAACCTCCGCGTCCGGAGTCAGTGAACGAACCGTCGACGGCCTGGGCGGGCTGCCCGTGCTCGGGCTGAGCTTGCTCCTGATGCTAGGTGGGGCAGGGCTGCTGACCTCGAACATCGACATAACCGCCAGCCGGGTCGTGGGGATCATGCTGATCGTCCTCGGCGTGGCCGGCGTCAGTGGCCTGACCCAGGTGGTGCCCGGAGAGGCCCGCGTCGTGCAGCTCTTCGGTCGGTACACAGGCACCGTCCGTAGATCCGGCCTACGCTGGGTCAACCCATTCGCCAGGCGGCGGAGGGTGTCAACCAGGATCCGTAACCACGAGACGGCGGTAGCGAAGGTCAACGACGCCGATGGCAACCCCATCGAGATCGCCGCCGTGGTCGTGTGGCAGGTCGAGGACACAGCGCGTGCGGTGTACGCGATCGAGGACGTCGTGGCGTTCGTCGGCATCCAGACCGAGACCGCCGTGCGTCACGTCGCCACGAGCTATCCCTACGATGCCTACGGCAGTGGCCGGCCGTCGCTTCGGCAGAACGCGGAGGAGATCACGGGGAAGCTCACGGATGAGATCCGGGCGAGGGTGAGCCCCGCCGGAGTGAGAGTCATCGAGTCCAGGCTGACCCGTCTGGCCTTCGCCCCTGAGATCGCGCAGGTGATGCTTCGGCGCCAGCAGGCGGAGGCCGTGGTTGCGGCGCGCCAACGCATCGTGGACGGGGCCGTCGGCATGGTCGAGCAAGCGCTCGCGCGGCTGGAGGAGAGGGACTTCGTGGAGCTGGATCAGGAGCGCAAGGCCGCGATGGTGTCCAACCTGCTCGTGGTGCTGTGCAGCGACCACGTCACCCAGCCCGTCGTCAACACGGGTTCCCTGTACCACTGACGATCGGAGGCGCCGGTGGTTGAACGCAAGAGTGTCCTCTTGAGACTGGACCCGGTCGTCTACGACGCCATTGCGCGGTGGGCCAGTGACGAGCTGCGGAGCAGCAACGCGCAGATCGAGTTCATTCTCCGGCGAGCCCTCACGGCGGCCGGCCGCATGCCCGAGCGTGCCGGTGCCCTGCCCCGTCGGGGCCGGCCCCGCGGAGCTGCATGAGTTGCAGAGCAGGTCCGTGAGGGACTGACCCCCCCTCCCCCGGCTTCGCCGGGTACTCCCCCGACATCCCACCCCACGAAGCAGGCTTCGTGGGGACCCCGGGTCGCGGGGGAGAGTCGGCATGAGTTGACTGCGACATCGCCGACGTGGCAGGATAATTTGGTTGGTCAACCATGAATCGCCGTCGACACCCGCGACCTCCCTCAACGAGGGGGTTGGGCTGCTTCTCGCCCGGATCTGCCGTGCGCACCGGAATCTGGTCGCTTCGGCTCTGGAAGAGATAAGCGTCCACGTCGGCCAGGACCACGTCGTCTACCGCCTTGCGATCGACGACGGGATCACCCAGTCCCAGCTGGCCGACGCGCTCTGTGTCGACGCCTCGACGGTGACGAAGACCCTTGCTCGCCTGGAGCGGGACGGTGTCGTCGAGCGGAGGCCGGATGGCGCTGACGCCCGGGCGCTGCGTGTGTTCCTCACGCCACGAGGTCGGGGTCTGTTCCAACCGGTGGTGGACATCTGGACGCGTGCCGAGCAGCGGCTGGTCAAGGACCTGGGCGAGGCCGAGCGGGTCCTCCTCCGCCGGCTGCTCCTGCAGGTCCTGGCCAACCTGGCCTAGGCAGCGCGCGCGGGCGACATACGAGACGCAGGGGGGAGAAAGTTACAGTGAATAGTTGGTCAACCAAGTCTGAAGAAGGAGATCTTCGATGTCCGTTGAGGTGACCCCAAGAGGAACGCGCGGATTCCAGCCGCCAAGGCTGCCTCGTCCGATCATGGCGGCCTTCACTGGCGGCGCCCTGCTGGCTCACCGGATCCTGGGCGACCGCATGCGCGTCATGGGCCGCCCACTCCTGCTGCTGCATACCGTGGGCGCCAGGTCTGGACGTACGCGCACCACGATGCTTGGCTGGTTTCCTGACACAGCCGATCGGGGCTGCCTCGTCGTTGCCTCCTTCGCCGGCGCAGCTCGCCATCCCGCCTGGTTTCTGAACATGGCCAGGAACCCCGACCGCGTGTGGGTGGAGATCGGCGGAGCGAAGGCGAGAGTTCGGCCAGAGTCTTTGAGCGGCGCGGATCGGGCGGACGCGTGGCAGCGGGTCGTCTCCCTGGCTCCGGGCTACGCCGGCTATCAGCTGAAGACAGATCGAGAGATCCCGATCGTGAGGCTTACGCCCATCGAGGAGGCGGGCTCCTAGACTGCACCAAGCGGCAGCCGCTGCTGAGTCAATCGAACGTTCCTCCCGGCCACGGGTTGGCGCCGCCGTAGCGCTGAGTATTCGGACCGGCAGGCGGGGGGACGCGTCGGACAATCGCGCGCTCGAGGCGGAAGAGCCTGCCGGTGAAGATGGCCTGCCAGGGGTCGGTCGCCGCCAGCATCCGCGCCTCCGCATCCGACCCTGCCTCGAAGACTGTGAGAGCGCCCGCACAGGTCTTCCAGTCGGGCATCAGGGTCGATGTGGCGATGAAGCGTCGGCCCAGCAGGGGCAGGAAGCTCCCCAGCGTCCGCCGGATCGCGCCGACGACGGCCGGGTCGTCGAACTCGACGGCCGCCGTGCCCAGATCGGCGGGGGCGGACAGATACCAGCCACCTGCCTGATCAGTCCCGGCCTCGGCCACCACTGCATCCCAGATCCGGAGCGCCCGGAACTGCCACCCCTCGGGCTGCGCGAGGGTGAGACTCTCATTCCACGCGCCGCGGTTGAGAAACCAGAGCTGCCCACTGCCGTTGCCGGCGTCGAGCAGCGGGCTCTGCGCCAGCTCCCGCCCCTGGTCGGGCGGAGCGAGCGGCTCAGGCACCGGTTTCGCCGGTTGACTCTCGACCGCCATCACGGCTGTCGCCCAGACCGGCATGGTCAGCGAGGCTCGACTGGTCCGCCGCGATAGCCGAAGTCGGCTCGGACCGCCCGGCTGATCTTCCGCATGTCCTGGCGGAGCTCCTCGAGCGTCGGCCGTCCCCAGAACCAGTAGCCGCCGTACACCTCGTGGATGGTGAGGTTGGGATACAGGGTGAATGTCATGGGCACGTAGGGCCTGTTGGCCGGGTCGGTCCTCTCTTCGAGGTCGAGCCGCTCCATCCAGACCCGGTCCGCGTCCGACAGGATGGTCCAGCGCGCACCGAGACCGCCCCGAAAAGCGCTTATCACCTCAGGAGGATCAACGGTGACCGAGACCATGCGGGTGTAGGCGACCTCGACCTCGTCCTGCAGCTTCACGAGCTGCCGCATGAACTGCTGTTCCTTGGGTCACCACCAACCTCGGTAGAAGTTCAGCAGCAGCGGGTCGCCGCCGGCCAGCTCGGAGAGGCGGCGCTTGTGGCCTCCGTGGTCATGCAGCTCGACGTCGGGGAACCGCTTGCCGGGGGTGAGCTCGGGGTTCATGGCAGACCTCCGCATGAATGAACGGCCGATGGTGCGGCTCTTGCAACCGAATATGGCGTCCAGGGCCCGCTTTTGGCCCGCAACGCCTGTCCTTGCCATCGGGCTCGCCCGGGCGATCTCAGGTGCTCTCATACGGGATGCTGCGACGGTGCCGTGAATGCGACCGAAGCCTCCCTCGTATACACCAGACACGTCAGCGTCTCCTGAAAGTACAGGCGGATGCTCGTCGCGTCGTGCGCCAGATAGCCGATGGACAGATCCTGGCCGATGCGCAGTTCGAAGTCGCCGCCACGCTTCGACAACAAGAAGGCCCCGTCGATGGCAGGCGCCCAGTTGATCTCGCCGTCCAGGACCCGCGCGATGTGCTTGCGGATCGGATAGCCGTACTCCGCCGCCTCGCTCACGAGCGTATAGGCATCAGCGCTGAGCGCGAGCGCGTATGGTCCACCGACGCCGGCCAGCCACAGCGCGGACACGGCCTGGCTGATCGCTGTCGGGTAGTCGCGGACCTCGGCCGGTAGCGTCAGCGGCCGGTTCGACGAGCTTACCCGGATGCCATCGATGCGGGCCGCCGCATACCCCTCGAACACCGCCCGGTCCTCGGCGAACGCGATCTGCCGGGCGGCGTCCTTCACAGCCTGCCAGTCCGCATCCCTGGCTCCGCGCTCTACGTCGTCGACCTGCTGCCGGTTGATCGTGAACGGCACCCGCAGCTCGACGATCGGCTGGGAGCGGCGCAGGTGGGCGACGACGCCCTCGGCGGGTGGGTCGATGGCGTCCAGGTGACCGGTATCGACCGCGGCCAGCTGGAGACCGCCCGGGTCGGACACGTCAACGATCCGCCGGCCCGCCACGTGGCGCTCGAACGTCCGCCGCGCTTCCGCCTCCAGGTCGGCCCAGGCGGCGGTCGAGATGGGGGCCAGCTCACGGTGCAGGTTGTTCATCAGAACACCTCAACTTCAGGCCGCCGATCCCCAGGGAACCGTCCGGCTCATGATGGACGTCGGCCGTTCTGGCGCTGTGGATGACGGCGCCGGCCGCAGCGGGATCGGGGAGATCGTCGAGAAAGTCCACTGTTGGGACGAAGAAGAGGTTGCCGGTCACCGCGGTCGAGAAGTCCAGGATCCGGTCGTGGGTGGCGGGCGGGCTCCCCAGGAACATGTGCTGCAGCATCCTCTCGGTTACTGAGGGGGTGCGTGCGTACCCGATGAAGTACGTACCGAACTCACCGCGGCCTGCGTTCCCGAAGGGCATGTTGTCGCGGAGGATCTGGCGCTGGGTGCCGTCGGGATCGACGATCGTGTTGAGCGCGACGTGCGAGTTCGGGGGCTTGCCTGCGTCGTCCAGTTCGATGTCGGAGAGCTTTGTGCGGCCGATCACCCTCTCCTGGGCCTCGACCGATAGGGCGTTCCACGCAAGCAGGTCGTGGATGTACTTCTGCACGATCACGTAGCTCCCGCCCGTGAATTCCGGGTCCTCGTCGCCAACCAGGACCGCAGCGCTCGCCACCGGGCCGGCAGGGTTCTCGGTCCCGTCCACGAAGCCGAGCAGGTCACGCACGTCGAAGTACTTGAACCCATGGACCTCGTCGCACACCGTGGTGGCGCCGCGAAGGCGACCCATGATCTCGGAGGCGAGCGCAAAACAAAGGTCGAGCCGCTCGGCCCGGATGTGGAACAGCAGGTCTCCTGGCGTTGACACCGCCCGGTGCCTGGCCCCGACCAGTTCGCGGAACGGATGCAGCTCGGCGGGGCGTGGTCCACCGAACAGGCGGTTCCACGCCTCCGACCCGATGCCGGCGACACAGCTCAACCTGCCGTCTGGCTCCCGGAAGCCGACGGCTCGCTGAAGGCCCGACAGCGTCTGGAGCAGGTCCCGCACGGACCCCTCGCCGCCGGGATTGATCGTCACCACCAGGAAGATCGCGGTCCGCGTCAGCGGACTCAAGACCGCCTGTGGCACCGCCACATCGCCGGCTTCAGCCATTGCCACGCCTCCTCACCCATCGTATGCCGGGTCGCGGCAAGCCGGCTTCGGCCCCCGCCCACCGGGCCGATCGGCATGGAAATTGACAGCAGGCGGAAGGAGCATTCCAGGCCCACGTGCGCCGTGGTCTTGCCTGACATTGACGAGAGCGGCCGCACTATCAGTCGAAACCGTTAAGCTCACAGCCCGTTGTCAGTTGTGAGGCGGCATATCCGCAACGAGGACTCCTTGTGGGAATGCTTTGGTCATCCGCATACTTCCGCGTCATAGCGACCAGGCAATGAAGCTCTTTCTGCTGATCTATGACCCGCAGCGGCGGGCGCTGGTAAGCATTGAGGAGTTCAAGCCCGGCCGGTACGCAGAGGCCAGCGGGCGCCTGTTTCAGGCCGAGGAGGCCCAGCCCGACATGGAGGTCGTGCTGCTTGGAGCCGCCTCGATTGATGACCTGAGGCGGACTCATCGACGTTACTTCGAGACCCTGACCAGCTTCCTGCAGCCAGCCTAGCCTGAAGCAGTGGCTCGTCGTGTCGTCCGGGACGATCCACGATGTCCGAGCCCTTCCCCATTGCCACGGCGACGTCGGCCAGAGTGAACGCCGTGCCGTCGTTGATTCCATCGCCGACGACGGCCACCTGCGAGCAGCGTTTCTTGAGCTTCCGAACGGCGTCAGCTTTGCCCTCGGGGGTTGCTCGCGCTCTCCACTCGTCCAGGCCGAACGATTCGACGATGTGCCGGCCCGGCCGTCGCTGTCGCCGGACAGCAGCATCTTCGAAGGAAGGGCTGCCGCCACTTGATCGAGCAGGAGCGGCCAAGCGCGACGCAGCTCGCTCGGAAGTCCGCGGATAGAGTGAAGCGGCCAACATGCAGAACCCGAGACGTGTGTTCAACGCGCCTACGGTCGGCATCGGGTGTGTACTACTGGGCGCCATCGCCCTGCGTGCTCCCCTGCTGGCGGGAGGCCAGATCGACTATGACGAGGGCGTCTACTGGCAGTCCCTGCGCTCCCTCGCAGCTGGTCACCCGCTCTTCGCATCCGTCTACAGCTCGCAGCCGCCGGCCTTCCTGCTCCTCTTGATGCCGCCTTACCGGCTCATGGGGGACACCATCGTCGCAGCGCGCGTGGCCGTCCTCGTCGTTGCGCTCCTCGGGATCGCGGCGGCTGGCCGGGCCGCCTGGCTGCTGGCCGGCCCCGCGGCCGGGGTCCTTGCGGCGGCCTTAATGGCAGCCGACCCGCTTCTCTTCCGGCAGTCGGTGACGCTCCAGTCGGATGGGCCCGCGGTCGCGCTGGGGCTGGTAGCCATCGCGATGGCTGCCCAGGCACGCGCGTCCTCGGAGCGGCGAGCGGTCCTGCTGGCCGCCGGAGCCGGGGCGGTGCTGGCGATCGCTATCCTGACCAAGCTGCTGGCTGTGGCCGCGTTCCCGGCGGTGCTCGTCTTGTTGGTCGGGCGCCCGGTGAACCCCAGGATGGTCCCTCGGCTGTTTGGCGCCGCCACGCTCGGCTGGGGAGTTGCCATGGCAGCCCTCCTCCTGCCGTTCATCAGCGTCTGGTCCGACCTGTGGGCCGAGACTGTCAGCTTCCACCTCCACGCCCGATCGGCGCCGCTGGGTGGGCTCGACGCTCAGACGTACCTCAGGGAGCTGCCAATCGCACTGCTGGGAGTCGTCGGGTTCCTCATCGCCCTCCGGCGGGCACCAATGCTGGCCGCAACTGTAGCCGTCTGGGCGATTACCGCGGCGCTGGGACTTATCGTGCAGCATCCCGTATGGCCGCATCACGCGGTCGCCCTCGTCGCCCCACTGACGGTGGCGAGCGGAGCCATCACTCTCCCATTGACCGCCCGGCCGATCGGCTCGGCGGTTACGGCCGCCGGCGCAGCGGCGGTTGTACTGGCGGGTTCGATCACCTCGGCGGCGTATGTGCGCGCTCTGCAGGAGCCTGCCGCGGCGGTGGAGCCAACCATCGCGGCGCTGCGGGCAAGCACCAGGCCCGCCGACCTGGTTATCTCGGACGACCAGTTCGCCACCGCGCTGGCCGGCCGCAGCACCCCTCCCGAGCTCGTCGACACCTCGCTTGTTCGCGTAACCGCGGGCGACCTGACCGTCGACGAGGTAATCGCGGTGGCCCAACGCTGGCATGTCCGAGCAGTGCTGCTCAGAACCGAGCGTCTTTCGGCCGTGCCCAGTCTGCGGGCGTGGCTGGATCAGCATTTTCCGGACTCCATCAGCCTGGGCACTGGCCGAACTCTTTACGTCCGCTGAGGCCACGTTTAACTCGCTGCCTTGCGTGTGCTTAATGGACGCCGCCGAACCTCAAGCGCATGCTTCGACCGGCACGGCTCCCGGCCGCCGTCGCTCGGGGCGGCGTAGCCAGGGCCGTCGCGGTCGCCCTGGCCTGGGTTCTCGGCACGACCGCCTGTGGCGGTTCCGACGACCCGCCAACGACTGCTGCCGCGCCCATTGCTGCACAGCCGGTAGCTTGCGCGGCGCCGCTCCACGTCCCGAACCTACCGCCTGGCGCGGCCGATTGGCCCGTCTACCATCGAAGTGCCAACCGGCGCGGCGTCGATCCAGCGCCGTTGGCGACAAGGCGCATGTCGCCGCTGTGGGGCGCGCGGCTGGACGGCTCCATGTTCGCGGAGCCCCTGGTGGTCCAGGGCTTGATCATCGAGGCGACGGAGCATGACACCGTGTATGCGCTCGACGCCGCGAGTGGCTGCGTCGCCTGGGAGACCTCGCTCGGGACCCCGTTCGACACCAGCCGCCACCGCCTGCAGTGCAACAACATCACCCCTGAGCTGGGCATTACGGCGACGCCTGCTGTCGACACGTTGACGGGCACGATCTACGTCGTCGCCTACTTCGATCCGGGACGTTACGAGATGGATGCTCTCGACCTGAGCAGTGGAGCCCTGAAATGGCGCCACCCTATTGACCTGCCCGACAGCGACGTGTTGCAGCAGCTAAGCCGCCCGGCGGTCGCGCTCGCCAACGGGCGCGCGTACGCGTCGTTCGGAGGCCGAGCTGGGGACTGTGGCAGATTCCACGGATTCGTCATCGGCGTGAACGCCGACGGCACAGGTCCGGACCTGGTGTTCCAGGCGGCGCCCCTGAAAGGCGCCATCTGGGCACCTGGGGGTCCGGTCGTCATGCCCGATGGGGAGCTTCTCGTCTCGACGGGCAACACCGATGAGCAAAAGCAGTACGACGGGAATAACGCTGTGGTCAGGCTCTCTTCGACCCTGGTAGCACAGGATTTCTTCGCCCCTGGCAACTGGAAACATCTGAACCAGATCGACTTCGACCTGGGCAGCGTCGGGCCCGCCCTGCTCGAGGGCGACAGGATCTTCCAGGTGGGTAAGGAGGGCATCGGGTACCTCCTCGATGCGCATCACCTCGGTGGGATCGGTGGCCACCTGTTCAGGAAGTCACTCGACAAGGGTTGCTACGCCATTGGCACTACCGCCTACCGGCCGCCACTGGTCTATGTGCCATGCGATCACAGCCTCACGGCGGTACGCGTGACAGGGTCCCGCTTCGACGTCGCCTGGCGAGGCCCCGACTTCCGCTCCGGATCGCCGATCGTCGCGGCGGGGTTGGTCTGGGATTTCGACTTCGAAGGCGGATTTGTCTGGGGCTTCGACGCTGACACCGGAGTGGTGCGTCAGCGGGTCGCAACCGGACACGGCGAGCACTTTGCCTCGCTCAGCGCGAGCGCGGGCCGCCTCTACGTGCCGGCCCAGCGCAACCTCTACGCCTTCTCGCTCGACTGACCCCGGCGCGACCACCGCCTATCGGGGGGCGGACTGAAGCGTTCCGCCCCACCGGGGACCGCCTTAACCCGTCGTTAGACCAACGCCCGATATCGTCGACGGGTGGCCGCGTCCCGGGTGCTCCTGTCCAACGCTGCCGGGCGCGGCCACTGACCAGGGTGACCCAGGACACCATGCCAATGCGGAGACGACGACCGGCGTACGAGCGCCAGGCGCCTGATCAGGGCTGCTCCTGAGCCAGGGGCATTTGGAGACGGCCCAGCGCCTCGACCAGAGCGTCCCGTTCATCCCGGCGCAGACGACGGCCGTACTCCCGACCAGCGCCGTCTGTACAGAACGGCCCCTTGACGTGCCTTACAGCGCCCACCTCGGCAGGAAGCGCCTGAGCCACGGACTCGAGCTTGCTGGCCATCGTGAAGCCGTCGGTGGGTTCCAGTTTGACGGGAAGCTCCTGGAAGCCAGGGGATTGGAAAAAGACCATGCGAGCGGTTCCGCTGCCACGAAGACCTACGCGATGCAGGTGCAGCGGATCGCGGCTGCGGTTGTAGATCGCGATCACCACCGTGGTGACGCCTCCCTCCAACGTATAGCCCTGACCAGGCCGGCCATGCGCGAGAATGATGTTCCCTCTGGGGTCGACGCCGGCCCGGCCGACGCCCACCCAGAAATGGATACGGCTGTGTTCGCGCCACCATGTTCGGGCGGCCAGAACGGTGGACAGGACCGCACCCCACCCGGCGACGACAGGCTGCCAGTGATTGCCCATCCAGTAAGCGACCCCAGCCATGCAACCGGCCAGGCTAGCACGAGGGCCCGCCAAATACTTGATAGACCACCACCTCGGCGCTGGCGGTTGGCGCCAATGCCGTAGTTACGGCCCTGACGCTCTCCATGCCGCGATGCGTGTAGCCGGGGCCGCCGAACACGGTGAGGATCAGGGCCTACACTCTGCCCTGGCGGAAGCGCAGCCGGCCGATCTGTCTGCGCATTAGACCGCCTAGCGTGCCGAAGGCTGCTCCGAACGCTGC
>DATFWQ010000031.1:0-6844 GCA_035259145.1 Candidatus Dormiibacterota bacterium | reverse complement strand
CCCTGGTCGTGAAAGGAATGGTCTCCAGCATGTCGAGCGTCGGTAGACGGCCACGGCTGACCCAGTAGCCACGCAGGCCACTGCTCCGGCCGGCTCCCGCGAGGAGGTCCCGATACAGCTCCGACCGCTGCGGCAAGGTGTCCAGCATCGTCGCCAGCTGCTGAGCCTGCCAGGCCTCGATCCACGCCCAGGGCCTCGTTTCAAATTCCCGATCCCAGTATCGGGAGTCAAGACTCATTTAGCAGGGTCTCAGCTCCGCGCGCATGCTTCTCGCGGCAGTGTAGACGGAGGGCCGCGGCTCCGGCGCCTGCGGCAAACGTCGGTTTGCCAACCGACGGAAGGTAGCCTCAGGCTCGCGCCGTAACGCCTGCCCTGAGCGCGTCAAGCAGAGCCGGCCAGCGATCGCGATCGTCGCCCCACTGAGAGAAGAAGCTCATCCGATCGGCGAGCCCTGCATACCGGTGGGCAAGTGCATCGGCCACCTCGTCGTACGGAGCCTGCACCACGAATGCGTCAAGGATCTCGTCGGTGATCACATCGGCCATCTCTGTCCAGCGGCCTCGCTTGGACAGCGCGTTGAGCTCATCCTGAGCGTCACCCCAGCCGTGGTGCTCGAGGACCGTCCGGTACGCCGGTGTCGAGCCGTAGAACGCGATCTGCAGTCTGGCGGCCTGGCGCATGGCATCCATCGCCTGCTCGTCAGAGCCCGTCACGACGAATGGGCTGATTGCCACCTCGAAGTCTTCGCGAGCCCGACCGGCGCGCGCAAGCCCGCGCTGGACTGCCGGCAGCTGCCGCTCCCTTATGTAGCTCGCCGTCGTGAACGGGTGGATGAGCACGCCGTCGGACACCTCGCCGGAGACCTCGCACATGCGGTCTCCGAGCGCTCCCAGGTAGACGCGCGGAGGCCCATAGGGGCTGGGCGGAGGACTGAAGAAGGGCGTCATGAGTGAATGCTGGTAGAAGTGGCCGCGGAAGTCGAGGCGCTCACCAGTGTTCCAGGCCTGCCATATGGCGCGGAGTGCGACGATGAACTCCCTCATGCGTGGCGCCGGGGCCGACCACGTCATGCTGAAGCGCTTTTCGATGTGCGGCTTGATCTGGCTGCCCAGGCCCAGGATCATGCGTCCGCGCGAGAGCACCTGCAGGTCGTGAGCGGTGTAGGCGACCGTCATCGGCGAACGTGCTAGGGCGATCGCGACGCTAGTGAGCAGCTCAACCCGTTCGCTGTGCTCAGCGGCCAGTGCCAGCGGAAGGAAGGGGTCGTGGCTGGTGTCGACCGAGATGGCGCCGTCGTAGCCGAGAGCCTCAAGGTCGCGCACGCGCGCGGGCACAGAAGCAAGGTCGGTGATCAGGTGACCGTCGATCTTCATTGGGTGCCAGGCTACTCGGTGCTGAGCTGATCCGGAGTCCGGGGTTCCAAAAGGGATGCCCTGGCGCGCCGGGTCAGGTGCCTCTGCTCGCCGACGGCATAGGCCTCCACGAGCCAGGCCCGCACCTCATCGTCGACGTCCGCGGGGCCGGATATCCGGAAGTGATGAACGAGGTTTCTGGGAGACACGTATTCGATCTTTGTGAAGCGCGGGTGTTCGCAGCGACGTGCGAGAACGACGTGTCCGTCGAGCCGGCGCTTGCGCGGCATGACCGCAGCAAAGCTCATACGAACTTGAAAGGCGATGCGCGTCTTCTCAGGCAGCACTGTGACCGGCCCGAGCTCCCGGATCAACCCGACGATGCGCTCGAATGCCAGGCGAACGTTGGGGTCACAGCCGGCGAAGTGAGGCTCAAGCTCGAAGGTGCCGCAGGCGTGGGACTGGTTGCGGTTTGCGAACCAGCGCTGGCAGCGGGGGCACTCCCACATCGCCGACTCCAATGGCTGCAGGCCTCCATCGTCGAACATCCGTCCAGAGCCGGCCTTCGCGGCCGGCCGCTCCCGACGGTCACGAGGATAGCGACGGCGCGTTGTCCGGGTACGATCGCACGATGCCATGGCAGGAGGTGGGCGACCGCGTCTACAGGCACCGGTACAACTCGTTCGATCTCAACGTCGGGGCGGTGGTCGGGGACGATCAGGTGCTGGTGATCGACACGCGCGGCTGGCGGGCCCAAGCCGAGGAGCTGCGGCGTGATCTGCGCCTGCTCAGCCCCCTTCCCTGGCGCCAGGTCGTCAATACGCACGCCCATTTTGACCACTGCTTTGGCAACGAGCTGTTTCGCGGGGCGGCAATCTGGGGGCACGAGCGCTGCGCAGACGATCTTCGCACCCTGGGCGAAGAGCAGCGGGCGAACATGATGGCCGGCCTGCCGGAGCTGGCTGACGACCTCGCCCAGGTGGAGATCGTCCCGCCCGACAACCTCGTGAACGAGCGGGCGACCCTGTCGGTCGGCGGGCGCAAGGTCGAGCTCCGCTACCTCGGGCGCGGGCACACCGACAACGATCTGGTCGTGCTCGTCCCGGACGCGGGCGTCGTATTCGCCGGTGACCTGGTCGAAGAAGGTGCCCCACCCTCGTACGCGGACTCCTGGCCGCTGGAGTGGCCGGCGACGGTCGACCGGCTCCTGGCGATCGCGCCGGCCACCGTGGTCCCTGGCCACGGCGATGTGATCGACCACACGTTCGTCCGCCGCCAGCGGGAGGAATTGCAGGCGATGGCCGAGCTCTGCCGGCAGGTGGCGCGCGGCGAGCTGGCGCCGCAGATGGGGCTCGCGCGGGCGCCGTTTGCCGAGCGCGAGGCCCGGCTGGCCCTGGAACGAGCCCGGATCACCTGGCTGCAGCAAGAGGAAGCGGGCCTCCCCGGTCAGACAGGGATTCTTGTTCGGTACCCGATCTCGGGCCGGATCGCACCCAGCAGGTAGGCGCCCGCCAGAGCGGTCTTGCTGAGGACGTTCAGCACTTCGGGCCCGACCTGCAGCGACTTGGGTTGCCCGTACCAGTTGTAGTCGAACCCTGTCGCCAGCCAGAGGGCGAAGGTTCCTGCGGTGATCGCGACCAGGGCGGCATTGGGTCGGATCCCGATCGCGTGAGCCAGCATCGGCCACGCGATCAGCGCCGCCACGAACCACAGATAACGCTCGAGGGTCGTCGGGCTCGTGGCGGGATGCATCAGCACATCGAAGGCCTGCCAGACGATCTCGTAAGCCGCCAGCCAGGCCACCGTCGCGATCAAGGCCCGGTGCGGTTGCCGAGTCTTCAAGGTGGTGATGACCAGGATGGCCATCGCCACCAGCACGGTGGTCCAGCGGGCATGATCCAGCGGCGACCAGATCCACCAGCTCATCGGTTCAGGGTACTGCGCGACGCGCTCGGTGCTAGCATCGCCGTCGAAACCCCCTGCCACCCCGGAGGAAGTGACGTGAGATTCGAAAAGGCCTTCGTCCCGTACGGCGGCTACTGGTCGACGCCGTTCGTCCGCTGGCAGGGAAGCCTCGCCCAGTCCCACCCCGTGAGGCTGTCGGCCGAGGTCGCGAGCCGGGCTCTCGACGAGCGCGGGATCGAGGCTACCACCTTCGACTCTCTCTTCTACGGGATGACCGTGCCCTCGCAGCACAGCTTCTACGCCGCGCCATGGGTGGCCGGGACGATCGGCAACCCCGACATCTCGGGGCCGACGATCATGCAGGCCTGTGCAACGTCCGCCCGGCTCATCGCCCAGGCGGCCGGTGAGGTCGACGCCGACGGCGGCCGGCGATGCATTCTCGGCATCACGGCCGACCGCACGAGCAACGGTCCCCACATCTACTACCCGGACGCGAGCGGCCCCGGGGGCGGCGGCACGACCGAGGATTGGGTCTGGGACAACTTCCAGCGCGACCCCTATGCGGGCGCATCGCCGACCGTCACGGCCGAAAACGTGGCCACCGAGCAGGGGATCAGCCGGGAGGAGCAGGACGAGGTAACGCTGATCCGCTACGAGCAGTACGTCACCGACCGCCGGAACGGAGGCGGCTTCCACCGGCGATACATGGTCAGCCCGCTCGATGTCCGCGACCCCTCCGGGCGCAAGGTGATCGCCACCGTCGACGACGACGAGGGCATCACCCCAACAACCGCAGAGGGCCTGGCCCGGCTGAAGCCGGTGCAGGAGGGTGGCAGCGTCACCTACGGCAGCCAGACCCACCCGGCTGACGGCAACTGCGCCATGATCCTGGCGGGGCGCGAACGCGCACTTGACATCAGCCGCGACTCGGGCATCGAGATCCAGGTGATCAGCTATGGCCAGTCCCGAGCCAAGCCCGCCCACATGCCGATGGCGCCCGTGCCCGCGGCGCGCAAGGCCCTGGACGACGCAGGGCTGCGCATCTACGACGTGACGGTGATCAAGACCCACAACCCCTTCGCCGTCAACGACATCTACTTCTCGCGCTCGTTCGACGTCGCGCTGGACGCGTTCAACAACCACGGCTCGTCGTTAATCTACGGGCACCCGCAGGGCCCGACCGGCATGCGCCTGGTCATCGAGCTGATCGAGGAGCTGGTCGATCGGGGCGGCGGCTACGGGCTGTTTACCGGGTGCGCGGCCGGTGACAGTGGTGCGGCGATCGTCTTGAAGGTCGATGCAGCCAGAAGGCGCCACCTGGGCGCCGCCAACCATAGCGGAGCTGGATGATCAAGGCCGGGCGCTCACAAAGTGAGGCCCGGCCCATGGAGGGGTAAGGGGCGGAGAGGACGATGGCGTGGCAGCCCCACTCCGAGAGGAACAGATCAGTAGACGCACCGATCGTGGGCAGGCGCAAGGGACAGGCGCCTATTACGGGTGATGCAGTCGCCCAGACTCGGCCGGCGGTGACCCGGCCGGGTAGACCTCGGCCTACGACTGATCGTCTTTCGCGCAGGCGGTTTCTCAAAGTTGCGGCGGTCGCGGGCGTGGCGATGACCTTTCCTGCCGTCAACATCGCACGGGCGGCGGACACTCCATTGCGCCACCTGATCCTGCTGATGCGCGAAAACCGCTCCTTCGACCACTACTTTGGCCACTTCCCGGGTGCTGACGGCCTTCCCCTGGACGCCCGCGTGACTCCCGCTGCCGTGGACTGCCTCAGCGACCCGCCTCACAACGCAGCCGCCTTACAATCCCTTGCCTCTGGGACGCCCTTCGAGGGCTCAGCCCTGTCCGTGTTCACGGAGAAGCAGATCCCATCTGCGTGGGCGCTGGCCCGCCGCTTCACCCTTTGTGACAACTACTTCGCGTCGGTACTGAGCCCGACGTTCTCCAACCGGCTGTTCAGCATCGCGGGGTCCGCAGCAGCGTTCAGAGATAATCCTCGTCGCATCGACGCTGCGCTCCTGCCCCGCCCCAACCTCGTGGACCGGCTGGACGCGGCCGGTCTGGATTGGGCCTGCTACCTGGCAAGGGTGCCCGACACCGGTGGCTACAACCCTGTCGCGTTCTACCCCGAGCGGGCCTCGGATGCGCGCGCCAACCGGTCGTTCAATGAGTTCCTGGCGGATGCCGCCCGCGGCCGGCTTCCCCCGGTGTCGTGGGTGGTCCCTCAAGACCCACTGACTGAGCACCCTCCAACCCCGCCCCAGTGGGGCCAGCGCTTCGCAGATCTCGCAGTCCACGCGGTGGCCGCCGGGCCCGGTTGGCGACAGAGCGCGGTCATTCTGAACTATGACGAGAGCGGCGGCTTCTACGACCACGTGACGCCGCCTCCTGGCTACGGGTTTCGGGTGCCGTGTACAGTGGTGTCGCCCTACGCAAAGCCTGGACACGTCAGCCACGCCACCTACGACCACGCCTCGGTGATGGCGCTGGTCGAGCGTACCTTCGGTCTGGAGCCGCTCACCGAGCGGGACGCGGCAGCCGACCCTCTCAGCGACTGTTTCGACTTCAGCCACCCGACGTCCAGCCCGATCACGTTCCCGCCGCTCGGGCCGGTCACGAGCTGCGAAGCTCCACCCGATTGGGCCGCCGACCTGCTGGCGTTGCCTCTGCCGGACCGAACTGCGCCCCCGGCGGCGAACGAGTCGGGCCACCAGGGCCTCATCGTTGGGCTGACCGTGGGCATCGGGACCGCGGGCGCGGCGGCCCTGGGAGCCGGTGCGATCGTTCTGCGAAGGCGATTTCGACGTGATCAGACGTAACCGAACCGGGTATCCCCGGCAGTGGCGCCCGTAGGGGCGAGGCGGCCCTTGCTCTCATCGACTCCGGGGGCGGCGCGTGGTTCGCCCATCGACCGGCTGGAGCGCACGGCCGCGATCCTGGAGCGCCGTGGCTACGCGGTGACCCCGGCCCGGCTGGGTGAGCTGTGTCTGGGTGGAGCGGTATCGAAGGACGCCGTACTCGCTTCAGTCGGCGGCAGCCCGGGGCTCGAGGTGCGGCACGGCCTTGTGCTCACGCCGGCGATGGCCGGCGCTGGTCCGGCGATCCTGCGCAGGGCTGAGGCGCATGAGGCGAACGTGGCCCGCTGCCTCGTGATGGCAACGCGTTTCGTAAAGAGGCTGGTCCAGCTGAGCCCCTACGTCCTCAGCGTCTCCATCGCCGGCTCCCTGGCCTCCGGTGGCTACCTCCTCACGGACGACGTCGATCTGAATCTGATCGTCGAGGACGGCCACCGGCACCTGGCGTACGTGGCGGTCAACCTTCTGGGCCTGGTGCACGCGCTGCGACACAGGAGCAAGCCGGTGGACACCCACACCAGGCGCCCGCTGGCACCACGGTTCATGACCGCCAACCTGATCCTGGAGCGCTCGCAGTGCTTCCCACTTTTACGGCAGGACGAGGACATGGCGTACGAGTTCCTGGCCTCACAGCCCGTCTATGGCATCACGTTGTGGCGCGAGGTTGTCGCCACCAACCCGGGGCTTTGCGCAAACTTCCCCCAGCTCAAAGACCGGCGGTTT
>DATFWQ010000030.1:0-29528 GCA_035259145.1 Candidatus Dormiibacterota bacterium | reverse complement strand
GTTCGCGGTGAGCCCGCTGGAGGGACTCTGGTCGGCGGACGGTCCGGCCCCGCGCGCTTCGCCAGGAACCTGCGAGCGCAGAGGATCCCGTTCCATTGCCTCCAGCAACCGGCCCACCTTCGCGGGCACGTAGACGTCCCGTGTGACCCGCGGTCCACCACTCGTTTCGAGTTCAGCCAGGCCTGATAACATCCGGGGCCCGTGTCGGAGGTGGCCCCTTGTGGGTCGTACACCGTTCCCAGGGCCGATAACCTCCACCAGACCACATAACGCCACACCGACGCGCCTTGGTGTGCAGTGCTCCGTCTCCCGAGAGGCGCCGCAAGGCACCGGCGTCGAGTCCAGCAGTCGGAACTGATCCCACCAGGACGGGGTGAGGCCGGCCAAGTGCCGGATGGCATGCTCCACCAGCCCCTAGGCGTTGCGCAGCCGCTTGTTGTAGGCAGACTGCTGGGGCAGGTACGGGAAGAGGTGGCCGAGTCGGCCGCTCGCGAACCGGTGCCAGCGACGCTCCGAGTTGCAGCCGAGCAGGACCTGGGCGACGGCCAGGCAGACCAGCTCGGAGTCGGGAGAGGCGAGGCGGGCGGCCAGGGCCTTGGCGAACGCCGAGGAGGATGAAAAGGTCGTCGACTTGGACGTAGAGTGCGATGACGAGGGCGTCGATGTTGGTCTGCACAAACCTTCATCCGACGCCCTTCCCCTACTCGTTACGGCCTGCTGCCCCTTCGCCGCCAATTCGGAATCACTCATCTAGAGCAGATCGTCCGGGCCGACGACTGGTCGGACTCGGCCGACGGGATCAGGGCAGGTCCCGCAGGCGCCGCCCGTGCAAAACGCGCAGGACGTACAGCTCCCCGCCGATCACTTAGTAGATCACGCCCAGCGGACGCACCGAGCGTACTGAGCATTGTGCCCGTAGGCCGGCGCCCTGCGGCCCGTGGACCATCCCCAGCCCGCCATCCGCTCCATCTCCACGACTACGCTCTCTGCCTGCTTGGCCGTGGCCTCCCGATCGAGGTCCTCGAGGGCGCGATCGATCCAATGAACACGGAGCCGGTTGGGACTCACTCCTCGTGCGTCGTTGAGTATGCACGGGGCCACCCATCTTTCTACATGACAAGTACGCCTCAGCGGCGGGCCCCTTCAGGCAAGGGCCGCTCCTTCAGGACATGCTCGGCGCGATCGGTGCCCACATGGGCTATTCAGGGAGTCTCGTACTCACGCGCGGCGACCAGCGCCTCGCCATGCTTCCCGAGGTCACAGCCTTTGGATCGGAAGTGGGGGGACCCGGAGCTGTTCGAAGACGGCTGGCGGCTGCACCGGCGCGACGGCGATGGCGGGGACCTGCGCGGGGCAATTGTTGCCCTCTCCCAGGCCAGTGGGCAGCCGGCGCTGGTCGCTTACGTCATCGACAGCGACTGCGCGCAGGTGGAGGCGGCGGCTCCCAACGGCGCCACCTGGTCGGCGATGCTGAATCCGGAGGTCGCCGTCGAGTCGTACGAGGCTCCCGAGCCCCCAGATCCTGAGGTTGTGATCGAAGCAGCGAGCGCGTGGGCGGGCGAGGCGGAATTGAGTCTCGACCCGGCGCAGCTCCGGAGCGTGCTCACAGGGGAGTTCGAATTCGCTGAGGAGGCCTTTGCCGCCCTGTTGGCCGGCCTCGGCATCCATGGCTTGCCCGAGCCCGAGGCGTTGCCAGTGATCGAGCAGGGCCCGAGCGAAGCTTCGTCATCACCTGTTCCCAAGCTAGACTCCCGGGGGGTCTACGCTATCGCTCGCTCGGTTCTGGGCCCGGTCATGAAGGAGGCCGGGTTCAAGCATGAGAGAGGGATGCTGAGCTGGACCCGACCCCAGGAAGGTAAGCACCTGACCATCTGGCTGTAGGTCAGCCAGTACGGATTCGACTCTTATCGGGGATCGAAATTCACAGTTGAGTTCCAGCTGGGTGCGGAGTCGGCGGTCGGATCCGGCGGGGACAGCGTTTCGGTTTCTGCCGCCTGCTGCGCGCCGGTGAGCTGGAGGTGGTGAGAGCGCGCCAGAATCGAGTCATCGCCGGCCTGCCCGATCTGCCCGCCGCGCGGCTTGGAGGGCTCAGCCCCGATCTGAGGGACTACCACCGACGGCCGGAGCCCGTCTACTCTCCACGCGATGACGTCTGGTTCCGGTACCGATCCGGGCGAGATATAGAGGCCTGGTCCACCTACCTAGCAGCCATGATGCCAACGGCGATCGAACGCTTCCTGATCTGGGCCCAGCGGCCGTGGTATGGAGCCCCGCCCCAGCCCCTCCCCTGGTGAGCTGTTAGGTGTGGGGTCGGAGGGAGCGCTGGGGTACGAATTGCTATCCGAATACGATCGGGGGGTCGCTCGAACAGGCCCGTCCGGTTCGCGTTATATAAGCTACGGCCCACGAGCTTGCGAAGGCGAATTGGCTAGGGCTGCTATCAGAAAACCTGATAGGAATGCGCGGGTTGACAGCAATCCTGACAAGCGACCCGAGTGGATGAGAGCAACCAGCGATCTCCGGATCGTGCCAAGAGAAAGGTGTGCTTTCGACTGAGCCATTGCTGGGCTCGCGATGATACGCCCTCCCCTCGAGAGCGCTGCTGACCGTGAGTACACCTGTCTCGTCAGTGACCTCGATCGGGGCCCTACTCCAACCGCTATGAGCTCGCTTCAACGGTTGGCGGAGCTTACACTGCGGCGCGTTCCTCACCGGGGCGCATCTTGAGGGAGCGTACCTAACCACGGCGCACCTACAACGTCCAGTTTTCGGGCCGCGTCGTTTTGGTCGTCTCTGGCGGCTGTCTCGTCGAGTACAGCTGGTGCGCGGCGGCCGACCCGGCCCTCGCGGATGCGCACCATCATTGTGAAGCTGAGTTGGTAGGCGAGGTTGTTCAAGTCGTCCAGTTTGGTCCTGGTCTCGGCCACGGAGGCGGGATCGAGACTGCTGTTCTGCCGGTCCACGGACGCACGGTACAGCGATTCGAGGTGTTCTCCGGCATCCTTGGACGCCTCGTAAACAACCCGGTCAAGGAAGTCGCGAACATCGCGACCGAAGTATGCCCCGACGATCGCCAGGCGGGCGTTGCGTTCGTCGTTCCACTCCAGGAGGACCTGGTCGTACTCCTGCAGCCTCGCGTCGAGCACGTCACGCGCGAGTTGTCCGTTCGCGTGGGCGAGGGTGGCCCATAGCAACCGCTGCATCCGGTACGACCGTTTGTCCACCAAGGCCGATAGCGAGCGGCAGACGTTGCTCGCGCGGTTGATGTCATCCTCGCGTAAGCGTTGCTCGTTCTGATAGTGCCATGAGCGTTGTTGCAGGATGCTGGCGAAGAGCCCGCCAACAATAGTCGTCAGCACGAATCCGAGCAGGATCGGCAATGCTTGGTTCCACACGACGAATCTCTCCCTAAAGTCCTTCGCTGCACCCGGCGGCGATGTCCACGCGTCGGTTGGTGTAGCTATTCACGCAGCAGCGCGCTCGCAAGGCGATCGACTTTCTGAATGACATTGCACACTTGAGAGTCGCATACGTTGATGTCTCGTCCGAGCAACAGTTCAAGAGGCGTGGATGCTGCAGTGGCAGCGCGGGATCGAGCACCGCGTCCTCAGGACGCGCCCCCGCCTCGGCCAGGCAGGCGGAGAGGTTCCGCGGGCACTGCCGCGCCTGGGCGAGCGGATCGTCGCGGGGCCGATCTTCAGCGGCCCCGGGCCGCGGTGCGGTAGTCAATCGCGCGGAAGCACCCGTGGACGTGGTCGTTGACCACGCCGACGTTCTGCATGAACGCGTAGACGCTCGTGGGCCCGACGAAGCGGTACCCCTGAGACTTCAACTGCTTGGCAAACGCTTCCGCCTGCGGCGTCGACTGGGGAAGGTCGGCGACGGACCTGGGTGCCCTCTTACAGGTGATCTCGTATGACTTCGCGAGCGCCACGAGGTTGGGCGACGCGGACATCATCGCACGCGCGTTGTCGACGGTGGCCTGGATCTTGCCACGGTTGCGGATGATCGAGGCGTCCTCCATCAGCCGGTGCTCTGTGGCAGCCCACCCGTACGACCTCATCCATGTGACCCCCGAGCGGCGACTCGCCAATCGTCAGTCGCGAGACGTTGGGGCCCGGTGCGGCTGAGGACCTGATGAGATCGCTCCAGCCCGGAGCACACGCGAGCACCATTTCGGCGGCTTCGGAGGCTGTCAGACCGGTCGTGTCGATAAGTGAGTCCGCAATCCGATTGGCGTCAAGACCGTGGGCTTCAGCCGCCGCTGAGTCGATGGCGTGGCCGAGCTCAACGCCGGTTAGGCCAACCAGAGAATCGCCCGCGAGTCTCGGTCCTTCACCAGCCGCCCGACGCCGAATGTGGTGAGCGAGCTGCGCATCCGAGGCATGCAGGCTGACCGTGTGCGTGAGGGGCAGAGCGACCGTGTACTTTGTGAGGTCCTCGCTGGTCGGAATGGAACCGTTGGCCACCAACGCGTGTGCGCCGCATGACCTGAAGGTCGCCCACAAGGCGCCCGCGTTGCACGCTTGAACCGCGTGTCGATCAGTTTGTTCTTCGTGTGGTGGCTCGAAGAAGCCGAGTTGGCGGACGTCAACGAAGCCGGTTCGGACGTCCGCACCCGTCGTGCGCTGGAAGGCGTGCCACGCGACCGTCGACTTGCCGACGCCGGTTGGTCCACAGATCAGCAAGACCGGCTCGGGCTCGGGCAATTGTGTTGCACCAGCTGCTCTTGATGGATCGCTGACCCGGCCTTGAATCGGCTCCAATGGCATCGCTGCGATCGTCAAGCGGACGACCTCATCCACCGAGTGCCCGGTGGTGTCGACCCGAGCGTGGGCAAAGGTCGAGCGTTCCTGCGCTTCGGCGTACTCGAAGTACCCCGCCAGCGCTGCGTCGGACAAACCTCGTGCGACCAATCGTTCTTCGTGTGCGGCCCGCTCCAGATGTAGACGGCACCATCTGATGCTGGCCGTCCTGGCCTCCTCTGAGTAGGTTGAAGCCCACTCTTCCTCGACGACTCCGGACACGATGAGGACCCGCGCACCGTGTAGACGAAACGTCTCGGCGACTGCAGCGAGGTTCCTCGCCTTCATCCGATCTCGGGTCGGATCTGAGGGCGGTTCCGGATAACAGATGCCGATTTGATCGATGTCAACGTATGCGACCGCGACGCCGGCCTCGTGCACGTGGCGGTAGGTGGCCCACGCGACGGTCGACTTGCCAATGCCGGGAGGCCCACAGATCCACAGGACCTGGAGTGTTTCGGACGCCACGTCAGGCCTTCCTGGCAATCAGGATTTCCGTGTCGCCGGGCCAGTCCCAGAAGGTGCCCGTGTCAGTGAGCCGATAGAGTTTCGCAAGCACCTCGTTGCGGAACTCATCGAGGTTCGGACCGAAGCGCTCTGGGGCGGCGAACGAGGTACTGAAGAGCAGCTCCAGCACACTCTCCGGCGTTCGAATGATGTCCCGACGGCCCGGGAGGATCAGCTCCTCACAGCCGGCGAACACCGAACGACGCAGCAGGGCCATGTAGCGCTCTTCATCAGGTGCCGGCGGTGACGGCGTGAAGCCCAAGTACCCTTCGATCGAATCCCAGATGACCTCGTAAGGGATCGGAGGGATTCTGGCGGGGCCCGCTGGGAACTCAGCCGTGAAGCCTGGACGTTCCGGCATCCCGAAGCCGCGGAGCGCGTGGTGGATCAGCAGCAGCGCGCCCCCCGGCTTGAGCGAGTTGTGGACGATCTGCAGAGTCATTTCGCGGTCGGTGCGGTGGAGAGACTGGGCCAGAGTGATCGCCTGAAACGACCCCAAACCGAGCAGCGGAATGTCTTCTGCCCTTCCTTCCACCCACCGGACGTGCGAGTGACGGCAACCTGCCTTGCCCTCGGCCAGCATCTCAGGCTCAGGATCCAGGGCGATCACCTCGGCGAACGCGGGCGCCAGTTCAGAAGCGATGGTGCCCGGGCCGCTGCCGACATCCAGCAGGCGACCGGATCCGTCCCACCCTAGATGCTCAGAAAGCGCTCGCCCCAGATCTGCTGAGTAGGGCGGGCGGGCCTTGTAGTGCCGCGCCGCCGTCCGGAAGGGCCGATCAGCGACGCCGGCGTCGGCTCCAGACTGGTTTCGCACCGCGTGGAGGATACGCGGCCGCCTCACCCGCAGAAGTCGGACATCCGCCAGGTTGGCCGTGGCTTCTCGTGGAGCCCATCCTCGATGCAAAGGAGTGGTTCGCCGAGATGGACAGGATGGGTCCGGATTGAACTCATTTTGGTCGCTGTTTCGAATTGATTGCGACACCCGCAGTCCACCGAACCCTGTTGCGAAACCGTTGGCGACCGGCGACCGACATACAGAAGATGGTTGGCGAGACCAAGTATGGATTGCTCAGATGCCGTCCGCTCGATCAGGTCAAGTGCGGCGGAGTGGAGCGAAGGATCTGTCAGACCGGCGACCGCCGCTTGTATGCCGGTTGTCAGACCTTCTGCGGCTATCAATTCAAGTTGGTGAAATCCATGCTTGCGGAGGTACGGGTCTATCTCTTCTGGTCGGGCTCCGTATCCGTTATCGAACCGTCCACCGACATCATTGTCGAAAGCACCTGACTTAAGGAGGCGCTCGATCCACTCGCGGTCGAGCAAGCGATGCCGTTCGTCAGGCAACGCCATAGTTCGTCGAAGGAAAGCAAGTCTTGGCATGAAGGCCGCGAACAGCAGTCCGCCAGGCCGAAGGACCCTGGCCGCCTCGACCGCAGCTCCATCTCGGTCGGACTGCGACTGAAGGTGATAGAACGGACCAAGTTCGAGAACGACGTCGAAACTCGCGTCAGGCCACTGTGACAAATCACGCGCATCAGCCTGCCGGATGTCTTCAAGTCCGACACCAGCAGTCCTGGACCGTTCCCGGCCGATAGCCAGGAGCTCGGGAGACAGATCGGCCAGAACAACGTGATGACCCCGCTCCGCCAGCCAGATTGCGTAGCGGCCAGGGCCGCCGCCTACATCCAGTATGCGCTCCTCGTTGGTCAAATGGCGAAGCAGTGCCCGCTGAGTAAGCTCGAGCTCGATCGCGCCATCGGCCGGATTGTCCAGTCGGTTCCACTCGCGTTGGCCGAAGGACGCGTAGCACGCGCGGACACGATCCATACGACCGGCATTATCCATCTGGGACGAAGCAGGGTCGCCCACCGCCGAGCGTCACATTCGAAGGCTTATTGGTGCACCACCAACCTGGTCTCTTGGTTCGCGTTACTGGAAACTGCGGCCGGGCAATTGATTCGAGTTCGCTCAAGCCGCTGTGATCGGCCAGACCTACGTTCAGTGGCCTGCGGCCCTAGCAGCCCTGGAGAGCCTATTCTTGCGGGCTGAGGTAGAACCGAATGGATGTAGTCGAGTGGCTGCTGGACTCCGACCCGGCGATCCGCTGGCAGGTGATGCGTGACCTTACTGATGCGCCTGCGGAGGACGTCGCGGCCGAACGTGCCCGCGTCGCCAGCGAGGGCTGGGGCGCACGGTTGCTCGCTATCCAGCGCCAGGATGGCCAGTGGGATGGGGGCACCCCGACGTTTACCTCCACGGCTGCGGCGAACTGGTGGCAATCACTGCCACCCGAGAGACAAGGCACCCTCTTCCCCCAATGGACCTCCACCACGTGGAGCTTGGTGCTGTTGCGGGCGTTCGGCCTTGATCCCGCCAGCGCAGGAGCGCGCAACGCCGTCCGCCTGGTCCGCGAGCATTGCAGATGGGAGCACGACGGCGAGCCCTTCTTCGCGGGTGAGGTGGAGCCATGCATCAACGGCCGGGCCGTTGCAATCGGAGCCTACTTCTGCGAGGACGTCCAGGGCATCGTGGTCCGGCTCCTCGGAGAGCAGATGAGCGATGGCGGGTGGAACTGCGAGCAGGAGAATGGATCGACGCGGGGGTCATTCCACACAACGATCGACGTGCTGGAAGGCCTGCTTGAGTACGAACGAGCCACGGCGGGCCAACCGGAGGTGAGCGCCGCCCGCCTCCGCGCCCAGGAGTACCTCCTCGAGCGTCGGATGCTTCGCAGGCTCGCGACCGGTGAAGTGATCGACCCGGCCTGGACGCATTTCTCCTACCCGACCTACTGGCACTACGACGTGCTCCGAGGCCTCGACTACCTGCGCGAGGCCGCCGCCGCTCCGGACGAGCGGCTGGCCGAGGCGATCGACCTGGTCGAGTCCAAGCGCGATGCAGACGGCCGCTGGCCCCTCGAGAATCCCCATCCCGGCCGGCTGCACTTCGCGATGGACGAGGGGGAGGGCAGACCGAGCCGGTGGAACACCCTCCGCGGCATGCGTGTGCTCAGGTGGTACCAGGAGACTCCACGATCGGCCTCCTCCGGATCCGAGTCGGCCAGCGCGGGGTGATTCGTTGGCGACCGACTGGCTGAGCCGACCCTTGAGGTACGTGGTTCGAGTCCGCCGCGGGCCCACCATCGTTTTGACCCCGGCCGGGGCCCGTAACGGGCGCCTTAGCGGGGATGCTGTGGTCGGCCCGAACGCCAGACTTTGTTTGCCGACGTCAGATCAGTGGTGGTGACGCCCGTTTACATCCGGAAGCAGAAGCGCCCAGAAGGCAGCGGGTTCTGGGGTGCGTACCCGACCGCCGAAGACGAGTTCGGGCTATGGCTCTTCACTCCACGTGGGAGCCTGTACCGCGGCGAGAGCCGCGGGACCATCGGTTACTGCAACGTTGGCAGCCCGACCGGGCCCGGTATCCCCGTCATCCACCTTGTCCCTCCGAGCGCATGGTGGATCGCGACCTTTGGGCCCCCTGGCGAGGCGATGTGGAGTGTCACCTTCGATATCTCTACTCCTCCCCGGCTCTTTGATCGTGTTTGGAGCTACGACGATCTCGAGCTGGACGTGTTGCTGCACGGGCAGAGCGGTGAGGTTCGGATCGACGACCAGGACGAGTTCGAGGATGCCATCGCGGTTGGTCTGATCCACGAAGATGAGGCGGCTGCTGCCCGGGCCGCAGCGGCCTCCGCTGTCGAGCTCGTTTCCGATGGCAATGGCGTGTTCGCCCAAGCGGGACACGGGAGGCTGGCCGGCGCGCTCGACCTGGGCCTCGAACCGATCACGAAGCTGCCCGAGGTGGAACTCAAGAGCACCACGTAACCCATCCCGCCTGTGTCCAGCAGTGACCTGTAGTCGGCCGGCGCATCAGCGGCGGCCTGTGCGGCTCAGCCGGCGTTCCAGGCCGTCAGGGGTTCAGCCCCGCGTGGGTACGCGGTCGAGGCCAGGAAGACCAGTGCGTCGAACTCGGTGAAGCTGCTCGGCGTCAGCACGTAGTAGGTCGGGTTGAGCGTGCTGCCGGAGCGGACGGGGATCGACTGCACATCCGGCGCGTTCGAGGCGCTGTCGCGGTGGGTCAGGATGAACAGGGCGTCGCCAGCCTTAGCCAGGCGGGCCTCGACTGTGCCCGGTTCGGGCTCGTCGATGCCGTTGGGCTCGGAAACGCCCAGCGCCATGGCGATGACTGCATAGCCGGGACCGAGCGTCTGGGCCACCTGCGCCCCCGCCGGCCACCACTCCTTGACTCCCGGCTCCGGCGGGAGGTGCCACTGCGTCATACCGCGCTTCAGATGGCCCGTGGCTGCGAAGACCAGCACCTTGCCGCGACCGCGCTCGAGGGCCAGGAAGTGCTCGATGTTGTCGGCCATGATCAGGTCGCGGACCCCGAGCATCCTGGCGTAGGCACCGGGTGTCGCCAGCGCGGCGTGGGCATCCAGCAGCTTACGCGCGAGCTCGGCGTGGTGGAGAGCGTCGGCGAACGCGAGCGGATCGGTCCTGGCGGAGAGCTCCGGGCGCCGGACGCGCAGTTCGGCGGTCAGATCCAGGGTTGCGATCCGGAGCTCGGTGGCTCGCCCTGAAAGCCCGATCGACTGCGAGGGGTCGTACCAGGCCCCGGGTCGCTCCCAGTCGCCCGTCTCGCCCAGGAGGGGAGCGGTGCGGTGGCGCTGTGCCAGGGCGGCCGCTTTGTCAACCGAGTCCAGGTAGTCGAAGACGACGTCGAGGACGCGGCTCGGGCTCGCGAGACCGCCCTGGCCCAGAGGCAGGTCGAAGCCGTAGAAGTGGAGCTTCGGCGAATGGCCCGAGTCACGGTTGTACTCGCGGAGCCACTCGACCAGCTCGCGGTTGGCGTCGAGTGCACCGAAGGCGGCAGCGAACCATTCCTGCACGGCCGGGTCGGAGGGCTCCCTCAGACCGAGGATGTAGTCGTTGATCGCGCGCGCAGGTGGCGACGTGACCTCGATGACCACCGCGCTGTAGCCGTGCGCTTCGACCAGGCGCTGGAACAGGCGGTTGCGGATGCAGAGGATCTCCTCGCTCCCGTGCAGCGCCTCACCGAAACCGAGGAGCTCCACCGACGGGCCCAGCAGGCCGATGATGCGGTCGACCGCCGCGTCGATCGAGGTGGGGGAGTCGGCCTGGAAGTGGATCGCGTCCCTCGCGATCCAGTCGTCTACCGTGGGATGAGCGGACATGAAAACAAGTTCTCCTTCTTGAAGCTCGCCGCCTGGAAACCGCCCGAGCTGCGAAACGCTCATCAAACCAACAATCTGCAACGGCGGCGCCGCGCGTGAGGCTGCGCAAGTGAACCAAGTGCCGGCGAATGGCCCTATTACAGGGGTTGGAAGAGGGCCCGTTGCCGGCACTTGTTCCAATCCCGGTAGACCGGGCACCCGCAGCTACAGTTGTCGGTGGGTAGGTCCACCGTGGGTGGAAACAGTAACCCGGCGTGAGTAAGGGGAGACCATGACCACACTCGAGAACCGGCCGAAGACCGCACTCCTAGTCGTCGACGTGCAGAACGGCGTCGTCGAAGGGGCTCACAAGCGCGACGCGGTCGTCGCGAACGTCGGCAGCCTTGTCGAGAAGGCGCGGCGGGAACGGGTCCCTGTTGTCTGGGTCCAGCACTCCGACGAGCAGCTTGCGAGGGGGAGCGACGCCTGGCGGATCGTCCCCGAGCTCATTCCCGGCGACGCCGAGCCTATCGTCGAAAAGGGCTACGGCGACTCCTTCGAGGACACCACCCTCGAGACCCTTCTCTCCGGCCTCGGAGTCGGGCGACTCGTCGTCGTTGGCGCACAGACCGATGCGTGCATCCGCTCGACACTCCACGGTGCGTTCGTAAGGGGGTACGACGCGACGCTGGTCAGCGACGCCCACACGACGGAGGACCAGACGGCGTGGGGGGCGCCGGCGCCGGACCAGGTCATCGCGCACACGAACCTGTACTGGACCTACCAGACGGCGCCGGGGCGGACGGCCGGGACGGTCGAGACCAGGGACGTCGACTTCGGCGCCACGCCCTGAGCCTGTGCGACGCGGTGGGAGACTGGGGCCCTACATCGCCAGCGCGCCCGCCGCGATCGTCGTGGCCTATGAGCGCGCCAGCGTACGACGTCATTGCGGTGGTGCCCTTCTGCTACCCGAAACGGGGCGTCGGGAGGGGGAAGAAGAAGCGGAGGCCGCTCGCCGAGGTAGCGTCGGCTGAGCGCTTCGGACAGCCTTTGGGGTAGGCGACTCGAGGCCTTGCCGGTCTCGCGGATCCAGCGGGTCGAATAGGTCGCTGGGCACGCCTAACCAGACGGCTGCTGGAGGGGTCACAGGCGTGTAATCTGCCATCAAATGGCGGGAAGGGCCGCCAGGTCGAGAGCCGGCAACCTGCCGGCGGACCTGACGAGCTTCGTCGGCCGGCGTCGCGAGCTGGCCGAGGTCAAGAGGCTGCTGACCACGACCCGGCTCTTGACCCTGACGGGGAGCGGGGGAGCGGGTAAGACCAGGCTCGCGCTCCGCGCGGCCGCGGACCTGGCCCGCAACTTCCAGGGCGGCACCTGGCTGGTCTCCCTGGCGCCGATCGATGATCCGCTGCTTATCACGCAGGCCGTCTTCAGCGCTCTGGGCCTGCAGGACGTTTCGTCGCGGTGGTCGCTTTCGGCGTTGAGCGATTACCTGAGTGACAGGCGCCTGCTGCTCGTGCTCGACAACTGCGAGCACCTACTCGACGGAGCCGCCGGACTGGCAGGCACCTTGCTGAAATCCTGCCCCGAGCTTCGGGTGCTGGCGACGAGCCGTCAGGCTCTCGGCATGGCGGGCGAAGTAAGGCTCCGCGTCCCTCCGCTGTCGATGCCCGAGGGCGTTGACTCCTTGACCCCGGGGCAGATCGCAGGATTTGATGCGGTCGCTCTGCTCGTTGAGCGCGCCGCCGCCGTCCAGCCTGGCTTCTGCGTCGACGATTCGAATGCGACCTCCGTGCACCGCCTCTGCGCACGCCTCGACGGGATGCCTCTTGCCCTTGAGCTCGCCGCCGTGCGACTGGAAGGTCTGACTGTGGATCAGCTACTCGATGGCCTGGACCGCCAGCTGCAGGCGCCGGCTGCTGCGCTGCGCGGGGCCGAGCCCAGGCAGAGGACTATTGAGGCCACGCTCGACTGGAGCTTCTCGCTGCTTAGCGACAAGGAGCGGCGCTTGTGGGCGCGGCTCTCGGTCTTCGCCGGCGCCTTCGATGCGACAGCCGCCGCGACCGTCTGCTCAGGCCTCGAATCGCAGGAGGAGGATTTCGCCGAGGTCATGGCCGCGCTCGTCGAGAGCTCCATCCTTCAGCGCGACCAGGCGGTCAAGCCGCCGCGCTACTCCATGCTCGAAACCGTCCGTCGCTACGGCCGGCATAAGCTGCGTGAACTGGGTGAGGAGCTGCAGCTGCAGACCAGACACACCGACTGGATTCTCCAGCTCGTGCGCGTCGCCGCCACCTTTGATCAAGCCCAGACGGAGGGGTTCGAAGCCGTTTATCTCGTGCGCGACAACGTCTGGAACGCACTGGAATTCTCTCTCAGACAGCCTGGGCAGGCTGCGGTCGGACTGGACATCTCCGCCGGGCTCATCAACTACTGGCTGTCCCGCGGTCCTCTCAGAGACGTCCGGCGCTACCTGGAGTCGCTGCTACCTCTGATGAGGCCCGACGGCGCATCTCGGGCGCGGTGCCTCGTCAGCCTCGCTCTGTTGTCCAATGCGCTGGACGACGCCGAGACCGCGCAGGCCATGGGTCTGGAAGCTCTCGCAATCGCAAATCAGTTGAGCGATGTGGACCTCAGGGGCTGGGCAGCCGGCGCGCTGCTCTTCGCCGCGTTCGTTCTCGAGCAGCCAGACGGAGTGGAGGCCCTCTCTCAGACCATGCTCGAGGCCGGCCGATCGACTGGCAACCAATCGATGATCGCCCTCGCGATGTATTACAGGTGCTTGAACTGGCTCGGGCAAGGCAAGGTGGATGAAGTGATCGAGACCGGCGAGGCCGCGGTCGCGATCTGCAGGGAGGCAGGCGATCTGTACACGCGGGGCATGGTCCTCAACAGCCTGGCTGAGGCCAGGCGGCGCCGTGGCGAGCTGAGGGAGGCCGAGGCGATGGCCCGAGAAGGAATCGTCTGCAAGCACGCGCTCGACGACCGCCGTGGAGTTGCCGCGCTCCTCGAGACGCTCGCCTGGGTCGCCTACGACCGGCACGACGATGCGCGAGCGGCCACGCAGCTCGGCGGCGCCCAGGGCCTGCGCGACGCGATGGCGATTCCTCTGCTGGCGCCATACACCGCGCGGCACGAAGCCTGCGAACGGGGATTGCGGGGGCGGCTGGGCGAGGTCGCGTTCGGTAAGGCCTTCCATAAAGGCGTGGCGATGTCCGCCGGCGAAGCTGTCGACTACGTCCTCGGTCAGTCGGGGGATAGACCGGCCGCCGCGCCGGCGAAGCCTCCCGCGGTCCTGAGCCGCCGGGAGTCGGAGATCGCGCGCCTACTCGCCGAGGGGCTGACCAACCGCGAGATTGCCGCGAAGCTCTTCATCTCCAACCGCACCGTCGAGACGCACGTCACCAACATGCTCAACAAGCTCGGTCTCAGCTCGCGGACCCAGCTCGCCCGGTGGGCCGAATAAACGCAGAAGAATACGTAGTGGTCTACGAGTTTGTGACGAGGTCGCTCCCGCCGCGCCCGCCTAGCCTGCAGGTCGATGACGGCAGCCACGCTGTTCCTGGTCGAACACCGACTCCCAAGGATCACACTCCCGAACTGGCCCTCCTTCGAGGCTGACGCTCGGCTCAGCAGCCAGTGGTCACCGGTCCACGGCGGGCGGCAGGGCGATCGCGGTCCAGTGTGCGCCTCGATCCCTCGTCACGGCCAGATTGGTGAGCCCTGAGTTCCACTGCTGGTACTCCGTCCAGCCCACATCGGGGCTCGCCAGCACCAGGTCAAGAATGCGCGGGCTGGCCAGCGTCTTCCAGGTCCGGCCGCCATCTGCCGTGAATGACGCGCGTGGTGAGGTCGGCCCGTTCTGACGCGCTGGCGGGCCCTCGATGGCGATCCACCAGTGGTTGGTGTCAAAGAAGGTCACTCCCAAAACAAAGCCATTGGTCAGCGCTGATTCGGGCACCGGCAGATGGCGCGGGGTGCTCCACGTGCGGCCGTAGTCGGTCGTCGTGTAGACGGAGACATTGGAACCGGTCTGGGGGCCTGCCGGCCACGCCGCCAGAAGGCCGGTGCCGTTTGAAAGGATCGTCGGCCCGTTGGCGGATCTGGCCAAACCGGAGGGCCCAGCCAGACCGCCAGGCGTGGTCAGGTCCACCCTCTGCCACGTCCTGCCGCCATCGCCCGTAGTCATCAGAGCTGCCGCCGCCCCGGGAGCCGGCTGGAAGATGCCATGCTGTGCGTCAAAGAACTGAAGTCGCCGAGAGCTGCCGAAGGTTGCCGGGATGACGACGTTGGCGGGCGGGGCCAGCGCGCCGCGCTTCTGCCAGGTCCGGCCGGCGTCGACCGTCGCGTACACGTCGAGCGCCGTGCCAACCGGCGGATGGAGGATCGCCCAGCCTCGGTCCGCGTCGAGGAAGTCCATCTGGTAGAGGCTGAGGCCGTCGGGCGTCCTGCTGGACGTCCAGTGCTCGCCGCCGTCAGCCGTCCGGTACACGATCCCGGGCGCCGGCGGCGGTGCCGTCGAGCAGTCGCCGGGGAGCCTGGAGCATGGCGGCACCCGCTCGGTCACACCCCAGATCGCGCCGTTGACCCCGTCGGCCGAGAACCGCATCCAGTCGTACTCACCCTCGAACCTCAGTTTTTGCGTCCAGGTAGCACCGCCGTCAGTGCTGTGGTAGACGATCCCGAACGTCTCTCCGGGCTTCGCGAAGAAGCCGGGGGAGTGTTTCTGCACGATCCAGACGTCGGTGGCCGAGGTCGCGCGACCCAGCGACAGTGTGTCCTGCCGCCCGACGTCGTACCCGTTCACGGCCGGCAGGGCCAGCTGGCCAGGGACCGCGGTCGGGGGCGGGCTGCCTGTCCTGGCTCCGCTGGCGGGTTGGGCAGGACCGCCGGGCACGGTGCTGGCGGCGTGGTTCGCGCGGATGATCAGTGAGACCGTGAGTGCGACTATCAGCGCTACGGCGAGCGCGCTCGCGCCGACGGCCGGCATGACGAAGCGCCGCCTGAAGGACCGGGAGGGCTCGGCGGCCGCCTCGCGCAGCGCAGCCCGCACCAGGTGCGAGAGGTGAGGTGCCGCCGGCGTGACCTCGTCAAGCGCCGCTCGCAGCTGCCTGATGTCGCGGTGGTCCGTCATCGAACGGCCTCCTGGAGCTCCAATCGGATCCGAAGTTTGCGGATCGCCCGGTAGAAGCGACCGCGCACGGCGCTCAGCGACTTGCCCATGACCGCTGCGACGTCCTCCAGGCTCATGTCCAGGTGGACGTGGAGCACGATGACGAGCCGGTCGTCAGCGCCCAGCCGCAGCAGCTCGCGTCTGAGATCGGCGAGCGCGTCCAGGTCCCCGCTGCTGCTCTCGACCGCCAGCTCAGCCCGCTTCAGCACCGACGTCCAGCGGAGCCGGAAGTGGGCGCGGCACTCGTTGGCAACGATGCCCAGGAACCAGGGACGGAGAGGGGCGCCCGGGCGCAGCTGGTGCCGTTTGCGCCATGCCTTGACCGCGGCCTCCTGGACCAGGTCCTCGGCCGCCTGCGGGTCGTGCACCATCCCGCAGGCGAGACGGTGGGCGGGCCCGATCGCCTCCTCCAGCGCGAGTTCGAAGCTCGCGACGTCCATGGCCATCCCGCACCTTATATGCGGTCAAGCCATCGGTTCTTCACATCTTGCGGCGTGCCTCCGTCAGGCGGTAACACTTCAGCGGAAGCCGCCTCGCACAATCGCCACCACCAGGCCGAACCCGATCGCCAGGCCGGCGAGGGCGGCAGTGGCCAGCCCATAGCCGATGAGCACGATCCACTGGAGCGGGTCAGTCAATGCAGATGTAGTGACCTCCGGTGGAACTCGCATGGCCGATCACCTCCTGGCGCCAACGATGGCTGTCAGGAGGGCCCCTGCGATAGGGCCGAACGGCCCTGCCGCAAGCGGCTGGTTGACCGCAGTGCCAGAAGCATCCGATGGCCGAGCGCAGCACCATGGCCAGCCGGCCGGGGGGTCGGTCGCAGGGCCCTTCGGCCCTTGGCGCGCGAACGCCGGCGAGCGAAGCTGTGTGCATGTACATAAGGCACGACGTGCACGTCAACCAGCCGGCGCACAGTGTTCGGCGTGAGCTGCTCGAGCCGCCTGAACGCTGGCTGCCGGCGTCGATCGCGGAGCCGATTGGCGCGCGTCGCTATCTGGCGCGTGTCGGGTTCAGCGCTCCGGCCGCCCGCATCAGTAAGCAGGTCGAACTGACCCTTGGTCAGCCAGAGATCGCGGGCCAGTGGCTCGTGATCCCCATCGCCTGGCGAGCCACGGGCCCGAGCCAGCTGTTCCCCGTCCTTGACGCGAAGCTGACCGTCGAACCGCTCGGGACCCACTCGTCCAAGCTCTGGTTGGGCGGCACGTATCAGCCGCCGCTGGGCGCGCTCGGTCGCGAGATCGACGAGGCGGTTATGCACAACGCAGCCGAGGCGACAATCAAAGACTTCGTCGACGGCGTCGCGGCACGACTCATGGAGCTCGCGTCGAACAGACCCGCCTGACGCAGATTGCACGCACTTCGACCGTCTCTATGCTTTCGCCGCCAGCGCGTCGAACTCGGCCAGACCGCCGTTGAACAGGAAGTCAACCGTCTGCGTCATCGCGATCGCAACCACTTGACGGTGCGGATCGTTGAACCACGTCGTGCCGTATCCGCCGGCCCAGCCATAGCGGCCCGGAACCGGTGATACGTCGTCCGCCGCGACGGTGACGGCCATGCCGAAACCCCACCCACTTCCGGCGAGCAGGGGGCCGCCTCCCGCGATCTGCTCAGGGGTGAGGTGGTTGGTCGTCATCATCTCGATGGATTGCTCCGACAGGAGCCGCTCGTCCTCATGGAGGCCCTTGTTCAGCAGCAGCCTCGCGAATGCCAGGTATTCGTCCGCGGTCGAGACGAGTCCACCCGCGCCGGACGGGAACGCCGGCGGCCTGGTCCACACGTCGGGGCCGGTGAGCGTCTGCAGCTGCAGCTTGCCTGTCTCGAAGTTGGTCATGTACTGGCTCGGCAGCCGCGCAGCTTGCTCGCCGTGTAGTGAGAAGCCGGTCTCCCGCATGTCCAGCGGCTCGAATATGCGCGTTCTGAAGAACTCCTCCAGCGGCTCGCCCGCGGCGCGCGCAACCAGAACCCCCAGCACGAGCGAGCCGGTGTTGTACTGCCACCGCTCCCCGGGTTGATACATCAGCGGCAGCCTCCCGAAGCGCTCGATCCACCGGTCGGGTTCGTGCGGGGTCCGCGGGTCAGGCGGCCCCATGACGAGCTGGAGCTCGTTGGCCGCCTGGACGATCGGGAACGGCGGATCGAAGGTTGGCTCGAGCAGCATGCCATAGCCCATGCGGAACGTGAGCAGGTCCTCGACGGTGATAGGGCGGTTGGCGGCGACCGTGTCGTCGAGCGGACCGTCGACGTGCCGGAGCACCCTCCGGTTCGCCAGCTCCGGGAGCAACCGATCGACCGGCTCCTCGAGGGCGAGCGCGCCATCCTCGACCAGCATCATCGCCGCCGCTGCGAGGATCGGTTTTGTCAACGACGCGATTCGGAAGATCGTGTCGCGTCGCATGGGTTGCTCGCCGCCGAACGTCATTGTGCCGATCGCGTCGAGGTGCACTTCGTCACCCTGGGCGACAAGGGTCACGATGCCGGGCATCTCGCCCTTCGCCACCCGAGCCGCCATCGCTCGATGCAGGCGGTCGAGCCCGGCGGCTGACAAAGAAGATGTCGTCATCACGTCCTCCGATCTTTGCTGCTCGAATGACTCCGAGTTACCTCGCCCAGCCGCGACCAGCAGCTCCCGCTCGAGCGCCAGGTCCACGTCCACCGCCACCGCCCTTTTACAGTCTGTGCCATGAGCCGTCTGCCGTACCTTCAGCGAACTGACCTCGACGATGCAGGGCGCGCCGTGTGGGACGCGCTGGTCAGCACTCGCGGCGGGAACATCGTCACCCAGGCGGGTGGACTGGTCGGCCCCTTCAACGCCTGGCTCTACGCACCAGGTGTGGGTGCCCGGGTGAGCGAGCTGGGGGCAGCCCTGCGCTTCGAGAGCTCTGTCGACCGCAGGCTCCTCGAGCTGGCGATACTCGTGGTTGCCGCTCACTGGAAGGCCGAGTTCGAGTGGTGGGCGCACTCGAAGCTGGCCCGCGAGCACGGCGTCGACGATTCGATCGCCGCCGCGATCGGACGCGGCGAGACGCCATCATTCGAGGCCGACGACGAAGCGGTGGCGTACGCGTTCACCCGCCAGCTCGCGGTGGGCGGTGGGGTCGACGACGCGACCTTCGCCAGGGCTGTGGAGGCGCTCGGCCGCCAGGGCGTGGTCGAGCTCGTTTCGCTGTGCGGTTACTACACGCTGGTCAGCTTCACCTTGAACGCCTTCGCCGTACCTCTCCCGGAGGGGGTGGCGCAGGCCTGGCCGGAAGGGGCGCGGATCAGCTCCACCTCGTCAGGCAGCTAGGCGGCTACCCTCCACGCCAGCACGGAGGGGATCAGGAGGGGGAGGCCTGCCTCCCCCTGCAATGACTAGGCCGGGTTGCTCGTCAGGAAGCCGATCCGGTTCCCGAAGGGGTCGCGGGCCGTACCGATCCACTGGTCCCCTGGAATCGGCATCCGCTCCTGCTCCACCTTGCCGCCGCCCTGGCGGACGCGGGCCAGCGTGTCCTCCAGGTTGGACGCGTCGACGTACAGCCTGATCCCGCGGCCGGACGGCTCACTCTCGGTCGAGGCCTGGAGGGCGCCGACGCCGGTTCCGGCGACGTTCACGATCACGTAGCCCTCGAAACCCTCCATCGGCTGGAACGTCCATCCGGGGCAGACAAGCTCGTAGAACTGCTGTGCCTGCTTGACGTCGGGAACGTCGATCTCCCACCAACTGACTGCGCTATCTGCCATCTGAAGTGCCTCCTCTGCTAGTACCGTACCCAAGCCTTCGCTCTCCGTGGACGGGACGAACGTAAAGCTTGAAAAGTCGAAAGCCTACCTTGACAGGCCAGTCAGGGTCCAGCGGCGTCCTCTGGGACGGCCTGACGATGCGCCGATCTCATCCAGCGCCTCCGAGACGCTCCGCCAGCCAGTCCGCCTCCAGCGCGGTATGGCGCCAGAACAGGTTGGTGCAGCAGTGGTTCCCGGTCTCGAACATGACCAGCTGAGCATTTGGAGCTTCGGCGGCGAGACGCTCCGCCTGCTGGTACGGGACCAGCGGATCCCGCCTGCCGAAGACGATGAGCAGAGGCTGCTCAAGCGCCGGCGCGGCTTCTCGCAGGTTGAAGGCGCGCAGCCGTTCGACCGCCTCCGACTCGGTGAGGCGGCCCAGGTGGTAGCGGACCTTGGCTCGACTCATCGGCGGGAGGCGGTGCCAGCACTCGGCGACGTCATAGGAGCCGCCGATCGCGACCACCGCCCGCACGCGACGCTCGTAGGCGGCCGCCCGCGGCGCATAGTAGCCGCCCAGGCTGACGCCGGCCAGCCCGACCTGGTCCAGATCGAGGTCGTCTCGACCCTGGAGGGCATCGAGGAACGCGGTGACGGCCGCCTCGTACTCCGGCCGCATTCGGCCCTCGCCATAGCCGCCTTCGCCCTGGCCTGGGCCGTCGACGGCCAGAGTGGCGAGGCCGCGCGCCAGTAAGACCTCCGACCACTCCCAGAATTCCTCCTTTGTCGAGTCGAGGCCTGGCACCAGCATCACAAGGGGCGGCCGCCCCACCCTGGCCGGCCGGCGCAGCACTCCTGCCATGCGGGCCGGCCCGAGCGTCGTCTCGATCCGCTCGGCGGTGGGATCCAGAAGACGGAAAGCCTTCCGATGAGCCGCCACCGCACGCTCCGACGCCGCAAGGTAGGCCTGCTCGTCCTCGACCGACAGGAAGCGTGCGAAGTGGAAGCCGAGGGCGGCGCGCTGCCACGCTGAGCCGGCGCTCCCTGTTCGGCCGGCCGACTCCCATTCCACGGCCAGCGCCTCCCACTCCATCGCGAGCTCCTGCCAGCGCGGCAGCCAGTCCTCCCAGGCCTCGATGGCGTCCGTGAGGCGGAGCACGTCGCCGTAGTCGACACCGCGCACGACGAAGCGTGGCGCCCAGTTCCGCATGGCCAGCTGAACGCGCTCGTCGGCCATCGGTCTACTGGGTCGTGCGTCCGTGGAGGTGCCAGTAGAGGTCGCGGAGCAGGCAAAGGTCCGCCCCGCGCTGCAGGGCCTCGGCCTGGATGTGCAGGACCAGGTCGAGAACCGTGCTCTCCGCGTACGAACGCGCCGCCGGGCCGAGGCGGCGATCGAGGTCGGCGTCCGAGAGAGCGCCGACCGCACCGTGCCAGTGCGCGTAGGCTCGATCCAGGCGGCCTATGCCCTCGCCTGCGGTCCCCGCGGGAGCAGCCAGTTCCGCCCTTGGCCAGGCGGGCCCGAACGCCGCCGCTGCCACGGGGTGCGCGGATAGGCTGAAGGCCAGGTGAGCCATCCGCCACGCGATGTTGCCGAGCGGGGGCTCGGGGGGCCTCACCGGATCCAGCGTGTACCTGCCGCTCCCGTCGGGCCGCACAGTGAGACAGCCGGCGGCAGGCTCCCACAGGTACTCCTCGTCGGTGATCCCGTCCAGACGGCTCCGGATAAGCGCCGTCCAGCGGAACTCGAGGTTGCTCTGCACGCGCGCCCGAATGGTCGGTCCGGTCATTCGAGCATTGTGCGTTGTCGCGTCATCGGGCTCCGCGGGATGCGCGAGCTCCGAGGACGGCAGGTGGCCGGGCCGGCGCTGGCTGGCGAGACCGGCCCGTCGAAGGCCGCACTCACGACACCGTGGTCGTGATCGTCCCCGAGTTGTTGGACGGATTGGGATCGGTCTGTTTGGCGGTTGCGGTGAAGTTCTGAACCACCGTTCCGGCTGCCGTCATCGTGACGCCGATGTCGAAGACGACGCTGCCGCCGCGGATGTTGATTCCGCCCACGTCGCAAGAGATCGTTGAGCCACGGATCCGGCACTTCGCCGTCGGTTGCACGATGTTGAGGGTGTACTGCCCAGGGCCGCTCAGGGTGGCCGTGAAGCCGATCCCGGTAGCCGCATCAGGGCCGCCGTTGAGCACCTGAACGCCATACACGACCGTCTGCCCGACGGACGCCGTGGCGGGGCCTGACATGGTCGCGACGATGTCCGCTGTACCTGTGCTGGCCTGCGCGGGCGTGCTGACCGCAAGAGCCGCTGCGGCGGCGAACGCAGCCGCCACCGTTCGCCTGAGTCCTCTCATCCCCTCGCCTCCTGAATGCCGGCACTTCGTGCCGGCGAGAATCGCCTAGCAGTGTAATCGAAGGGCCCTCCCGAGGCCGGCGCGGTGCCGGCCTCGGCCTTGGATCACCCACCGGCTTGACGGCGCCTTGTACAGGTGCAATCAAGCGCGAACGAGCGTCAGTAGGGGAAGTCCTTCACGGAACCGAGCTGGCTGACAACCCTACGGGCGATGGTCAGGTCGACCAGGTCGGCAAAGCTCGGCGATGTCTGCAGCTGGCCGCTGTCCTTCAGGCTCTTGACAGTCCCCTCGATGTTGGCCTTCGGGATGCCGTCGTTCTGGGGCCACGCCCGGGCCTTCACCAGCTCGTCGTACGTGTCTGCGACGATCTGCGGGTCCTCCTTCGTGTACTTGACCGCGATGTCGAGGATCTTCTGCCGCTGAGCGCGGTCGTACATGGCCCTGTCGGCCCGGACCAGGGACCGCACCATGCACTCGACGGCGGCGGAGTCGGTCTTGATCTTGTCGCCGCTGACGGCGTAGAGCGCGTACTGGTAGTTGCTCACTACGTCCCACATGTTGGCGAGGACGTGGATGGCGGGACTCTTCTGCTGGATCGTCTTCGTCTGGTCGATGTGGAGCACACCGGTGTCCACGTTGCCGGCGATCAGCTCTGTCACGCGCCCGGCCGTGGTCGTGGTCACGAACTTCACGTCGCTCGGGCTGATGCCGGCTTTCTTCAACACAAGCCGGCTCATCACGTCCGCGAAGCCGTTCGGCTCCTGGATGCCGATCCGCTTGCCCTTGAGGTCGGCCAGAGAGCTGATGCCGGGACCGACTACGAAGGAGACGTCGACGTTCGGTGCGTATGTGTAGACGGCCTTCACGTCCGCACCCTGTGAAACCGCCGTGATGAAGGGTTCGCTGGATGTACCGGCGAGATCGACGGAGCCGCCCGCCATGGCGCGGAAGGCGCCGACGCCGCCCTCGAAGCGCACGATCTCGACGTTCAAGCCCTCGTCCTTGAAGATCCCGAGGTCCATCGCGACGTATGGCGGCAGGTGCACGACGTTGGGCGGCGTGACGGGGACCGCGATCTTCACGCTCTTGTTGCTGCACGTTGCCCTGGCAGCTGCGGACGTGGCCGGTGCGGGCGCGCTCGTGCTTCCTCCGCAGGCCAACGCGAACAGGGCCGCCGCGCAGGTGCAGGCCAGTCGTCGGAGCATTGTTACCCTCCTCCTCGAAGAATCTCTCTAACGGTCACGTCGCGCCCAGGGGGCGAGGCGGCTCTCCAGCCACTGGACGATGCCGATCATGACCACGCCCATGAATGCCACGACGATCACGGGCACGAACATGCGATCGACGCGGAACGTGTTCTGGTAGACGATGATCAGCGAGCCGAGACCGCCCCCCACGCTGATAAGGAACTCCGCCAGCACCATCCCCACCAGCGCGCGCGGCACTGCCAGCTTGATGCCCGCGAAGATGAACGGGAGGGCGGCGGGCAGCAACACGTCGCGCCAGAGCCTGCGCTCGCTCGAGTTGAACGAGCGGGCGACTTCCAGCAGCCCCGGGTCGACGTAGCGCACCCCCTGCTGCGTGTTGACCAGGATCGGGAAGACCGAGAAGAGGGCGATCACGGCCACCTTCGCGCTGTCGCCGATGCCGAGCCAGAGGCTCATGAACGGCACGAGGGCAACCGACGGGGTCGAGTAGAGAGCCGTCAGCCAGGGGTTGACAGCGTTGTAGGTGAGCCAGGACCGGGCCGAAGCGAGCCCGATGGCAAGCCCGAAGACCAGCGCGAGCAGGAAGCCGATCAGCAGGTTGTGGACGCTCTCCAGCGTCGCGGTCAGCAGGACTCCGTCGGACGCCAGCTTGATGAAGGCGGCTACGACCTGGGAGGGCGGGCGCAGGAAGATCGGGTTCACGTGCGGCGCGTACAGCTGCCACACAGCCAGCACCACGACCACGGAGGCCAGCCTGACCGCCCACTCCCTGAGTGAGCGCGGCCAGAGGTGCCACCGGCGCGGCCGCGCCACCGGCGCGACAGGGGGCGAGGACTCCGTCAGCTCCGCGCTCACGCGACCCTCGACCTCAGCTGGCGCCAGCAGCGCTCCCGGAGCCGCACGAACGAGTCGTGCTCGATCACCCCCTCGACCGTTCGCGGCCGCGGGATGTCGACCTGGATGACGTCGCGGACGGAGGCCGGCCGTGGCGACAGCACGACGACGCGGTCGCCGAGCGCGATCGCCTCGTCGATCGAGTGGGTGATGAAGACCATCGTGCGGGGCACCCGCTGCCAGATGCGGAGAAGCTCGTCCTGGAGGAGCTCGCGAGTCTGTGCGTCGAGCGAGCCGAAGGGCTCGTCCATCAGGAAGACGCGGGGCTCCATCGCCAGCGCCCTTGCCAGCCCCACCCGCTGCTGCATGCCCCCGGATAGCTGGTAGGGGTAGGACTTCTCGAAGCCGCCCAGCCCGACGAGCTCGATATAGCGACGGGTCCGCTCGCGCCGCTCCGGGTCCCGAAGACCGGCGAGCTCCAGGCCGTAGCTGACGTTGGCGGCCACCGTCTTCCAGGGGAAGAGCCCGAAGTGCTGGAAGACCATCGCCACGTCCCGCCGCGGGCGCTCCACGGCAGCGCCGTCGATCAGCACGCGGCCGGCGTCCAGGGGCAGGAGGCCGTGCATCGATCGGAGCAGCGTCGTCTTCCCACAGCCTGACGGGCCAAGGATGCAGAGCGTCTCACCGTCGGCCACCTCGAGGCCCAGGCCGTCGAGAACCCTCACGCCGGCAAAGCTCTTGACCGCCTTCTCGACCTGGATCAAGCCCGACCGGTTCCCCATTGCACAAACGATTGTCCGATCCTAAGCTGGACCTCGTCGCATGTCAATTCCCGGGCCGGCGAGGCCGGCGATCACGCTGAAGGGGCTCGCGGCCATGGCCGGCGTCCATCCCTCGACCGTCTCCCGCGTTGCAAACGCCGACCCGAGCCTCCGGATCGGGCCCGAGACGCGGACCAGGATCGAGACGCTCCTGCGAGAGACCCAGTACCGACCCAACGGAATCGCGCGCAGCCTCAAGCTCCGGCAGTCATTTGTGCTGGGGGTGATCATCCCGGACGTGACCAACCCGTTCTTCGCCGGCGTGTACCGGGGGATCGAGGACGCAGCCCTACCGCGGGGCTACCACGTGATCCTCTGCAACACCGACGGCAGCCCTGATCGTGAGCTCTCTCATCTGCGCATGCTGGGCGAGCGGCGGGTGGACGGCATCATCCTGGCCAGCGCCTACCTGAGCGACCCCTCCATCGCCCGCCTGCGGGCTGAGGGGGTCGCCCACGTGCTCGTGAACCGGTACAGCGACGAGCAAAAAGACGCCTTTGTCGGTTCCGACGACCTGGCCGGGGGCCGCATGGTGACCGAGCACCTCGTCCAGCAGGGCCACCGGCGGATCGGCCACCTTTCCGGACTGCGTTCGGTCAGCACCACCGCACTGCGCCTGCGCGGCTATCAGGCGGCGCTCCACGCGGCCGGCCTCCAGGCCGATCCGGAGCTCATCGCCGAGTCCGGATTCATGGAGGAGGGCGGCCTTCGGGCTGCCCTCGCGCTCCTCGAACTGCCGCTGGAGCGGCGACCGACGGCGATCTTCGCCGTCAACGACCTGGCCGCCCTCGGGGTCTATGCAGCGGCCCGCCGGCTCGGCCTTCGCATCCCCCACGACGTGGCGATTGCGGGCTTCAACGACATTCCGATCGCCGCCCGTGTCGAGCCTGGCCTCACCACGATCCAGGTCCCGATCCACGAGGTTGGGGTAGTGTCGGCCGGCATGCTGATCGACCAGGTCGAAAGCGGGGCCCGAGAGCCCCGGCGAGTCATCTTCGCCCCGCAGCTGGTGGTTCGCGGCTCGACGGCGCGTTGACACCCGGTTGAGGGACTGTTAGCCTGCCCTCGACTGGACAATCGTTTGCCTGGAGGGGCGCAGTGGCCGAGCTGGGATTCGTGGGACTGGGCGTGATGGGGTCCCGCATGGTGGAGCGCCTGCTCAAGGCAGGTCACTGCGTCAGCGGCTGGAATCGCACCCGCTCGAAGGCGCAGTGGCTTATCGAGCGCGGGATGTCCTGGGCGGACAGTCCGCGCGAGGTTGCGCTGAGGGCGGATGTCGTCTTCACGATGGTCACCGACACCGACGCGCTGCACCAGGTGACCGCCGGACCGGACGGCCTGCTGGCAGGGCTCGGCCAGGGCAAGGTCTACGTGGACATGAGCACGGTAAGCCCCGCCGCCAGCCGTGAGCTGGCCGAGGCTGTGCGGGCGGCCGGCGCCCGGATGCTGGACGCTCCCGTCTCCGGCTCCGTCGTCACGCTGACCGAGGGCGAGCTCTCGGTGATGGTCGGCGGTGACCGAGAGACCTTCGAGCGCGTCAGGTCGATCCTGGAGGACATCGGACCGACGGTCACGCACGTCGGCCCGAATGGCCAGGCGGCGCTGATGAAGATCGCCACGAATCTCGGCCTGGCCGTTCAGATGCTCGCGTTCAGCGAGGCCGTGCTGCTCGCCGAGAAGGGCGGCATCGCACGCGAAACCGCCGTCCGGGTGCTGACCAGCTCCGCGATCGCTTCGCCGATGGTGAAATACCGGGGCCCATTCGTCCTCGAGCAGCCGGAGGAGCCCTGGTTCGACGTCGGCATGATGCAGAAGGACATGCGCCTGGCCCTCGAGGCCGGGCGCAGGCTGGACGTGCCGCTGCCCACGACCGCCGCGACAAACGAGCTCCTTACCGCCGCCCGCGCCATGGGGCTCGGGAGCTACGACTTCGCGATCGTGTTCGACGTCCTCGCCGCCATGGCCGGCGTTTCTGTCAGCAGGGACGGCCATGCCTGACAGACCGGACGATTTCGATCTGTACAGGCGGATGCTCCTGATACGCCACTTCGAGGAGCGGGTCGACGAGCTCTATCGCGCTGCCAGGATGCCCGGACTGGCTCACCTATACATCGGCCAGGAGGCTGTGGCGGTCGGCGTCTGCGCGGCGCTCAGGGATGACGACTACATCACGAGCACCCACCGCGGCCACGGCCACTGCCTGGCCAAGGGGGCGTCGGTAGACCGGATGTTCGCGGAGCTCCTCGGCAAGGAGGCAGGCTACTGCCGGGGCAAGGGCGGGTCGATGCACATCGCCGACCAGGAGCGCGGCAACCTTGGCGCCAACGCCATCGTCGGCGGCAGCGCCGGCATCGCGACCGGCGCCGCGATGTCGGCCAGGCGGCGCGGCTCCGACCAGGTGGCCGTCTGCTTCTTCGGCGACGGGGCGCTCGGTCAGGGCCTGCTCTACGAGACGATGAACATGGCTTCACTCTGGCGCCTGCCGGTCATCTACGTCTGCGAGAACAACCTCTACAACGAGTACACCCACTATCTGGAGACGACGGCCGGCGAGCTGACGGCGCGCCCCAGGGCGTTCGGCATCGAGACGGCCGAGGTCGACGGCCAGGACGTCATGGCGGTGCATGCAGCCGCGGCCGCTGCGGTCGAGCGGGCGCGGGCCGGTCGGGGACCGAGCTTTCTGCTCTGCCACACGTACCGCCACCGCGGCCACCACGTGGGCGACGTCGATCGCTCCTACTACCGATCCAGGGAGGAGGAGGATTCCTGGCTTCGCGACCGGGACCCGATCACGCTGCTCGCCGGGCGCCTCACGGAGTCGGGCACCGCCCGTCCCGACCAGCTGGAGGCGCTCGACGAGGAGGTCCGGACCGAGGTTGCCGCGGGCGTCGCGTTCGGGCTGGAGGCCCCCTTCCCCGAGCCGTCGGAGGTCAATGAGGATGTCTACGCTTAGCGAAGCTGCGGTAGGGCTCCGCGAGCTCACCATCGGCCAGGCGGTCAACGAGGCGCTTGCCGAGGAGATGCGCCGGGACCCGGCCGTCTTCATCCTGGGCGAGGACGTGGCCGAGGCGGGCACACCCTTCAAGGTGTTGAAGGGCCTGGTCGAGGAGTTCGGCACCGAGCGCGTCGTCGACACTCCGATCTCCGAGCCCGGTTTCACCGGCATCGCGCTCGGCGCGGCCATGACCGGGATGCGGCCCGTCGTCGACATCATGTTCGGCGACTTCCTGACACTGGTCATGGACCAGGTCGCCAACCAGGCGGCCAAGGTGCACTACATGTCCGGGGGCAGGCTCAAGGCGCCGATGGTCATCCGCACCACGCTCGGCGCCACCCGGCGCTCGGCCGCCCAGCACAGCCAGAGCCTCCACGCCTGGGTCAGCCACGTACCCGGGCTGAAGGTGGCCCTCCCCTCGATTCCGGCCGACGCCAAGGGCCTGCTCAAGACGGCCATTCGGGACGACGGTCCAGTCGTCGTCTTCGAGGACAAGATGATGTGGCAGCTGAAGGGGCCGGTGCCGGTGGGGGAGCACCTGATTCCCTTCGGGGTGGCCGACGTCAAGCGCGAGGGGCGTGACGTCACGCTTGTCGCGACCAGCAGCATGGTCCAGGCGGCCCTGGCGGCGGCGGAGATCCTGGCCGGCGAGGGCGTGGAGGCGGAGGTTGTCGATCCGCGCACGACGGTGCCCCTCGACCGCGAAGCCCTGGTCGCTTCGGCGGTGAAGACGGGCCGCTGCATCGTGGTCGACGAAGGCCACCGGAGCTACGGGGTGACCGGCGAGATCGCTTCGGCGATTTCCGAGGGCGCCTTCTACCACCTGGACGCGCCGGTCCAGCGCATGGGTGCCATGGACGTTCCAGTCCCTTTCTCGCCGGTCCTGGAGGACCAGACTGTGCCGACGCCGGAATCGATCGCCGAGCGCGCACGCGCACTGGTTAGAGGTGAGCTGTGATGAGCAGGAAGACAAGGACCTACGGCCTGATGGGCGTGGACTGGGAGGCCCGCGTGGACTACGACCGCCTGCGCGGGGAGCGGCTGGCGCGGGCAAAGCGGATGCTGGCCGGGTCGGAGATGGGAGCCCTCCTCTGCTTCGACATGAACAACATCCGCTACCTGACGGCCACCCACATCGGCACCTGGGCGCTGGACAAGGCGGCCCGTTTTGCGCTGCTGCCGCGGGGCGACGAGCCGATCATGTGGGACTTCGGCTCCGCCGCCCGTCATCACAAGCTCTACTGCCCGTGGCTCGGTGATGAGCGCTCGCGCGCCGGCATCTCCACGATGCGCGGCTCCTTCGCCCCGGAGATGGGTCGCGCCGAGGATGTGGCCAGGAAGATTCGCCTCGAGCTCGAGGCCCGGGGCCTGCTCGGCGAGCCGCTTGGCGTGGACATCGTAGAGCTGCCGGTTCTCTTCGCCCTGCAAGCCCAGGGGATCGAGGTGGTGGATGGCCAGCAACTGATGCAGAACATCCGGCTGGTAAAGACGCAGGACGAGATCACGCTCCTGTCGACCGCCTGCATGATGGTCGACGCCGCCTACGACCGCCTCTACGAGGCGCTGCGGCCCGGCATCCGGGAGAACGAGTGCGTGGGCCTTGTTACCAAGGTCCTCCACGACATGGGCTCGGAGTTCGTGGAGGGCGTGAACGCCATCACCGGGGAGCGTGCCAACCCGCATCCCCACGTCTACACCGACCGCCACCTGCGTCCCGGCGACCCGGCTTATTTCGACATCATCCACAGCTTCAACGGCTACCGGACCTGCTACTACAGGACGTTCGCGGTCGGCAGCGCCTCGCCCGCGCTCGTCGACGCCTACAAACGCTGTCGCGACATGCTCGACGAGGCGATCTCCATGATCCGCCCCGGGGTGACCACGGGGGAGGTGGCGTCAATCTGGCCCGCGGCGCGCGAGTTCGGCTTCCCGGACGAGGAGGCGGCCTT
>DATFWQ010000029.1:0-4239 GCA_035259145.1 Candidatus Dormiibacterota bacterium | reverse complement strand
GCGAAGCCGAGCAGCAGGCCGTCGCGCGCGAGTGGTCGCGTGCTGTAGCGGGAGACGGGCTCGATGTGCAGGCCCATAGCCACCGCAGCGCAAGCCACCGTGCGACCATCGACGCCGGCTGGGAGCCATGCCACCAGGTGCGTGCCCGCTTCGGGCGGGACGACCTCCACAGTATCCCCGAGCTCGCCTCTGAGCGCGTCCACCAGGGCGTTCCGGCGCTCCAGGTACTCGCCACGCATCCTCTGCAGGTGCCTGAGGAAGTGGCCCTCGGCGAAGAAGTCGGCCAGGGCCAGCTGCTCCAGCAGCGGCGGATGCACGTCGATGTATTGTCGCGCCGCTAAAAAGGCCGCGAGAAGGCAGTCTGGCGCCACCAGGTAGCCCAGGCGCACCGAGGGGAAGAGGACGGTGCCGAAGCTGCCGACGTAGACGACGCGGGAGTCCGGGTCCAGGCCCTGCAGCGTCCCCTTTGAGGTCTTCGCTCAGATCGACCGCGTGCCCGAGATGCGTCAGGCCATAGCCGACGGGCTGCAGGAAGGTCGCATGGCGTGGGCGTCGCTGCTCCAGGGCATAGACGCCGCGGCCGACGGGGAGAAGGCGCGGGCCGTGGGCTCGTTCTACCAGGCGCTGTTGAGCGGAGTGCTCGTGCAATGGCTGGTCGACCCGGACCGCGCCCCGTCAGCAGAAGCCCTGGCCAGCGCCCTGCGGACAATCATCTCGAACGCCGGCCCAGTTGACGCGGAGGCTTCCGCATCGGCCCGGTGGCCCTGACCCAACGTGACGCGATAGGGGACCGATGAGGAGGGCGGCGGCCCGACGAGGAGGGATCGCCCCGGCCGGCCTGGGCAGTGCGCGACTGATCGCCGCCTCGGTCGGGGGATCGGGGCCCGGCTGTTCATCAACCCGCGCACAGTCCGATACCCATCGTGCAAGGTCTTCACTAAGCGCGACATCAGCTCGCGCCCGCGGGCCGAGCGGCGCAACATCGATCTCCGCTCACGGCCTCCAGATCGCATGGAAGACTGCCTCGGCCCCCTGGCCGGAGGTGGCCAGCCCGACCAGCGGATGCGTTTGGTTTATCGCGATAGCGGATGCGTTTGGTTTATCGCGATTCCCAGGCTGGCGTTCACGCGCTTGGCATTGGCCGCGCCTCTTCTGTTCGACCGGCGACGTGAGATGGGCGACCAATGGCATCGTTGACGTAACAGAATTGGCCCTTTCTGCAAAGCCATTGGCCTGATAGGCTCCGACGACATGGACCGTGTAAGCCCTGTGGCTGCTGCCGGCGACGCGAGACTGACGACCGCGTTGCTGACAGGAGGAATTGTCGCCGGACCCATCTACATCGTCGTGGGTGCGATCGAGATACTCACGAGGCCGGGCTTCGACGTGACACGTCACGACCTCAGCATCATGGCCAACGGGAACTGGGGATGGGTGCATATCCTGCTCCTCATCGCCACCGGCCTGCTAACCATCGGCGCTGCCGTCGGGCTGTCGCAAGCGATTCAGACGGGCCGGGGTAGGACGTGGGCACCGCGGCTGCTGGGTCTATACGGCGTGGGCCTTGTTGCTGCAGGGGTCTTCACGGCCGACCCTGCGCTCGGATTCCCTCCGGGAACCCCGGCAGATTATCGAGGGGTCAGCTGGCACGGGGTGATGCACCTGGTTTCAGGTGCCATCGGTTTCCTGGGGTTGATCGCGGCCTGCATCGTTATGAGTCGTCGATTCGCCGGCCTCGGGCGGCGAGGTTGGGCGGCCTACTCCCTGGCCACCGGCGTGATCTACCTGGCTGCGTTCGTCGGAATTGTGGTCGGATCCAATGGTCCTCGACCGGTGGCGGCCGCTGTGATTCTCGCGTTTGCGGTTGCAGTGGTGCTCGGCTGGGCCTGGATCTCAGCCGTGACTGCGCTCGCGAGAGCGAATTTATGAGCTTCGTGTGGGACCAGGAGGTTGACATGTCAGGCAGATTGATATCCACAGACGGGACGCCAATTGCCTTCGACAAGCTGGGCAAGGGACCACCGGTCGTCATCGTTGGCGGCATCCTGGGCGATCGGTCACAGCAGGGGCCCTTGGCCGAATTGCTGTCGACTAAGTTCACCGTTTTCAACTACGACCGGCGCGGTCACGGCGAGAGCGGTAACGAAGAGCCGTATGCGATCGAGCGCGAGATCGAAGATCTCGATACCGTTTTCAGTGAGGCAGGCGCCCCGGCCTTTGTATATGGCACCTCTGGCTGCGCCGTCCTTTCCCTCCTTGCCGCAGCCGGCGGGCTCGCCCCCAAGATCAAAAGACTTGTCATCTGGGAGCCGCCATTCTTTGTCGATGGTACTCGGCCAAAGCTGGCGCCGGATTACCTGTCGCGGCTAAAGTCCCTGCTGGCGGAGGGTCGCCGGCGCGAGATGGTAGAGCTATTCATGAGCGAAGCAGTTGGAATGCCAGCTGAGTTCGTGGCCCAGATGCACCTCGCGCCATGGTTTCCCTCTCAAGAGTCGCTCGCGCACACGCTGATTTATGAGACGACCATGATGGGCGACTACTCCATCCCGAGGACAAAGATCGCGTCGATCAAGGTTCCGACCCTGGTCCTCGACGGGGGGCAGACATCGTGGCTGACTGCGACCGCAAACGCCATCGCCTCAATACTTCCGAATGCCCAGCGCCGAACAATCGACGGTCAGCCCCACAACGTCGATCACAACGCGATGGCCCCGGTTTTGATCGAATTCTTCGAGGGCTAGCGATGCGAAAGCTCGTCGTCGCCGAGTACGTGTCACTGGATGGTGTGGTCCAGGGGCCGGGACATGCCGGCGAGGACCGCGAGGGCGGATTTGAAGCCGGGGGCTGGACGCAGCCTCTGATGCCCGACCACCGGCGTTACAACACCGACCTCTATCAAACCGCCGGAGCTTTTTTGCTGGGACGCCTTACCTACGAGATCTGGGCGGCATACTGGCCCAACGTGACTGACAAAGGCGACCTGATCGCCCATGCCCTGAATACTCAGCCCAAGTACGTCGCTTCGACCAGGCTCGACAAGGCGGAGTGGACGGGGACCACGATCATCCGGGACGTTCCCGCTGAAGTTCCAAAGCTCAAGGCGCAGTCTGGCAAGCCCATTCTCGTCCCCGGCAGTTCGGGACTGGCCCAGACGCTGATGGCTGACCAGCTTGTCGATGAGTACCAGCTGTGGCTGCATCCGGTTGTCGTTGGTAGCGGCAAGCGGCTCTTCCGCGAAGGAGGTCCAAGCGGCGTCATGAGGTTGATTGATAGCCGCTGCAGCCCGGGCGGCCTGGTGATCCTCACGTATGAACCGCAGGCTGCTTAGGCGCTTGCGGCTCTCGGATTGACAAACGTCGTCGAGGTTGCGGCTGTTGGGGCCGGGGGCAGTGCATCACCCGCTCTCCGGATGCAGCGCCGCCTCTGCCCGCACCACGATTTCGACGGCGGATATGGGGTCGATGTCCAAACCCATGAGATGGTCCGTAGGAGGGCCCCGCCGAAGACGTGCTCGACGAGCGTCGGCGGGTAGCTCCGACCGGAGGACCGCCCCATGTCGGCAGCCGGTCAGGCCGCACCTGAACCACGCTCACCAACGTGATCCGTCGCGGCGACCACTACCTGTTCGCCCTCACCGCCGGATCAGAGGTCGATTGGCTGAAGAACATCCTCGCCGCTGGTGAGTGCCAGATGTGCACGCGCGCCGCGTCATCCGGCTCGTCGAGCCCGAGGTGATCGTGGACCCTGAGTTGCACCTCATGCCGTGGCCCATCGGCCCGCTGGTCGCCCGCCTGAACCGGTCACGGAGGTCGTGCGGAGCCTTGGGGTTCAGCTTGCTTGGGGGAGCGGTCAGGTATGGCCGGATATCGCGCGGGGGTCGAGAGCGGTGAGAGCCAAGATCAGGATCCAGGCTCTACTGGTGGGGTCACCAGCGATGGCGCCCGAGCTTTGCAGAGAACCGGGAAACGCAAGTCGCCGCCGATGGACATGGCTGCGGTGGCAGGTTCAACGCCCGTAATTGCCTTGGCGATCCGACAATAACTAGTGTCGTGAGTCAGGAATTCGGCGTGGCCATGGCACTGCTCGCGGCCGCAGCCCTGCTGAAGGCAGCGTCGGCTTTCAGCCGCGCAGTGGCATGAGACACTGTTTGCCGGATGGGCGGGTAAGAAGAGTTGAAGAGTTAACGCCGCCGCGGAGGCTGGCCGAGTATGTGGCTTGCCTCTGGATGCGGCGGGTCAT
>DATFWQ010000028.1:0-19842 GCA_035259145.1 Candidatus Dormiibacterota bacterium | reverse complement strand
GGCGAACCGAGAGCAGGCTCCCTGCCGCTGTCAGGCGGGCGGCCCGACGATCTCGTAGACCGTGATGGTCGGCATCGACACGGGATAGTTGTCGGCGTCGGGAAGCTGGATCGGGGGGGTGAAACGCGCCGCCAGGCGTGTCTGGCTGCGCAGCTCAGCGTAGAGACGGTCCTCGCCGGCGACATCGATGTTGTGGTAGTGGGCTGAGCTGATCACCACGTACCGGACTCCCTGGACACGCAGCGCCTGGAGGCTGTAACTGAATTTGGCCTCATGGTAGACCGGGCGCTTGTGGTATTCGCGGTCCACCACATCCCGCAGGTTCGCCCTGGTCGGCGGAAGGTAACCCTCCAGGTCCAGGAGCTGGGCGTCGGTCGGCAGCTGCGCCGTGAAGAAATAGCGGTCGAGCATCGGCTGGACGGCCACCGTCGTCCCATCGGGAACGCGGCTCTCGAACCATGAGGCCGCCTGCGTGCGGGGATCCTCCATCAAGAGCGAGCTGTCGAAGCGGCCCGAGGCGAATGCCGGCTGAGCAGCCGCGATCACCGTCATCGCGGCCGTAATCGCCAGCAGCGCAGGCGTGGGAAGCCCGGTCGGGAAGTATCGGGCAACTGTCCGCCCGGAGGCGGCTCGCCGGATCGCCGTCCACAGCACCGCGCCGGCCGCGAGACAGGCGAACGGTGCGATCGGGACGAGCCACCGCGCCCATGGCTGCCGCTCGGACCCCACCAGGAGGAAGAGCATGGCCGGGAACGAGGCCAGCAGGATGCCGCGGCGCAGGGCCTCGCCCCGGGTCCAGGCGAGGGACGCCAGGCCGACCAACGCCAGCAGGTAGACGATCCAGCCGACGCTCCAGCCCAGCGTCTGCGTCAGGTAGGGCACGAAGTTGAGGCCGCAGCTCGTGCAGCCGGCCGCGGCGCTGAGGGACCCCTGTACCTGGTAATCGTGGACTGCCGCACGCCAGTCGAGGAGCACGTACGGCGAGGTGAGAGCGAAGGCCAGGAATGCGTAGAGGACGCCCGCTGCCGGCCAGTGCCAGCCATGCCCGACGGCACGCCATGACCCCGTCTTGTTCTTGAGACGGAACGCGTGGGCGAGGCCGAGTGACACCAGCAGGACGACGGGCAGGTACTTGGTGGACACCCCCAGGCCGATGACCACACCGGCGGCAATGTAGTCGGACCCCCGCCCCCGCTCGTACACGTTCCAGAGGAGGACGCAGGCGAGCACCGCGAAAAAGGCCATGGGGACGTCGTTGGTGACGAAGTGGGAGCTGCCGATGTGCACCGGCGATACGGCGAGAAGCACGGCGCCGATCAGTCCGGCGGCAGGCGACAGGTAGCGGCGGCCCAGCACGTATGTGAGGAACACTGTTGCCGCTCCCAGTGAGGCAACCAGGATCCGCCCCACGACGTACGAAGCCGTTGAGTCTGTCAGGTAGGCCACCGCAAAGTCGTTGGTCGATGGATACGCATGGAGCACGTGCCCGACCGCGTACAGAGCTCCCTGCGCCGCCAGCAGCGCGTACATCAAGAGCGTCGGATAGTAGAAGAAGTGGGGATTCAGCTCGCCGCCACCCATTCGGATGACGCGATTCATGATTGTCGGCTCGTCCCAGTGGAAGTGATAGGGGAGGCCGTCGGCCAGCCCCACGATTCGGAGTGTCAGCCCGAGGGCGGTGGCCCCCAGCGCGGCCGCGAGCCAGAGGCGAGCGGTGTGGCTTCGTCCTTCTGCGGCGGGCGCCGGTTGCGCAGCCACATCGGGCCCTGGCGAGGTCCCCGCAGCTGCCGGATCGGTCGCCACCGCGCGCAGCGCGCGAACGGGGGGCGAACTCATCAGTTCCACTACAGCCGTGTCGCGTCTGTGCGCGCAATGGGCCCGCCGGCGAGCGGCCCAGGACACGCCCTGGCCGGGGGTCCGCCGTGCCCCATGTGGCCTGGGACTGTTGGGAGCCCGCGGTGGGACGCGTCCGCGAGGCAACGAGCAAGACGTACCACCAACCGATCGGTGTTGCCGATTGGGCCGGTTGCGGAGGACAAGGTAAGACATCTTCATGATCGTCGGCGAGCTCGGCGTGTCGGAGGCTGCAGAGCGCGATCGAGAGCGATCGGGCCGTCCCGCCCGCTCCGTGGTGGTCATCCCTACCTACAACGAGCGTCAGAACCTGGAGCGGCTCGTGAGCCGAATCCTCATCTCGCGGCCCGATCTGGACGTGCTGATCGTGGACGACAACTCCCCGGACGGCACCGGGGAGATCGCCGATGGCCTGGCTCGGGGAGAGCCTCGTGTCAGCGTCATTCATCGGGAGCGGAAGGGGGGTCTCGCGACGGCGTACCTGGCGGGGTTTCGGTATGCCCTGGCACGTCAATACGAATACATAGTCCAGATGGACGCCGACTTCTCGCATCGCGTGGAGGACCTGGGCAGCCTCATCGCCGCAGCCGAAGCCGCCGACGTCGTCATCGGGTCTCGTAGCGTGGTGGGAGGACAGGCGGTCGCCCGTTCGCCCTTGCGGCGCCTGGTCTCACGATTGGGCAGCCTGTACGCCCGTGCACTCCTGGGCATCCCGGTCTGGGACTGCACGGGCGGGTTCAAGTGCTTCAGCAGGCGGGCGCTGCTCCGTGTCGACCTGGGCGCCGTGCGCTCTCGCGGCTACGCCTTCCAGGTCGAAGTCAACCACATGTGCCACCGAGCCGGCCTGCGCCTGGTCGAGGTCCCGATCGTCTTTCCGAACCGGGCGGCCGGGCGCTCCAAGATGACGTGGCGGATCTTCCTGGAAGCCTGGGCGATGGTGCTGAGGCTTCGCCTCGAGACGTTCGCCCGCACGTGATCGCGGCGGCCTCGCTGTGGGTCGGACGCTGGCTCCGCCTGGAACTGGGGCTGCACGGCGCCCGGTTGCTCCGCTTCTCGCTCGTCGGCGGCTCTGGCGTCCTGGTCAACAACGCGATCCTGCTGGCTCTGGTTGAACGGCTGCACCTGCCGCCAGTGCTCGCGGCCGCCATCGCCACGGAGTGTGCCATCGCCTCGAACTTCATGCTGAACGACCGCTGGACGTTCCGTGGCGTGGTTGGTTCGCACGGGGCGCCGTGGCCGCGCCGGTTTGCCTCCTACAACCTCCTGACGCTTGGCGGGCTGCTGCTGAGCGTCGGAGTGCTGGCGGCGCTCCACGAGCTGGCCGGCGTGCACTACCTGCTGGCCAACGTGGTCGGCATCTGCGCCGGCACTCTCTGGAACTACAGCTCCAATCACAACTGGACGTGGTCGCGGTCGCGGGCACTTTGACGTTTGCCGGCGGCCCGATTACGACCACGCCGTGTCAGGAGTCTGGCGATCGATGGCCGCCTCCACGTCGCGGACAACCACCCGATGTCGATGCCCACCATCACGGTGTGCGAACTCGGAGCAGCGACGCGTGCTACAAAGAAATCGTGGTGACTGGGACGCCGCGAGAGGGATGAGCCGCGAGTTCGCCCTCGTAGAGCGCCTGGAGACCAGCGGGGAACGGTGGGACATGTACTGCGCGATACCACCAGGCGCGCGCTCGCTGCTGGACGTCGGCTGTGGCACCGGCGGCGGGTTCGCGGGACTCCGCCGGCGCGGGCTCCGGGTGGTAGGCGTCGACCATGATGCAGGCGTCGTGAAGGCGGCTCGCCAGCTTCTGGACGACGTCGTCTTGATAGACGTTGAGGCCGCGGAGTGGCCTCCCGAGTTCGCCCATGCCTTTGACGTGGTGGCGTTCGCCGACTGCCTGGAGCACCTGCGTGACCCCTGGACGGTCCTCCGCTCGGTCCGTCAGCTCCTGACGGCCTCTGGCGTGGTGGTCGTCAGCGTTCCCAACGTGCGGCAGATACGGGTCATCGTGAAGCTCGCGCTTGGACGCTGGACTTACGTGGACGGTCCGGGCATCATGTCCAACAGTCACCTCCGGTTCTTCACCGAGCGGACGGTGCGTGAGCTCTTCCAGATCGCCGGCTACGCCCACGTCAGGTGCATGTACCCGCGCCGCACATTTCATCTGCGCCAGCCGGAGCGGGCGCTGAACGCGCTGACGGGCGGCGTCCTCGCCGGCCTCCTGTATAACTCCCTGACAATCTCGGCCCGCCCGCTGCGGGGCTGACTCTCGAAACGGCGACGGCGCCCGCGGGCGCCGTTCCTGAGGAGATGGGAGGAGAGAGGTCAGCTCACGGCCGGATGGCGGGGTTGACGAGCCCCGTGCCGGTGCCATGGTAGTCAGGGATCGCCGCCTTGTCGAACTCTGTGATCAGCGGTGAGAACGTCTTGATCGCGTAGTGGTACGTAGGGCCGGTCCGATCGTACGCGATGGCGACGTACACCCCGCCGGTCACCTCGAGGATGGCCGGTATCACGTTGCCGGGCTCCTCGTTGGCCTTGCTGAAGTCGATCCGCACCGTGATGGGGATCAGCGAGCCGCCGGTGGCGAGCGAGGTGAGGGTGCCAGACCTCGGCGTCATGAGGCTGAGCCAGGGGGTCTGCGCGCCGGTCTTGTTGCCGACCGCGTAGTTGATCGGCGTGTCTCCGCCCTGGCTGAACAGGTACGTAGTCAGGTCCAGGGTGCTGGCACCGGCCGGCCGGCCGGTCAGCAGGTTGTCGTTGGTCACCGCGAGGATCGGCGACGGGACGAACGTGGGATGGGCGATGGTACGTGGCGTGTTGAACGCTGCCTCGATCTCGAGCTGGTCCGCCTGGCGCCCCACCCTGACGATGTTGTCGCCCTGCTTCAACCAGCTGGCGGGGATGTCGATGGAGGCCAGGTTGTGGTCGTAGCAGTGCTCACCCTGCCCCTCCGGGGTGGCGGGTTGGGTCGGCACCGAGATCGTGTGGCCGTTTACCACAGCGTTCACCGTATAGGCGCCGTGGTCGCACCCGCCGGTGTCGAACGGGTTGAACAGGAGCCGGGCCGACGCGATGCCGCCGACCGCGTCCGGGATATTGACGTGGATCGCGCTGTTGGCGTCCACAGTGCAGTCGAACCGGAAGGCGATCTTCACGCCCGGACAGCCCGGGGCCAGGTACGTCTTCCGCACAGGGCTGAAGCTCCCATCGGGGCCGTCGAACTGGACGGTCTGCCAGTGGATCAGCTGAAGGAACGCGGGAAACGCCGGCGATCGCGGAGCGTAGAACGCCCGGTGCGTGATCGTCCACTCGCCCTTGGTGAAAGGCAGGGTGAAGCCGGTGGCGCGAACCACGGACGCGCCGTTGATGAACATCTCGGCTGAGGTGGTCGACACTTTCAGCACGACGGGAACGCGCACGTTCTTGGGCGTGTAGTTGTCCGCCCGGCCCTCGAACATCCGCTGGAAGCCGCCCGCGTTGACGCCGATGGCAGCCGTCTGGACGTGGTTCGGTTCTGCGGCGTTTATCGACCGGGCGACCGAGAACGACAGATCGTCCGGATAGGTGTCGTTCTCATTGGTGGCCAGCCCGAAGAACTGCGCGTCGGTCGGTGCGTGGCGGGACAGGTGGATCTCGAACCACTTGCCCGGGATCGACTGCACCCCGGCCATGTCGACCTCGAACTGGAACGTCCCGACGCGGTTGCTGAAGTCGAAGATGCCGCGGGGCCGGATCATGACCGCTGCGTCGCCGGTCCCGCTGATGATCTCGGTGTGAAAGTGGTGCTCAGAGACGAACACGCGCGCCCGGTCGTCCACGCCCGCAGGCGTCGTCTCCCCATCGCGCAGGCGCACGTCGAAGTAGTTGGGGTCCAGCGGCCCAGGTGCGTTCTCCTCGAGATTGTCGAAGAAGATCGCGCTGCGCATCGCGCTCTGGCGGTCCGTCCCGGCTCGGCTCATGAGCGGATTGGAGAACTTGCCGCTGGCGCTCATGGACTGGACGGCCACCGTGTACGCATGGTCGGGCTGGAGCCCGTTGCCATCGGCTGCCGTCGTCGTGGCGCTCAGCACCTTCTCGCCCATCAGAGTCGCTCCGTCCCAGACGGAGACGAGCTGCCAGGCCACCCTGGAGTCCGAAGCGGGTGTCCAGTTGACCCTGATTGTCGAGTTAAGGCCCGTGGTCTGCAGGTTGGCAGGCGGAGGCAGCGTCGGATCGATGTCGTTTTTCAGCCCCGGCGGCACCACCGGCGCAGCCGTCGGCGGCTCGCGGACCTCACCCCGTATGCTGCCGCGAGCGGCCTGCCCGGCGGGTGTGGGCTGGGCCACCTCGCCGGCCGGCCGGACCCTGAGGTGGTCGGTAGCGACGAGAACGCCGACCAGGGCGCCGACGGTCAGCGCCGCCAGGAGCTGCAGCAGCCCGAGCCGGCGCACGCGGGCCCGGCGCGCCCGAACTGGGGGCTGGGGCCCAGGCCCAGCCTCGGGTTGCGGCCGGGGGTCGCCGGGTTGCGATCGGCTGTTCATCAGTCGCTGACCTCCTCAGCATTGGTTTAGTGCCCAACCCTCCAAACCCCGGTCAGGCCGAAAACGCTGACCCTCGACCAAGGCCCAAAAATGCCGTGTGTCTAGGGGCCTGGAGCCCATACCGATACGTCGAGCACCCACCAGGGCAGCCCGCCGGCCCCCGAGCCGCTCACGGCGATGGTGGTCGTCCCCTCAGGGATGGAGGTCCAGTAGCTCGCCTCGCCGGTGCCCGGCTGCTGGCCCCGCTGGGGAACGGCCGCCTGAGCCGGGTGCCCGTCGAATCCAACCGCGATCGATCCGAACGCGTAGAAGCGAAGGTGAGCGCCCGCGGGCGCCGGCTGGGGAAGCCGCAGTGTCGCTGCTTGGCCGTGGATGGTGGCGACGCCGTTGGGCCGAAGCATCGTGAACGGCGTCGACGGGTTGATCGACACGTTGGACCACTGGTACGTGTTAGGGCCGCAGTGGCCGCCCCCAGTGCAGGCCTGGGCCGGGTCCAGGCTGTGGTGTGCGAACTGCACGACGGCCTGCCGAAACGGCAGGTCGACCTGCGCGTCAGCATAGACCACCGGCGCCCCGGTGGCGCTGGCGGCAGAGAACTTCACGCGGCGTTGGGACACCTCCAATCGGAGGCTGCTGAGCGTCCCTGGTCCGATGCGTCCCTGCGTCGACTCCAGGCATGGCGGCGCCCGGGGCCCACCGATGCTCCTCGACCTGTGGTTCGTGTACACCTCGACGTCGAAGATGGTGCCGATCGGCACACCGTTCACGGTCCCCAGCGCTCCCGGCTGCCCGGAGCCAGGGCAGGTGCCGTTGTCCACACGGACGTGGATGGCGTCGGCCGGCGGTCCGTTGAAGGCCGGCGCCTCGCCGGTACCTACCGGCGCGACCAGGTTCTCGTCGATCGGCGTGAGCCAGACGTCCCACCAGTCGGTGGCGGAGCTGCGTTGGGTCGAGACCTGCCAGCTGATCGAGGAGGTGCCGCCGCTGAAGTCCGCGAGGTGCGCCGGTGAGAAGAAGACGCCGCCGTAGATTTTGGGCGCGTCTCCCCCGCCGTTGATGGCGGTCATCAGCCGGTCATGGCAGATGTAGGCCGAGTCGGCCAGTGCCCTGACCGGATGCGAGGCCGGCGGCGGCGAGCAGTCCGCCCCGTAGCCGCCCTCCATGCTGCCGCCCTGCTCGCTGGGGAAGTCGCTGGTCGCAATGACGTCCCAGTCGTTGACCGCGCCCGGCGTCCATGCCTGTGGCGCCGCAGGCGTGCCGTTCCAGTTGAAGGCATACGCGCCGACCCGTGTGGTGACGATCGGGGCCAGGGCGGGCCTGCTCGGCGACGCCGTCGCCGGCTGGAGCGTCTCGCTTGTCTGCTGGACGTGCGCGGAGCCGGCCGGCGCGTGCCCGGGCCGGAGGAAGAAGCGCCCCATCCCGCCGGCCACGAGGATGGCGAGACTGACGAGGGCGACGAGCACCGCCACCGCAGCGGCCGGGCGGCTCTGCATGCCCCAGTCCGATGACCGTCGGGACTGAACGACCGCGTAGCGGCCCCACGGCAGTCGGGGGGCTATCGGGGTCCTGTCAAGCTCCTTTACCAGGGCCTGAGTCCACTCGAGATCGAAGCCGTCCGGCTCGAGGTCACTCACTTCATCCCTCTAAACCCAGGAAGCTCCGGCGTTGACGACCTCTCCTCGGCGAGGAGTCGCCGGAGCTGGGACCTCGCCCGGACGATCCGGCCCCGAACGGTGCTGGCGGGGACGCCCAGGCCGGCCGCGATCTCCTCCCCTGAGTAGCCGTGGTAGTAGCGCAGCAACAGCGCGGTCGCGTCGGCAATGGAGATCGTGGACAGTGCGCGCATCACGACGAACGTCTCATCGAGCGGTTGGGGCCGGGCGGCGCGGTCGGTCAGGAGCGGGAGGTGCCGCCACATGCGGCGGCGCCGGTAACTGCGCGCCACATTTACGGCGATCCGATGCAGCCACACCTCGACCGGGGCCTGGGGACGCCAGCGAGGCCAGGCGCGATAGGCGCGCACGTACGTGTCCTGCGCGCAGTCCTCCGCTGCGGCGGGGTCGCCTCCCAGTACGACCAGGCAGGTCTGCCGGATGCGATCGAAGGTGAGGCGGTACAGGAGGTCGAAGTCCTCGTCGGAGCCCGGGACCAGGCAAGCCAGCCGCTGGCGGTCCTCCCGGACCCCCGCGAGCGGCCACTGCTCCCGGTTCACCCGATGCACGGCGAACACCGTACTTCATGGGGCCGTCGAGTGGCCCCTCCCTCGTTCACATATGGTCAGGGCCCGATCGCCATGGCCGGCGCCGGACTGACGCCCCGCAGAGCGCCTCGGGACAAGCGCCCCAGGTCCGATGATTCATCGCGACCCGAGGCTGGATCCTGCCCATTCATTCCGGAGGTGTGAGGCGGCTAGCGTTGGCTGGTCAACGACCCGATGTCGAACGCTGTCCTCGGAATCAACTTCCACGCGCACGACTCTTCCGCCGCGCTGATGCTCGACGGTCGCGTTGTCTTTGCCGCCGCTGAAGAGCGATTCACACGGATCAAGAAGGACAAGTCCTTCCCGCGGCTTGCGATCCAGGCCGCGCTCGACCACGGTGGCGTGCGCTTCGCAGATCTGGATGCGATCGCGTTCGGCTGGAACCGCCCCGGTTTAGGGCCGCTGCACACCATCCGGCAGTCTCTTCTGGGACGGCTGCCGCGCAGCCGCGGCTGGACGCAGGCCCAGCTCTACCACCTGGCCAGCGAGCTCCGGCACCGCGGGGGCGTCGCCGACCTGGTGGAGAGGTTCGGGCCGGTCCCGCGCGAGCGGGTCACGTTCGTCGATCATCACGACTCTCACGCCTGGAGCGCTTACGCGCTGTCCGGCTTCGATGACGCGCTCGTCCTCGTGGTGGACGGCTGGGGCGCCTGGCAGTCCACGACCATCTACCACGCCAGGGGCCAGGCCCTGCGGCGGCTCAGGGCGATCGCCTACCCGAACTCGCTCGGTGTCTTCTACGAGAGCTTCACCGACTTGCTCGGCTTCGAGCGCAACAACGACGAGTGGAAGGTCATGGGCCTGGCCGCCTACGGCCGGCCCACCCACGACCTCAGCGAGTTCCTGCGCGTCAGGGCCAGCGGCTACGCGGCCGCCGGCCGCCGTCTCAGCGGCCGTGCCTACGGCGACCTCTCCTGCCTGACCGCTCGTTTCGGGCCACGCCGCGACCCCGAGAAGACCATCTCCGACGACGATCGAAACCTGGCGGCCTCCGTGCAGCAGGCGACCGAGGAATCGCTGTTCGCGCTGGTTACGGAGGGCGTTCGGTTGACGTGCAGCAAGAACCTCTGCCTTGCCGGGGGGGTGGCGATGAACTCGAAGGCGAACGGCAAGGTGCTGGCAGCCGGTCTCGTAGACGACATCTTCATCCAACCCGCCGCGACCGACGACGGCACGGCTGTCGGAGCCGCGTTGGCGGCCCACCGCCGGCTGGGTCGGGACGTCCCCCTGTACGAGCTCGAGGACGTGTACCTGGGGCCGGAGGTCACCCGATCTCAGATCGAGCAGGCGATCAGCGCCTACAAGCTGCCGGCCGTCCAGCCGGCTGACCTGGCGGGGGTGACCGCGCGTCTGCTGGCGGCCGGTCACATCATCGGCTGGTTCCAGGGACGCATGGAGTTCGGCCCGCGCGCACTCGGCGCCCGCTCGATCCTCGCCGACCCGCGTGACCCAGCCATGAAGAACCGCGTCAACGAGTGCATCAAGTTCCGGGAGGGATGGAGGCCTTTTGCGCCCTCATGCCTGGCCGAACGGGCGGCCGAGTTCTTCCGGCCGGCGCACTCGTCGCCGTTCATGATCCTGACCTTCGACGTCAAGCCCGAGAAGCGAGGTGTCATTCCGGCCGTGACGCACGCCGACAACACCGCGCGTGTGCAGACGGTGCGGCGGGACGTGAACCCGGCCTATTGGGAGCTGATCGCGGCCTTCGACCGTGTGACGGGCGTGCCGGTGGTTATGAACACGTCCTTCAATCTGCGCGGTGAGCCGATCGTCTGCACTCCTAAGGACGCGGTCCGCACCTTCTACTCCTCGGGCATGGACTTCCTGGTGCTGGGGGACCACGTGATCGCAAAGAACCCCACGCTCCAGGCGGTGCTGACCCAGGAGATGGAACCGGTCGCGGCACGTGCCTGAGCAGGGGAGTCTCGCCGCCCACCCCTGCCCTCCCCCTGGTCGGAAGGAGCGGCCGGCCTTCGCGGCCCTGGTGCTGGAGGACGGTCGCGCTTTCGTCGGCAGGGGGTTGGGCGCCGCTGTCCTGGGCCAGGGCGAGGTGGTCTTCAACACCGCGATGACCGGCTATCAGGAGGTGCTGACGGATCCCTCCTACGCCGGCCAGATGGTTTGCATGACCTACCCGCTGCAGGGCAACTACGGCGTCAGCGCCGGCGTGGCCGAGTCGCAACGTCCTTGGGCCAGGGCATTCATCTCGCGCTGGGCATGCACCGAGCCTAGCCACCGCGCGGCGCTGGTGTCGCTCGACGACTACCTGTGGCGCAACGGCATTCCCGGAATCCACGAGATCGATACGAGAGCGCTGACCAGGCACCTGCGCACGCACGGCGCGCTGCGTGCCGTGATCTGCCCCGAGCCGGAGCCGCCCTCGCAGAGCCGCCTGGACGAGCTGGCCGAGCTGGCCACAAGGGTGACGCCCCTGTCCGAGCAGGACCTGGTGGCCGAGGTCTCCCGCCGGGAGGCCGAGGAGTGGCTGGAACCGCTACCCGAAGAGCTGAGGCCCCGACGCATGGCCGAGGCCCGCGGTATGACCATCGCGGTGGTGGACTACGGGGTCAAGCGCAACATCCTGCGCGCACTCCGCTCGCGCGGCTGCCGGGTCGTGGTGCTTCCGCACACCGCGACGTGGGGTGACGTGCAGGCTGCCGGCGCCGAGGGCCTCCTGCTTTCCAACGGCCCCGGTGACCCCGCCGTACTGGACGCTCCCGTCGAGCTGTGCCGGGAGGCTCTGCGCCACGGCTTCCCGCTGTTCGGCATCTGCCTCGGCCACCAGGTGCTGGGGCGCGCGATCGGGGGGCAGACCGGCCGGCTGCCTTTCGGGCACCACGGTGCCAACCACCCGGTCCGCCATCTCGTCACCGGCAGTGTTTCCATCACAAGCCAGAACCACGAATTCCAGGTGCTGGCCGCTTCAGTTCCCGAAGGCGACTTTCTTGTGTCGCACGTGAACCTGAACGACGGGTCGGTCGAGGGCCTGGCCAGCCGCTCACTACCCGCGTTCGGCGTTCAGTACCACCCCGAGGGCTGCCCCGGACCCACCGACAACCAGCACCTTTTCGACGAGTTCGTCGAGATGGTCGCCTCCGGCCGGCCCCCACTGCGGGCCGTTCCCGGCCGGCGGCGGCCGGCGCGGTCCCGGCGCGTGCTCATCATCGGGTCGGGGCCGATAGTGATCGGGCAGGCCGCGGAGTTTGACTACGCGGGCACTCAGGCCTGCAAGGCGCTTCGGGAAGAAGGGGTGGAGACGGTCCTGGTCAACTCCAACCCGGCCACGATCATGACCGACGAGGAGGTGGCCGACGCCGTCTACGTCGAGCCGTTGACGGTGGAGAGCATGCGTGAGGTGATCGCCAGAGAGCGCCCTGACGCCCTGCTGCCGACCCTGGGCGGCCAGACTGGGCTCAACCTGGCCATGGAGCTGCATCACAGGGGTGTCCTGGCCGAGTACGGTGTCGAGCTGCTGGGCGCGAACGCCGAGACGATCCGGATGGCGGAGGACCGAGAGGCGTTCAAGCAGCTCCTGCTGGAGATCGGAGAGCCGGTGCCGCCGTCGCGGGTCTGCGAGTCGGTGGAGGCGGCCCTGGAGTTCTGCGACGAGATCGGTCTGCCGCTGGTGGTGCGGCCCGCATACACGCTGGGCGGCACGGGTGGCGGCTTCGCGCGGAGCGAGGCGGAGCTCGAGCACCTCGTGCGAGGCGGGCTGGCGGCGTCGCCGATCGGGCAGGTGCTCGTGGAGCGTTCGCTCTGGGGCTGGAAGGAGCTGGAGTACGAGGTGATGCGTGACGCCGGCGACACCTGCATCACCGTCTGCAACATGGAGAACCTGGACCCGATGGGGGTCCACACCGGTGACTCCGTGGTGGTGGCGCCGGCGCAGACACTGTCGGACCGCGAGCACCAGATGCTGCGCTCGTCCGCCCTGCGGATCATCCGGGCCCTGGGGATCGAGGGCGGCTGCAACATCCAGTTCGCGCTCGACCCGTGCAGCTCGACGTACTTCGTGATCGAGGTGAACCCTCGAGTGTCACGGTCGTCGGCGCTGGCGTCAAAGGCGACCGGCTATCCGATCGCGCGCGTGGCCGCGAAGGTGGCGGCGGGCAGGCGGCTGGACGAGATCCGGAACCAGGTCACCGGACGGACATTCGCCGCTTTCGAGCCGGCCCTCGACTACGTGGTCGTGAAGGTGCCGCGGTGGCCCTTCGACAAGTTCCCGGATGCGAACCGCTGGCTGGGGACGCAGATGAAGTCAACCGGCGAGGTGATGGCGATCGAGCGGACGTTCGAGGCAGCGCTGGTCAAGGCGCTGCGGTCACTGGAGCAGCGGACGCCGGCGGAGGCGGAGCTGGCCGACCCCGACCTGGTCGAACGGCCCGCCGACCAGCGCCTCTTCGCCCTGCTGCGCGCGCTGCGCTCGGAAGCCAGCCCTGGCGAGCTCAGCGCCCGCACGGGCATCGACGTCTGGTTCCTGGACCGGATGGCAGCCATCGTCGCCATGGAGCGCGAGCTGGCGGCGGCCGTGAAGCCCGACGCCGAGATGGTCTTGCGCGCCCGCCGCACCGGCTTCGCTGACGCCGCCATCGCGGAGATTGCGGGCTGGCCGGTGGCCCCGGGCCGTCCCACTTACAAGCTCGTGGACACCTGCGCCGCGGAGTTCGAGGCCGCCACGCCCTACTACTACTCGGCGTGGGAGGAGGAGGACGAGGCCAGGAGCGGAGGAGTGACCGCGCCCCGGCTGGTCGTCGGGTCGGGGCCGATCCGTATCGGCCAGGGCATCGAGTTCGACTACTGCAGCGTGCATGCAGCGTGGGCGTTCAGGGAGGCCGGCGCCCGAGCGGTGCTCGTCAACTCAAACCCGGAGACCGTGTCCACCGACTTCGACACGGCCGACAGGCTCTACTTCGAGCCGCTCGACCCTGACTCGGTGGCCCAGGTGGGCCGTGCCGAGGGGGCGGGCGGTGCGTGCTTCCAGTTCGGCGGCCAGACGGCTGTCAACCTGGCCGAACCCGTGGAATCCGCGGGCATCCCCGCGCTCGGGACCTCGGTGGACGCCATCGACGCAGCGGAGGACAGGCGCCGATTCGCGGCGCTGCTGGAGGGGCTGCGAATCCCGCGACCACCTGGCGAGACGACGGCCTCCCTCGAAGAGGCGTATCTGATCGCGGACCGCATCGGGTACCCCGTCATCGTCCGGCCCTCCTATGTCCTGGGTGGGCGGGCGATGCAGGTCGTCCGCGGCCCCGGCGAGCTGCGGCGCTACATGGAGTGGGCGGTGGATGCCCTGCCCAGAGGAACGGTCCTGATTGACAAGTATCTGGAAGGGGTCGAGCTGGAGACGGACGCGGTAAGCGACGGCGAGACGGTAGTGGTCCCAGGCATCATGGAACACGTCGAGCGGGCAGGAGTCCACTCGGGCGACTCGATGGCTGTCTACCCGGCCGCTGGCTTGAGCCAGGAGCAATCCGACCTGATCGTGGCCCACACCGTCGCGATCGCGCGGGCTCTGGGGGTCGTGGGCCTTGTCAACATACAGTTCGTGCTCCATCGCACGCGGATCTACGTGCTGGAGGTTAATCCCCGAGCCTCCCGGACCGTGCCATTCCTGAGCAAGGTGACCGGGGTGCCGATGGTGAAACTGGCGTGCCGCGCTGCACTGGGCGAGCGATTGGCAGACCTGGGCTGGCGAACGGGCCTGGTGGCGGCGCCGCCCCTCGTCGCAGTCAAGGCGCCGGTGTTCTCGATGTCCAAGCTGCCAGGCGTCGACCCCATCCTTGGCCCGGAGATGAAGTCGACGGGCGAGGTCATGGGCGTGGACAGGGACCTCGCCGGGGCTCTTCGTAAGGCGCTCATCGCGGCCGGAGTCCCGCTGCCGGTGCGGGGTCCAGCCCTGCTCGCGGTCGACGGCGACGACCTCTCCAGGGTGGTGCCGATCGGGCACGGCCTCGACCGGCTCGGCTGCGAGCTGCTGGCGACGGGCGAGACGGCCGTAGCGCTCGCCGCCGCCGGGTTGACCGTCTGCGCGCTGACGGACCTCGAGGCCCTGGCGGCGGTGCGAAGTGACGACGTCGGTCTTTTGATCGCCACGGCCAGCGAAGTAGCCGGCTCGGGCGGCGCTGCGGCCGGCTTGCGGCAAGCGGCCACGGAGCGCAGGATCCCGTGCCTCACCTCTCTCGACACAGCCCGCGCGCTGCTGGAGGCATCCGGCGCAGAAGGGCACGCCCTGCAGGTGCGGCGGCTCGGCGAATGGCGAGAGACGCCCACCGACCCGGGACATCTGGCCCGGCGGGCGGCAGGGACACCCATTCCGGCTGAATGGCCGGCCACGTAGGTTTCAGGAGTCACCCATGAACGTGCTCGGCGTCAACTGCTACCTCCACGATTCATCGGTGGCGCTGTTCCAGGACGGCCGGCTCGTGTTCGCTGCGGAAGAGGAACGGTTCTCGCGTATCAAGAAGGACGCGCGCTTCCCACGTCTGGCCATCGCTGCCGCCCTCGACTTCGCGGGCCTGACGTTCAACGCTCTCGACGCGATCGCATTCGGCTGGAACCGGGGCGGGCTCACGCCACTGCACACGCTGACCGCGGAGCTCACCGGCAGGCTGGCACCCAGCCCGATGATGCTCGTGGATTCATTCATCGCCGGCGCCCGAGAGCTGTATCACGGGAACGGCCTTCGTGCGCTCCGACGAAGCTTCCCCGTGATGGCCGGGCAGAAGGTCCTCTTCGTGGATCACCACGACGCGCACGCCTGGAGCACGTATGCGCTTTCCGGGTTCGAGGACGCGCTCGTCGTGGTGGTGGACGGCCGTGGGGCCCGTCAGGCGACCAGTCTGTACCACGCCAGGGACGCGTCTCTGAAGCGCCTCCGCACCATCGACTGGCCGAACTCGCTTGGCAGCTTCTATGAAGCGTTCACCGACCTGCTGGGCTTCGAGCGCCACGGCGACGAATGGAAGGTGATGGGCCTCGCGGCCTATGGCGAGCCGACCTACGACATGAGCCGCATCCTCCGCGTCGTGCCAGGCGGCTACAAGCTGGATGCCCACCTCGTGCTGGGCCGGCACTGGAACGACATCCGCCGGCTGGAGGCTCTCTTCGGACCTCGGCGGGACCCGGAGAAGCTGATCACAGACGCGGATCGAAACCTCGCGGCGTCTGTACAGAAGGCCACTCAGGCCGCCATCTTCGAGCTCGTGCGCGAGGGCGTGCGGCTGACAGGCTGTCGCCAGGTCTGTCTGGCCGGCGGCGTGGCCATGAACTCGAAGGCCAACGGCCGGCTCCTTGCGTCCGAGCTGGTAGACGACGTCTTCGTGCAGCCGGCGGCCACCGACGACGGCACCGCGGTGGGCGCGGCCCTGGCCGCGCACAGAGCGCTGGGCCAGCCGGTGCCGCGCTACCGCCTGCGCGACGTGTACCTCGGGCCGGAGTTCAGTGGGCGCGAGCTGGAGGCGGTCCTTCGCGCCTACAAGCTGTCGGCGACGCGCGTTGTGGATGTGGAGCGGCAGGTGGCGCGGCTGCTGTCCGACGGCGCCATCGTGGGCTGGTTCCAGGGCCGGATGGAGTTCGGGCCGCGGGCGCTCGGCAACCGGTCGATCCTGGCGGATGCCCGCCGGCCGGACATGAAGGACCGCGTCAACGAGTGCGTCAAGTTTCGTGAGGGCTGGCGGCCCTTCGCCCCCTCCTGCCTCGAAGAGGCCGCGTCCGACTACTTCGAAGGGTGCCGCGACGCGGCGTTCATGACGCTGACGTTCGAGGTCCCTGCCTCGCGCCGGTCAGAGATCCCCGCTGTGACTCACGCGGACAACACTGCCCGCGTGCAGACGGTCAGCCGAGAAGCCAATCCGCGCTACTGGACGCTGATCAACGAGTTCAGCCAGCTCACCGGGACGCCGGTGATCATGAACACCTCATTCAACCTTCGCGGCGAGCCCATCGTGTGCACGCCAAAGGACGCAATCCGGACGTTCTACTCGTCCGGGCTCGACTTCCTCGTGATGGGCGACTTCGTCATCGCGAAGGACCGTGCCTGGCAGCCAGAAGCCGTCCGCCGGCGCGAGCGGGCGCTGGTGTAGAGAAAACGGTGGACACGGCCTCCGCCGAGGCCGCGCGGGCGGCGTCGGGCCTCGCGGCGAAGCGCTTTATCCGCCGGGTGTCGGATCCAGCAGGCACGCTGGGGACGGCCTGGGCGGCGCTCAGGGCCCGGGTCACGTTCAGGGGCTGCGCCGCGGTGGGCTCCAGCGCCCGGCTGTTCGGGCGCTGCCGGGTTTCGGGGCGGTCCGGGATCCGGGTGGGCCGGAGCCTCCTGATGCTGGGCGGCACCGCGCCTTGCGAGCTGACGACCCACGACGGGGGCCGGCTCGAGATCGGCGACCGCGTGTTCGTCAACTACGGGGCCTCGATCTCGGCCCACAGGCTGGTTCAGATCGGCAACGATTGCAAGATCGGCCAGCACGCCATCATTCTGGACTGCGACTACCACGACATCGATCATCCGCTGCACGACGGCGGTCACGGCCAGGCCCGGTCAGTCCTACTCGAAGAAGGCGTCTGGCTCGGCGCGCGGGTGATCGTGCTGAAGGGTGTCACCATCGGCAAGGGCTCCGTGATTGCGGCCGGCAGCGTCGTCACGCGGAATGTGCCGGCCGGTGTGCTGGCCGCCGGCGTCCCCGCTCGTGTCGTCCGGCGGCTTCCGTTCGCGTCATCCGGCACCTGGCAGAGCGCCGTCAGCAGCTGAGGGCAACCGTGGCGCGGCTGATCTCGGCAAGGTGGCCGGCCAGCTGGTCCGCGTACACGTCAAGGCTGAACCGGCGCGTTACCAGGTCCCTCGCGTTGGCGCCCAGGCGGGCTCGCTCGCCCGGGTCCGCGAGCAGCCGGGCGACGGCTTCGCGCAGTGCGACGACGTCCCCAGGCGGCACGGTCACGCCCGTTACGCCATCCTGCACGATGTCGCGCTGACCTTCGGTGGCGGTCACAACGACGGCTTTGCCCATCGCCATCGCCTCCAGCAGCGTGGTCACCCCGGCCTGGAAGTCGTTGGGAACCAGCGGCACGGCGACAACGCCGGCTCGGGCGTACCAGGCCCGCAGCTCCACGTGGTCCGCAGATCCTGCGCTGGCGTTGTCGGGCCAGGCGAGCGGCCGGGCATAGGGCGCGCCGGGCGAGAAGAGGCTGCCGGCCGCGACGAACACCCGGGCGGGCAGGTGCGCCGAGGCGGCCGCCAGGGTGGCGAAGTCGCGGTGCTCGCGTCCGGCCGAGACGACCAGCGCCTCCTCATCGACGGGCTGCGGAGTCCAGAACCGGGTGTCGGCGAAGTAGGGCACGAAGCGGAGCTTGTGTCCCGGTACTCTCAGCTCGGTCTCGATCAGCGCGAGCTGGCGCCGCGAGTGGACGAGGATGCGCGTGATGCGCGCCTGCGGCCTCAGCAGCCTGAAGACGCGCCGCTTGGGGCTCGTCGTGAGGTGGTGCCCGAGCATCAGGTGGGGGGTGACCCGGCCGCCGGCCCGCATGGCCAGGGCCAGCGGTACGCCGATGTGCTCCCCGTCCGAAAAGACCGCGTCCAGCTCGCCCAGCCGGCGCAGCGCGGCGGCGGCGTGGGCAACTGAAAGGCGCGCCGACCGAGAGCGGGCCCGATCGCTCAGCCGTGACCAGTCCAGCAGCTCGACGCCGTGGCGCTCCTCCAGGCGCAGGTACTCCGGACACGGCCGGCGGCCCAGGCGCACGTCGTTCCGGCGGGCGTCGGCCCGGTCGGAGACCAGCATGAGCAGGCGGCTCAAAGCTTGATCGCTTCGGGCCGGGCAGCCGGGGCGGGAGCCGCCGGCCGGATGGCGGGCGGGGCCGTGGGCACGAGGACTCGCGAGAGGCGCCGGCGGAGCCGGGCCGCGGGCTTCTCGACGAGCCTGTAGATGGCGTATGCGATCGCCAGCGTCAGCGCCAGGCCTAGAGCCGCCTTCACCACGCCGGGCAGCATTCGGGGGGCCCACTCCTCGACGCCCCACAGCACCTCCGGGTGGACCAGGTAGATCGAGTAGGAGAGCACTCCCACGAACTTGACCCAGCGCAGGTTGAGCAGCTGGAACAACTCCCACCCGTGGTAGCGGACTGCGGCGATGAAGAGCGGGAAGAGGCACAGGCCCTGGAGGCTGTAGGCCATGGTCTGCTGGAAGCTGGGCGCTCGTACCAGGAAGCTCACCAGCAGGCCCGCCAGCCCCAGGGGGAGCCACATGAACCTCCAGCTCTCGGAGCTGACGCGGGTGCGGTCCAGCAGCGGGTTGGCGAACACACCCAGGATGCAGCCGAACAGGATCGAGTCGATCCGCGTGTCGGTGGCCATATAGGTGCGGTCGTGGGAGGCGTGGAGCGCAAACACCAGCACCAGGCGCCAGGCCAGCACCAGCCCGCAGATGCCGGCCAGCGCCAGCGCCTGCCGACGCCGGGAGGGGGTCAGGCGCAGCAGCACCACGTAGAGCAGCGGGAAGACAAGGTAGAAGTGCTCCTCGATGCATAGCGACCAGAAAATCCACGTCCCCGGCGCATGACCGTCGAACCAGCCGTGCTGGATCACGTAGTAGTTCGTGAGGTAGAGCGCCTGGGCCGCCAGCGCTTCCGGATGCAGGTGGAGAGCGGGCGCGGTTAGGGCGTTCACCGCGGTCAGCAGCGTGGCCACGATCAGCACGAGGTAGAAGGGCGGGAAGATGCGCAGCACGCGGCGGAGGTAGAAGGCGCGGAAACTGATGGCGCCGGTTTGCTCGTGCTCCATGCGCAGGAGCGTCGTGATGAGGTAGCCGCTCAGAAAGAAGAAGACAGTAACGCCGAAATCGCCCGGGATCAGGCCTCTCAGACCGGCGTGCGCGGCGAAGACGACCATGACCGAGCAGGCGCGGATGCCGTCGAGGGAGGGGATGTACAGCGACTCGTGTCTGGCAGTCGACGGCTCCCGAGGTCCTGGCGGGCGCATCACTCGGCCGCTTCGACCAGCTCCTCACGCTCCCGTCGCAGCACGGCCAGCGGCGCGAGCTTGGGCGGCTGCCACGTGACCTCGGGCTCGCCCAGCAGCAGTGAGTTGACGACCTCGACGCCCTGCATCACCGAGTGGTCCATGTTGCTGGTCTCGTACTGCCAGGCCCCGAAACGGCCGCGCGAGTAGATGTCGTGTGACATCAGGAAGGGCTGGATCTCCGCCAGCGCGCGATCGCGGGTCAG
>DATFWQ010000027.1:0-16980 GCA_035259145.1 Candidatus Dormiibacterota bacterium | reverse complement strand
GGTCCTCCAGCAGGTTCAGCTCGTCTGAAACTCGCCACCCCTCAGGCAGCGCCACCCGCACGCTGCCCCTGGCGCCCTGCGGCTCGTACAGTCGCAGCACCAGCCCATCGCCGTCCTCCGCCGGCTTCAACGCCCCCAACCCGAGCGGCACGCCCTCGACTGCAAGCGGCTGCCGGCGCAGTGGGCCACCAGCGCGGCAGGCGACCTGCAGCAGGGGCCGGTTCAGGTCCTCAGCCTCCGTCAGCACCCCGCCTTCGAGCCAGCGGCCCGAGTGGGGGAGGAGGGCATAGGTCAGCTCGTGGCGGCCCTCGTCGGCGCGCGGATCCGGCGAGACGGGCGAGCGGAGGAGGCTGATGCCCAGCTCGCTCCCGAGCGCGTGATACCCATAGCGCCCGTCGTTGAGCAACGCCAGGCCGTAACCGGGTTCGGACAGGTCGGCGAAGCGGTGGCCGGCCACCTCGAAGCGGGCCTGATCCCAGCTCGTGTTGCGGTGCGTGGGTCGCTCCACGACGCCGAAGGCTGTCTCGAACGTAGCGCTGGCCGAGCGCACCGCCAGGGGAAAGCGCGCCTTGAGCAGAAGCCTTCGGTCGTGCCAGTCCAGCTCCGTCGCAAACTCCAGCCGGGGCGAGTTCCGCCACAGGCGGACGCTCTGGGTGATTGTGCTCGCCCGGTGGCGCCAGCGCAGCCGGATGGCGGCGCGGTGAGGACCTCTCTCCGTGATCTCGATCGCCTCGGGCCGGCCGAGTGGCTCGCCCTGCCGCGCGTAGTCGGCGTCCACATCCCAGGCGTCCCAGTTCCGGGGCTTGTCGACGTAGACCCAGAGCTGGTTGCCCTGGCCGTCGAGCACCTCACGGCCCGCTCGACGGTCGAAGACTGAGGCGAGCCGGCCGTCGGCGGCCAGCTCCACTCGCAAGAACGCGTTCTCCAGGCAGCGGCCTTCGGCGAGGACGCCCGCCGCCGGCTCGTCCGCACCGATCAGCACGACCCCCTCCAGCCCGGCGACCGGCGTAGGGTCCGTGAACGCCCAGCCACCAGCCACGGCCTGGGCGCCGGGGAGTGGCTCGGACAGCACCAGGCGCAGCGGCCTGGCTGCGAGGTCAGGGTTGACCACCAGCGCGGCGGGGCGGTCACCCGGCGGAGCGATCGCCGCCGCCACGCGCTCGAGCGCGTCCCCCGTGGCGCGCCCCGCGGCTTCAATCACCGCGCTCAGCTCTTCGTCGGCCCGAACGTAGACCTCGCCGATGCTGGAGCCGGGCAGGATGTCGTGGAACTGGTTGCGGAGCAGCAGCCGCCACGCCCGGCCCAGGTCCACGTCCGGCCGGCTCGTGCCGAGCAGCTCGGCCAGAGAGCCGGCCACCTCGGCGGCTACCAGATCCCGCTCAGCCCGCCGGTGAAGCCGTTTCGTGCGACCCTGCGTCGTGAGCGTGCCTCGGTGCAGCTCAAGGTAGAGTTCGCCCACCCATACCGGAAGCGAGGCTGCGTCGGCGGACTGGCGGAGCCGCCGGAAGAAGGCGTCCACCCGCGAAAACGCCGCCTCGGGAAGGGCTGGGAAGCCCTCCAGTTCCCGGACGTCCTCCATCATGTCCGCCGAGGGCCCTCCACCCCCGTCCCCGTAGCCGATCGTAAACAGGCTCTCGGTATGGGCAACCCGTCCGCGGAAGTTGGACCACACGCTCAGCAGTGCTTCGGGCGAGGGGTCGCCGTTGTAGCCGCCCAGCGCCTCGCTCGCACTCGCGGCGTCGTTGTCGAAGCTGTGGGCCAGCACGCGGCTTCCATCGAGCCCTTCCCACCAGTAGAGGTCGTAGGGAAAGCGGTTCGTCTCCGACCAGGTGAGCTTTGTCGTGAAGAAGGCGTCAATTCCGGCTCCGAGCAGCAGCTGAGGCAGGCCCGGCGAGAAGCCGAAGCAGTCGGGCAGCCACGCGACGCGGTGGCGGCGTCCAAGCTCACGCTCGAACCAGTGCTGTCCGAACAGAAGCTGGCGGACGATCGACTCGCCTGCGGTCATGTTCATGTCCGGCTCGACCCACATGCCGCCGACGGGCTCCCAGCAGCCTCCTGCGGCGAGCTCGCGGACGCGGGCGAAGAGGGCTGGATCGACCTCGCGCGCCAGCTCATACAGCTCCGCGGAGCTCTGGGTGAACGTCATCTCCGGGTATCGCTCCAGGAGACCGGCTGCGGTGTGGAACGTCCGCTGGACCTTCCGCTGTGTCACCTCGAGCGGCCACAGCCAGGCCAGGTCTACGTGGCCGTGGCCCACCAGCGCCAACCGGCCGGGCGGGGGGTGCAGCGCGCGCTGGCGCGCCAGCTCATCCTCCAGCACTCCTCTCGCGGCGCGGATCGAGTCGCGGGCCGGCTGCGCAAGGGAATGGGGATCATCGACGGTCGACGAGGACGGCGACCGGCTCGGCCCCCGGGTAGCGCAAGAACCGGGACAGAGATAGGCGTCAGTCTCGGTCGGCCAGGCCAGGCACTCGAGCGCTCGCTCAGCAGCGGCTACCAGCGCCACTGCCACATCGCCAACGAGCGCGATGCCGGCGGCAGCGACGAGTCGCAGTCTGCGCAGAAGGCGTTCGAGCTCGAGGTCGGCGAGACTGAGACGGGCCGCCTCGAGCCTCGGGTCAGGGTTGCGCCGCCCGAACGGCAGGAGCGCCTCGGCCTCGAGCTCGATCCGGAACTCACGCCTCTTCAGGGGGAAGCGCTGGTGCCAGGGGTCCACGCCGAAGGCCTGGCTCGTGTCCCCATAGTCGATCCGCAACAGGCTCTCACCGCCTGGGGCGATCTCCAGACGCGTCGCGGCCAGGGGCCAGCCCTCTGGAACTCGCACCGGAGGGTGCGTGAGCCGCCCCACGCCGTCCGACCGGGGCCAGCGACCTCCGAGCGCAATCGGCTCACCTTCGAAAAGCCAGCCTGTCAGGTCACACCGGGCGCGTTCCCGCCACCTCTCCAGCTCTTCCACGCGCGACCTGAGCCGCAGCAGCCGCTGCTCGAAGGAGTCGCTCACCTCAGTGGACCGCAACAGCGGGACGTGGAGCATCCGGCGTCCCGAGCGGCCAGACGGCTGACAGATGGGCTCCTCGTCCCGCCACCCCGTCCTTCCCACGCCACGAAGCTGGCTTCGCGGGGACCTCGGGGCCACCGACCACCTGAAACGCCGCCCCTCGCGCCTGCGGCGTGCTCCATCTCCGACCGTGGATGTCCACTAGTACATATATTCGGGGATGCGGATTCAGCCGGTGCCACTCGGGTGACGGTGGCCGCGTCGACGAAGCGGGGAGTCCCGGCCGTCGCGGGCCAGCAACGGCAACCGCCACGGCCGCCCGGCGCAAAGGAAGCGGCTCGCCCCACCGCCGATGCACATCATCGCCGCGGTGGCGAACCCGATGGCTCCCGATGTCATCCCGGCCCAGCCGGCGATCGCCTCCAGAAGCGTGTTGCCGTGCGCAAACGACGCCCAGGCGAGGCAGGTGAGCGCAAGCGCCAGGGTGAAGGCAGTGACGCTGAGCCCGGTGTTCCAGGAAAACGAGGCGGCTGCAACGAAGAGGGCGACGAAACTGAGGCAGCCCAGCGCCACGCCGAAAGGGCCGAGCGCGGTCGTCGCGATGCCTTCACCGACCACCGCTGCGGCCGCGGAACGGATGGCCGGCAGCTGGTACATTCCGACGGCTCCCCACAGGGCCCCAAACGTCCCGAAGAACGTGGCGCTGATCGTCTGCCCGCGGCCGAAGCTCCACATGGCTGCGACGAACTGCGTCACGCCTCCGAACGCCGTGAAGACCGGCAGAGCCAGCGCCAGCTGCGCGCCCGGATCTGCCCACCAGCCGGCCAGGATTGTGCCCATTGCAAAGGTGGAGAGCGCGAACGCCACCAGGCCCAGGGGCATCGGATCCCCGCTTGCGACCGCGCGCTGTGACTCGAGCGCGTCGACGTTCTCGGCGGACACCGCCCTAGCCTGCCTCCCGGCATCCCACGATTCGGTCTCGCCAGCCCTGCGTCACCTCGCCGTGGTCCCGGTCATCACGACGCACAGGCTAGGGCTGGGCGCTCGAAGCCTCGACTGCTCGATTGGAGCTTGCCACCACTGCCCGATGCAAACAACTTGAGCAGGGCCTGGCGTCCTGCAGACGGCAGTGTCGGGGGGCAACGCCGCGGGTTAGGGTGGGCTGATCGAAGCCCTCCAGATCATCCCCCAATTTGGAGCGGAAGCGAGGTGAGCGATACCCCGCTTCCGCCGCAGTCGCGGCTGGCGAGGATGGTCTGGCGACACCGCCGCGAGCTGATGCCGGTCTGGGCGGGTCTGGCTGCTCTGTTTTCGGCAACGCTGACTCACGCGGTGGCGCGCAACGCATGGCCCGTGGCACTCGCGCTCGGGGCCGCCGGTACGGCAGCCTGGCGCTGGCGAGCCGGTCAGAATCAGAAAAGGGCGCAGGCATACGCCGTTGCGGTCGGCGCCACAGCCACGCTCTGGTTCACGGCCGCGTGGTGGGCGTCGCCGTGGCACACGTCGTTGATCGTCATCCTGGTTCTGGGAGTGGTTGCGATGGGCGTCCCCCGGTGGCGGCGCCGAGGTCATCCGCGCGACGCGCTTGCAGTGGTACCGAGCGGGCGCCCCGCCGTCCGCGACCTGCGCGAGCTGGCCGAGGAATGGCCCGCCCGGTCGGCAGCCGCAGAACTCGTCGGATCGAGCATCCAGCATTCCGAGGCAGACGACCACGGATACACGCTCACGCTTGGGCTCCGCCCTGGCCAGACGATAGCCGACGTCGTCGGCAACCTGTCCCGTCTTGAGAGCGCACTCAAGGCTCCGCCCGGAGCGGTCCACGCGGCGCCGGACCCCGATCGAGCCGATCGCTGTCTGATCCGCGTCGTGCACAACGACCCGCTGGCCACCGCCGTCCGGTGGCGCGTCCCTTCCGGGCAGAGCATCGCAGACCCCGTTCATCTGGGTGCGTTCAGCGGAGGCGGCCCCGTTGAGGTCGCCCTGTTTGGCGAGCACATGCTGGTTGCCGGTGCAGTCGGCCGCGGCAAGACCGGCATGCTGAACGTCGTCACCGCCGAGCTGGCGGCCAGGCGCGACGTCGTTCTCTGGGGTATCGACTGCCGCGACGGCCTGGAACTCGCTCCCTGGCAGGTGGTGCTCGACCGTTGGGCTGTCAGCGCCGACGAGGGCACGGCGCTCCTGCGCGCCGCCAATCGCATAGTCGACGCTCGCGCCCGGCTGCTGGCCGCGCATCGAGAACGCAGGTGGCGGCCGGGGCCGGAGGAGCCGGCGCTGGTGGTCATGGTGGACGAGCTGAGCGAGCTGAGCAGCGATGCCATCACTCTCTGCGAGCGCCTCGCGCGTCGCGGCCGTCCGCTTGGAATCGGGCTGGTAGGGGCAACCCACCACGTCTCTGCCGCTGGAATTCTGGGCGGCCTCGACCTGCGGACCCAGGTGTCGATCCGCGTCTGCCTTGGCCTCGCCGAGTCACGCGACGTCGATCGGGTCCTCGGCCCCGGGCGATGGGGCGGTGGCTGGTGCGCCGAGCGGCTCCGGCTGCCGGGATCGTTCCTTATCGTGGTCCCAGGCACGCACGAGTCCCCTCGGCCCGCCAGGGCCTTCTGGCTGTCCGAGGAGGACGTGGCTCAGGTGGCCTCACGCTTCGGCACCTACCGCCCCACACTCGACGCGGCTTCAGCCTCGGCCGCCGGCGAGGAGCCGGTGCCCTCCCGTCTCGTCGTCGAGCGCTAGCCAGGCTGCCCGGTTAGCGATCTCTATAGCGCGCAGCTTTGACGACGGAGCTGCGGGGCGGTGGCCTCAGGTGCCGGCCGGCCGGAGGCCGCCGGAGGCCGCGCCTGCGGCCGCTTCTTCGAAGCGGACTCGGAAGGCTCTAACCAGGAGCATCACCCCGAAGAGGACCAGCCACACGCCAAGCGTCCGGGCGACCAGCAGCAGCTGGGCGCCATGGACATGAAGGAGCGACGGGACGGCCCCCGCCAGCACAAGGATCAGTCCCACGACCACGCCCATGACTCCGCTGGCGACGACCCACAACCGGTCCGTTCGGCAGCTGTGTGTGATGGCCTCGGCAAGCTCGATGACTCCGTGGCTCCCCCAGTAGACGCCAAGTACGATCACCAGGAAGCGGAGGCTCAAGCGCATGTCCTCCAGCAGCGCGAGTCCGACTACCAGTGCGAAGCTCGCAAGCGCGGCCATCTGGAGTTGGTGAACCACGCTCTCGCCGGTACGGAGGAACGTCACGGCAAAGCGGAAAAGGCTCGCTGCGATCAGCTGCAGGGCGAACAGGGTCGCGACGACTCGGAGCGTTTCGCGGGGCCAGAAGAGGACCGCAACGCCGAACAGTACCGACACAATCCCATTGGCCAGGGTCCAGCTCCACGACCGGCTCATTTGGGCGAACGCGCCCTCGATTTTGCTGATCGATGCCGACATGACGTTCTCGGGTCTCCATGTCCGACCGTCGACCCCGATACACGCGTGCGTGCTCGGCAAGGGCGGTGCGCCCTTCGGACTTAGGTGCGACCGTACAGCACTGAGCCTCCCGGCGCACTCTGATCTATGTCAGACCTCGGGCTCTGGCCTTTTGCCACGGGCGTGCGAACCCGCGCCACCCTGGGGCGTCACCGAGCCGCCCGTTGACAGCCCATCGCCGTCAGCTGCGGCCGCCGGCCGCCCTCCTCAGGCATGGACACGCGTCTGGCAATCGACAGTTTCGGCTCTCCGAGTGCGCGCACGATCCTTTAGCAGGGGCCAAGCTGCCCGGTCTCCGGACCCGGCCGGCGATGGATGTGGAGTTTGCAGAGCCTTTCGAGGAGATCGAGCATGCACAAACAGGCGGAGGCCCTCAGCATCCTCCTGGTGGAAGACGATCGGGCGACGGCTGAGATGTACGCGTCGGCGCTTCGTCGCGACGGCCACACCGTCAAGGTCGCCGGCGACGGTTGGTGCGCTCTTCGGAAGGCACGGCAGCAAGCGCCCGACCTGCTGCTGATCGACGTTCACCTGCCGGGCCTCGACGGCCACAGCGTCCTGTCGCTGCTCAGTCAATACCGCGATAGCTGCAGCGTGCCGGCGATCATGCTCTCGAACGAAACCTCGCCGGAGGTGCTTCGACGCAGCGCGGAGCTCGGGGCGGTCGCTCACCTGGTGAAGTGCGAGACGACGCCGGCAGAGCTCTGCTCGGTGGTGCGCGCATGCCGGAGTCGCGCAGTTCAATTCCGGTAGCCTGAGCGCCCGCACGTCACGCCGGCCAGCGCTATTCGCCGTCGCGGTGAAAACAGGCTCGTCGGCTACGATCCCTTCCGGAATGGACACGGATCGCGCAGCTCAGGCGGCGGTCCGTGGGTCCGCCCTTGACAGGCGGAACGCCTCGACCCGGGACCCGGAGGGAGCCATCGAGCGCCGCCCTGACAAGGGCGTCCTGATGCTCGATCACACCGGCCGCGTGGTCTGGTGGAACCGGGGAGCCGAGCGCCTCCTCGGCAAGGGGCCAGGCGCGCTGCAAAGTCTCTCGTGGCTCTGGCTGGTCGGGGAAGCGAAGAACCCAGAGGGTAGGCCGAACCGAGCCCTCGAGGCCGCGATGTCGAGCGGTATGTACCAGACGCATGGCTGGAGGCGGCGAGCTGATGGTTCACGCTTCTGGGCAAGCCTGACCCTCCGGCCCGTTCGCGATCAGACAAACGGTGGGCGCGGCTTCGTCGCGGTTGTCCACGACCTTACCGAGAAGAGGCGCCGGGCGGACGAGCTGCGCGGGGCGCTGGAGATCTCGCGAGCCATTCTGGCCGGCCAGTCTCCGGGCGCCGTGCTCCAGCTTGTCGCGGGTCGAGCCCGGACGCTCGTGGATGGCGACTGTGCCCTCGTACGCACGCTCGGCGCCGGCGGCAACGTCCTGGTCCTTCGGGCGGCGGCCTGGCGATATTCCAATGACGCGCGTCTTCTTGCGCCCGCGCCCGAGGTGCTTCGTAGTGGTTCGATCACGGGGTGGGTCTTCGATACGGGCCGCTCCCGATTGACGACGGGCCGGTCGAGGCATGGCCGAACGCAAGCCAGGTCAGACCGGCGCAGCGTGCACTACCTGAGTCCGGCCGCGTACGTTCCCATGAAGGCTCTCGGCCGCACGCTGGGCACCCTCGTGGTCATGAACTGGAGGAGCCGGCACACCCTTCGGCGACAGGATCTCGACGCGCTCCAGCGGCTCGCCAACCAGGCGGCACTGGGGATGCATCACCTGAGCGTCGAAGGTGACCGCGAGCGGCTTGTGGTCACCGAAGAACGCGAGCGTCTCGGGCGTGAGCTCCACGACGGAACGATCCAGTCCCTGTATGCCCTGACCCTGGATCTGGCAGGGACGATCGCTCGGACCGCGGATCATGGTCTGCAAGAGCAGCTGGCAAGCATGGCCGGGCGCGTCGACGCGGTCATCAAGGGCCTTCGCGCCCACATCCACCACCTCCGGCACGACCTCAGCCCCAGTCTGCTGGAAGAGTCCTACTGACAGGATCTGCCCGCCGGGAGAGCGCACACCTCAACTCCGGCGGGGTGTGTGTTAGGCCGGCCTGCATCGTACAGAGCCGGCGCGCTTCAATCCGCAAGTCGAGGCTCTACAGGCTCCCTCATAGCCTGAAGTCATGGGATGCGGACACAGGGCACTGCCGGCTCGCCGGACCTGTGCTCGGATCCCTGGCTCCGACCTGAGCGAGCTCGACCTGTCGAGCATATTCTCGCAAGCACCAGGCTGAGTCGGAGGGCTCTCGATGGTACGGCTGCCAACCAGGCCGGAGTTCGGCCAGGTCATGGACGCCATCAAGGATCGGGCAATCCTCCGGCTGAACCGCAGCGGTCTGGTTACTCGGTGCAACCGGGCGGCCCCGAAGATCCTCGGCCATCCTGCTCGCCATCTCAGCGGGCGCCACTTCTCATTTCTGTTCACCGACGGCGACCCCGATCCTGAGAAGGCAAGGGACGCCCTCGAGGTGGCCGCGTCGGCAGGCCGTTACGAGCATCACGGGTGGCTGGCACGTCGCGACGGATCCCACTTCTGGGCTGAGGTGACCATTGCTCCTCTCTCCGGGCATAACGGACCGACTCGCGAGTACATCGCAGCGATTCGGGACCTGACCCGACAGAAGCGCCACGAGGATGGCCTGAAGGCCGCTCTGGACGTGTCCCGGGCCATCCTCACCGGCGTTGAGCCGGGGGCGGCGTTTCAACTGATCGCGGAGCGCGCCAGAGCGCTCGTCCGCGCCGACGTGGCGGAGGTGAGGGCTGTAGACGCCAGCGGCACGATGCTCGTACTCCGCGGCGTCTCGGAGCGGAGGGGCGGCCACGGCCCCCCTTACGCGCTCGTGCCGGAGCTGCCGGTCCAGGGCTCGATCTGGGGTTCCGTGTTCGAGTCCGGCCGTCCCCGTCTGCTTCCCGACCTTGCGGCGTTACCGCGGAATCACCTGCATGCCGCGGCCGCGGCAATGACGCGAGCAATGCCCGGCCCAGCGCTGGTTGTCCCGCTCAAGGCCCTCGGGCGCACCATCGGCGTCCTGACGGCCTCCACCTCCACGAGTGGGACGCCGCTCGAGAGACACGACGTGCAGACGATGGCCGTCTTCGCCAACCAGGTTGCGCTGGCTGTCCAGCGGCTTTGCCGCCGGCGAGACAGGGAACGTCGCGTCCTCATGGAAGAACGGCGCCGGTTGGGCCGGGACATCCACGATGGCGTCATCCAGTCGCTGTACGCCGTGACGCTGGGCCTCACGGTCGCGATCGAGCGGGCCCAGGACCTCCCGCTCCAGAAGCAGCTGGCGAGTATGACCGCTCATGTCGACGCGGTCATCGCCAACCTTCGAGGCCTGGTCCGTGAGCTGCGTTCCGGCGGCGGGTCGTGACTGCCGCCTGCCGATGATCGCTCCTGGCCTCTGACAGAGAACTCGCACTGTAGTAGGTCAGTCGATAGTGGACCGGTCGATATCTACGTTTGACGCATGGGCATGTTGAGCGCTTGCATCGGGGCCCTGCTGTCGATTGCGTGCCTCGAGTTCTACCGAAGCCGGCCTCGCTGCCCGGAATGCAACAGCATCCGCGCCACTGTCAACAGGAACGACGGGCGCATCCGGCTTTGCCGCCAGTGTCTGAACATCTACGTGGTACGACGCTGACCGGCCTGCAGGCCTGAAGTGCACTTCGGCATCGACGACTCACGGCGGCCGGCGCGTGCCCGCTGCGCACACTCCAACGGTGCCACCGCAGGCCCCGATCCACCGAGGAGGCTCCTGCTTGCAGCCGACGTCGGCCGCCTCCACACGGATCTCGCGATCGTGTCAGGCGGGCAGAGCACGGTCACGTTCGTCGCCGAGCGCAGGTACCCAACTGGCAGCCATCCCGGCCTGGCCGAGATGGCCCGGGCTTTCATGGTCGACGCAGAACTGGAGGTCGAGGCGGCGTGCGTCAGTGTTCAGTGCCCTGTGACAGGAGGGGAGGCCAGGCTGGACGAACCCAGATGGCAACTCCACGAGGCGGACCTTGGCCGGCTCCTGGCCGTCGAGCGCGTCTGGTTGCTTGATCACGTCGTTGCCACAGCGAGCGCGATTCCGACGCTCCCACCAGCACAGCTGCACCGGGTGAAGGACGGTGAGGCCGTAGACGGCGGCACCATCGTCCTGCTGATACCCGGGGAGCGGCTTGGCGTCGGCCTGCTGCTGCCTGATGTCACCGCGGCGTCCGGCTACCGGGCGCATCCCTCCGCAGGCGGTTATGCCGCTGCCGCTCCGATGACGCCGGCGGAGCTGGAGCTCGTGCACCACCTGTGGCACGGCTGCGAGCACCCGAGCTTCGAGCACGCTCCGTCGGCGATGAGCATCCCGGAGATCTACGAGTTTCTCGTCGATCGAGACCGTCTGGTCGAGTCGTCGCATCTCGCCGCCACGCTGCCCGCTGCCCGAGACCGAACGCGACCCATCGTGGAGGCGGCGTGCGACCGCGTCGAGTTCGACCCGCTCGCACGCTGTGCCCTCGAGCTCTACCTCCAGATCCTTGGGGCTCACGCGGCCAACCTCGCACTCACCGTTCTGGCAAGCGGCGGCATCTACCTGGCGGGCAAGCTGGCCCGCCGCCTCCGCCACGAGCTTGTGAGCGCGGCCTTCCTCGAGCCACTGCTCAGGGCGGGCATGGCCAGCGAGCCGCTCGAGCGCGTTCCGGTCTACGTGCTGCGCCGGGACGTAGCCCTCCTGGGAGCCGCGCATGAGGGCCTCCGCCGCTGGACCGCGGCGGTTCCGCGGCGCCCCGCCGGCGCACCTGCATAAGTCAAGAGCGCTTTCCGGTCAGGACGGCGCGTCCTGTCCGGCAACGGGGATCGTGACCCTGAGCGTGGTGCCCACGTCCGGCCGGGACTGAATCTCCAACCGGCCGCCCAGGCGCTCGACGCGCTCCCTGAAATTGCGGAGGCCGTGGCCGTGGTGTTCGACCCGCCCAGGATCGAACCCCACCCCGTCGTCCTGGACGAGAAGCCAGGCTTCGTCACCGCTCAGACCGAGGCGAACGCGGCAGTTCAAGGCGTTGGCGTGACGCCAGACATTCGAGAGGGCCTCCTTGACGATCTGGACGACATCGCCGGCATGATCGCGCAGGCGCTCCGCCGCGTCGAGGTCCACATCGACGGTGGTGGTCGTGCCCGACTGCTGCTCGAAGTCGTTGACCAGCCGTCGCAGAGCCTCCTCAATGCTCCGCCCGGTAAGGACGCTGGGGCGAAGCCCATAGATGTGGTTCCGAAGGTCCTGGATGACGTTCTCGACGGTCCGGACGAGGCCGGCCATTCGCTCGCGGAGGACGGGATCCCTGGTTCGATCGGCAGCGGACGTAAGGCCGCTCGTGATGTCGCGGAGCGACTGGACGGCGTCATCGTGAAGCTCACGGGCGAGTCGTTCACGTTCCTCGATGACGATCAGCCGCTGCCGCTCGCGGCGCAGCTCGGCCTGCCGGACCGCCAGCGCGGCCTGTCCGGCGAATGACCGAAGGAGGTCAATGTCGCGCCTCTCGAATGACCGCCTACCGGCCCGATTGACTGCCATCAAGGTGCCGATTGTGTATCCCTTCGGGCCAAGGGGGACGATCAGAGCTGGCCCGGCGGGCATCCGCCCGGCCACGTTCGCGGGTGCGCCACCAAGGAGCTCGGCGGCAGCGGTGAGGGCGCCGATGTCACTCACGATCCTGGGACGGCCGGCTTCGTAGACGGCACCTGAGATGCTGGCCGCCACCGGTTCCTCCCTGAGCAGGATGCCCGGCTGACGATCACCGGGACGCTGCGGATCCATTGCTCGAAGGGAGAGGGTCGTGCCGTCCTCCCCGACGGTCCGAACGATGGCAGCGTCCGCCTGGAGCAGCCGGCGCGCGCGGCTGGCGATGAGCTGCCACATCGTAGGCGGCTCCTGGCCGGCCAGGATGGCCTGCGCGATCTCGAGCGCCGCCTGGAGGCCTTCCTGGCGGGCAATGAGCTGGACGGCCGCGTCTGTCCCGCCGGTGGCGAAGACCGCGTCGTGCGGTCCCGATGACGCTGGGACCATCGGCTGCACCTCTAAGGCAGCCGCCGTAGAGCCCGTCCGGATCCGCGGCGACCCCGGATGCGATCCCCCACCCGATCTTTCGGCGCCATTCGTCAGCAGCCTCCTAGGCAGTAGGTCAGTCAGGCTCTGTGACTTGTGTCTCAGAGAACCTGAAGACACAGTACCCCGGCAACGTCAGAGCTCCGCAACACGGAATTCGAAAGCTCATCCTCCTGCCTTTGCGGTCTCCGGCGGGGCTCAGTCCGAACGGGACCGCATGAAAACGTGAAGGCTGGGTGTCCTGCGGCCGTACTGCGCGCGGGCCAGAGGTTCTTCTGAGGTTGAGAGTGTGCCAGCAATCACGCCGACAGCCACCCGCTGAGCGTAGTCAACGCGTTACGAAATCTGCTACTGCTGATACAACCTGAGTTGATTGCCAGAGCCACTTGACAATTGATAGTAAAGTCGAGTGCTTCGGAGAGCCGACATGGCATTTCGCATAGACCGCATCCTGTCGCCCGCGAGACGACCGCAGGCTCAGCTGTTCCTACTTTCGAGACATGCCAGCGGGGGCCATCCGAAACCGAAAGACTGTTTGCCTCGGTCTGGTGCTCCTCCTCCCAGTCGGGCTCTACCTGCTGCGCGGGTTGATACCCGGTTCGACCTTCGAGCCGCCGTCGTCGGCGCCGCTGGCAGGCTTCTCTTACAGTCCGAAGCTGGCAAAGTGGGCTCGGCACGACCCCGTCGCCGGCCTTCGCACACTCCTGCAGCAGGTGCATCCAGATCTCGTCCGCCTGCCGGTTTACTGGGACAGCGCGGCGCCGAGCCGCGACCGCCTGGACTTCAACGAAACGGATCGGCTGCTCGAGGTGATTGCCCAGCACAACGCCACCGAGTCAGACCGGGTCAGAGTGGTCCTGGTCGTCGGGGCGCGAAACCTCGGGGCGCCAGAGCTGTATCTCCCCAACTGGCTGACCGACCAGGGACCGCTCGACCTTCCAGCCAAGCTGCGGTCTCCGGCGTACACGGAGTACCTGATCAGCACGTTTCGCCGGTACGCCTCGAGCCCACTGCTCTATGGGTGGCAGGTTGAGAACGAACCGCTCGACAGCACGAACCCAGACCTCGGGAACATCGCCGTGCCGGCGCAGCTGGTCGCTGAGGAGGTGGATCTGGCGCACAGGCTCGATCCCGCGCATCCGGTCGTGATCACGACGTTCAACTCCGCGACTGCCGACCTCGACCGCAATGCCGATGGCCGTCTGGCGGGCATCCTTCACCTGGCCAGTCCCTGGAAGCCGGCGGGCCACCCACGGCCCGCGCTCCAGCTGGGGGACGTGCTCGGGCTCAACGCCTATGTGGCCACACCCAACACGCCGCTGGCGCGGGTCAGCGTGGACCAGCGCATCGCCTGGAAGCGCGATACGCTGCAGTACTGGACGACACAGGCACGCTCACAGCGGAAGCAGGTGTGGGTCACCGAGATGCAGGCCGCGCCGTGGAATGGTGTCGGCGGCTTCACGCTGCGCGACCTGGACACCAGCGCCCAGCTCTACCGTGACAGCGGAGTCAGCGCGGTGTTCCTCTGGGGGGCCGAGCAGTGGCTGAATTCTCCGGCCTGGTTGAACGCCGCCCGGCAGGCCATCGCCACGCTCAATTCCGGTCCTTCCGTTGCAAGCCACTCACAGACGGCCGCCGTGACCTCATGACCAGGAGCTCGCCAAGGCAGGGCGGCGCCGTGAGCGCGACCATTCACGTTGGGCCCTCCCTCTGGCATCAGCATCCTCTGACATAGATCAGAGGCGTGCATATGCGGAATGGAAGCTGGTGCGAGGCCTGTCGAGTGGCTACCGTGACACCGTGTGGATCGCCATGCCGGCGTCCTATGTCCGACGTCGACTTGCAAGATTCAAGGCGGTGATGCGGTGGTCCGGGCTGCGTGGGTTCACGCGCAGGCGCCGGGGCCACGTCAGCGCCGTGCCGGCGCCGGCGGGATCGCTCGTCGAGTTCGGAGACACAGCCGGCTCTGCTTCGTTTGCCGCCCTGGAGAACCGCTTTCTCTGTTCAGTTGCCAACATACTGTCCAGGGCGGTCGCGGGGGTCGTATCCGAGAATGAGGGCCGGGCCGGGTTCGAGGAGGCTCAGGACAGGCCTGCAGCGGGAATACGGCGCGAGCAGATCGATCGCCTGGTCGGGACCGTCACCGAGACCACTCACCGGCTGCGACAGCTGGCCTCCGACCTCCGGCCTGCGGCGCTGGATGACGGAGACGTCACGCGGGCTCTCCGCGTCTTCCTCGACATGACCCGTTCGGAGGCGGACCCCGTGTGGAGTGTGAAGTCGCAGATCATGACGGATATCCACCCGCCGCAATCGATCGCGCTGTACCGGATGGCCCAGGAGGCCCTGGTCAACGTGCGCCGTCATGCATGCGCGGCGAGGGCCGACGTGCTCCTGGAGGAGACAGCAGGCGGCATCCTGGTGAGGGTCCAGGACGACGGCAAGGGCTTTTCGCCGCCCGAGCGCCGGCCCCGGTCACCGCACGCCGGCCTGGACGCGATGCGAGTGCGGGCCGAGCTGGCGGGTGGCTCGTTCCGCCTGCAGTCCACCCCAGGCGGCGGGACCACTGTCGAGTTCTGGTTGCCGGCTGCCCCGGCCTTCGCAACCGAGCACCATGGAGTCACCTGAGCTGATGATCAGCACCGAACAGAAACCCGAGCGGCCCATACGGGTCGCAATCGTCGAGGACCACAGGCTGGTGGCCGAGGGCCTCGAGATGCTGCTGCACGGGGTTCCCGACATCGAGGTCGTCGGAATCGTGGGGAACAAGGCCGAGCTCCTGGCCCGACGCTCCGAACTCGATGCGGACGTCGTCCTCATGGACTTCCGCCTACCCGACGGCTCTGGCGCCGAGGCTGCCGCCGCCCTGCGGACGGAGCGCCCGAACACGGTCATCGTGTTCCTCAGCGCCGACGAGAGTGAGGAATCACTCCTGGCCGCGGTCGAGGCAGGGGCCTCCGGCTACCTCCTGAAGAAGTCCCAGGCAACGACCGAGCTCGTGTCAGCAGTTCGACTGGCGGCCGCCGGCGAGATGCTCATATCACCGCAGAAGCTCTCCAGCCTGGTCATACGCCAGCGGGAGCGTGCGCGTCAGCAGTTCGAGCGAGAGCGCCAGGATCGCGAGCGGCAGCAGCTGCTGGGCCAGCTCACAGAGCGCGAGCGTGAGGTCCTTGGGCTCATCGTCGCCGGGCTCGACAACAAGTCGATCGCGAAGCGGTTGGCGATCGGCACCGGCACGGTGCGGGCGCACGTGCAGCACCTGCTGGAGAAGCTGGGCGTCCACTCCAAGCTGGAGGCGGCCGCCACGGCCGTCGAGCGGGGTCTGGTCGCCCGCGCACACTGAGCGCTGGCGCGCGGCCGGGAGCTGTGCTCGGAGCCCTTAGCGGGGCCACCGACGCATGAGCTTGGAGGCCGTCTAACGGCGACGCTCCCGCATTTGCGGGAGCGGGCCGCATTTCAACCGTGAGTCGATGGCCACGATCGCCCCACCTAGCGTGGAACCGTACCTTACGGGTCCCATCGAGCTGCTTAGGGCGAAAACGACGCATGAACATGAAGAGGACGTGGCTGAACTGGAGAACGTTCGTGGTGATCGCTATCGGGCTGGTTGTCGCCGGTCCGCTCATCCGCGAGCTCGTCTCTGTTGTGAAACTGCCGAATACCGCATCGGAGAGAACCGCGCCGGCGCCGGCGGAGAGCGAGGTTCCCTCGACGCCACCCCCGGCGCAGGCGGCGCGCAACTCCTCGGTGAAGGCCAAAGGGACCACCATCACCGTTAACGGCCAGTCCATTCCCAGCGCCGGCCAGCCGACGATTCTGCTCAACCCGGGCCTGGTGCGGCCCGGGACCAAGGTGGCCGTCTCAGGGTTCGGGTTCGATCCCGGGAGCATCGTCGACGTCGTCCTCAAGAAGAGCGCGTCAGACGCCGGGACGGCGGTGACGCTGGCCAAGGCGGATGAGACCGGGTCGTTCGGCACCACCTTCATCGTGCCCTCGAACATGGGCGCCAGGAGCCCGACCGTGCTGGCGCAGGAGCGAAACAGCAACAAGGTCGCACAGACCAAGGCGCTCATGCCGGCGAGCATGGCTACGGTGAAGATGGGCAAGGCCAGCGGCAAGCCTGGAGACAAAATGTCGCTGTCCGCCAGCGGCTTCGAGCCCGAGGAGGAGGTCAAGGTCTACTGGGGCCAGCTCGGCGGGGACGCGGCTGCGACCCTGCACGCTGACGGAGGCGGAAACATCGGCCAGGCCTCTGTGCTGATCCCCGTGGGGGCCATCGGCACCACCAGCGTGGTCCTGGTCGGGAGCAAGAGCCAGTCCCTCGCCATCGGCCAGTTCTACATGCTGGGTCTCTATCCCACTGTCAAGGCGCAGCCGTACGCGTTGAAGGCGGCC
>DATFWQ010000026.1:0-11613 GCA_035259145.1 Candidatus Dormiibacterota bacterium | reverse complement strand
GATGGGAATCGAACCCACCTGGGACGGCTCAGCACCGCCCCACAGACGGTTTTGAAGACCGCGGGAGGCACCAGCCCCCGAACATCCCCGGGGGCCTAAGCCTACCGCACGTCGCCAGGGCCTTTTTCAAAGGCCCTCCAGGGGCTAGCCTGAACTCGAAACCGGCTCTGCGGGGCCGGTTTCGGTCGTTTCCGGGGCCTGGGAAACCAGGTGGCAAGAGGTGGCCGTGGAGGTGAAAAGGTGCTGGAAAAAAGCCCAAAACCGTTGCGGTTTTCGAAAACCGTTGGGTGTCGCCAGCCCGCGCTGGCGAGCGGGGAACGGCTCTGGGCGACATCGGCGGTCGGCCGCGCGTGGCGCCGGCGCCTCGCACCCGGGGCAGTGGGCGGGGACCGGGAGTCACCAACCCTGCGGCGAACTCGGTCCTTCGGCCGCAACAAGCCGGACGAGTGCCGCCTTGAGGCGATGCTCCGGGAGTGGCTGCTAGAGCTCAGAATGCTTGGGACGGAGCCCACCTTCGTGTAGGCCCACGACCAGAGACACGTCCGAGTGGTATTGGCCGAGTTCGTGACCTAATACAACCAGGATCGGCCCCACCGGTCGCTCGCGCTGAAGACTCCTGCGCCAGGCCCTCGCCCGTCCACCGGCAAGGTAGTCTCGCGGCCCCGTCCTCAACGGCTTGCACCACGTCTACGAACGAGCTGCCTGACTCCACATCGATTTCTGCGCCCTACAACGTGCTGAGGGAGTTCGTCGAGCACAATGAGGAAGCGCGGCCACACCAGGGCCAGGGACGGTGCACGCCTCGGCAGCGGGCACCGATCAGAGCCTCAGAGGCCGGGCCGTTACTGCGCCGAGATCGTTTGGGCGGCGTGCTTCAGCAGGCCGCAGCTGCCCTGAACGCGTTCGACCCGCTCGCCGCGCCTCACCTTACCAACGTTGTGCTACGTCAGCAGCTTTGTCACGAGCCCTACAAAGAGCACGGGGGCACCGGCAACTCTGTATACCCCGTCGCCGTTCAGATCCGTGGCGCGGCGGCGACCGCGAGGACCTGGTCCGTTCGGTCCTTCGGCGAGGTGCTCAGCCCGAACGGCAGTTGGTCGGGCCGGCAGACCGTTCGCGGCGCCGGCAACTGCCCAGCGAGCAAGTAGCGGTCGACGTTCTGCTCGATGCACGCGCTCTTGGCGTACGCGGTGTGACCCCATCCGTCGAGGCTGAGGAGCCTTGCGTTGGCCAGCTCGTGGCTCAGCGCCAGGGCGCTCTCATACCTGGTGGCGGGGTCGAAGAAGTTGCCTACGAGCAGCACTGACCTGCTGGTCGGCCGGTCCCATGGACCGGTGTACCGATCCTGGTCGCGCGCCGCCCAGTTCGCGCACGGCATGGAGACGAAAGTCCAGGCGGCGCCGAAGAATGGGGCTCGGTGGTCGGCCTCGGCGGCCGCACGAGGCCAGGCGAACGGGTCGTGGGGATTGTCGCTATCGGCACAGACGATCGACGCAAAGGCATCCATGCCGTTGGGGTACGGCTGGGCGGCCGTGCCCGCCGCGGCCATTGCCAGCGTCTGCCGCAGCGCGCCCACGGCTCCACCCCCGCTGGCCAGCCAGAGCTCCTGGAGCGCGGCGGCCAGTTGTGGCCATACGGACGGGCTGTAGAGCGCCCCCAGTGTGAGGCGGACGGCGATTGCGTAGGTGACGGTCACGGGTCCCCCCGGCGTCGGCACGACCACCGGGGCCTGCAGCAGCCGCTGCGTGAGGGTGTCGAACTTGTGGTCGAGAGCCTGGGATCCCTCCGCGGATCCGTCGGCGAATGCGCAGCGAGCCGAGCCGGCCTGAGCGCACAGGGCGAAGAACTGCTGCAGCGTCTCGTACGCGCCGTCGTCGCTCTTGAGGCGGGTCGAGAACGGCAGCCTGTCCGCTTGGTTGCCCCGACCGGTGGCCCACTCAATCGGCTCGATGACACCGTCAAGGGTCACCGCCCGGACCCGGTCCGGAAATAGATTCACATAGGTCGCTCCGAGATAGGTGCCATAGGAGAAGCCCAGATAGGTCAGCCTCTCATCGCCGACTGCCTGACGCAGCAGATTCATGTCGCGAGCGGCATTGGCAGTCGACATGTGCGGCAGCAGATCAGCGTTGCGTGCCTCACAGAAGGCGTCGAACTGCGCGAAGGCGTCGATGAAGGCCACGTCTTCTTGCGGAGTGACGGGGAACGGGGGCAGGCTCGCGAAGAAGCGCAGCTCATCGCCAAAGCTAGGGAAGCACTGGACCGGGGTGCTTGACGCCACCCCCCGCGGGTCGAAGCTGACGAGGTCGAAGCGGGCACGAAGCTCGGCTGGGAAGAACTGGCCGACCGCGCGAAGGAAAGCCACACCTGAGCCGCCCGGCCCTCCCGGGTTCATGAACAGTGACCCGATGCGGTGCGCCGGGTCTCCCGCCGGGAGCCGGATCACTGACAGCGTGATGCTGCGGCCCAGCGGCTGCTGATAGTCGAGTGGCACCAACGCAGTCGAGCACTGGAAGCCACCACCGCAATCGGCCCAGGTCAGGAGCGGCACCGCAGCCTGCGCCGCCGCCGCGGGGACAGGTTGACCGGCTGTGGTCAGGATGAGGCCCAGCGCAGCGGCAGAGACTAACGCGCGTGTTCTTGTGACCACAATCCCCCCCTCACGGTAGGCCGGCGGCCATGACGCACCCGACGTGGGCGAACCGCCAAGGGTTAACACGCATTACGTCGGTTTGTCAATGGCTGCCGCCAAACAGAGGCCTGCGCGGGGGCTTTGAGCAACTCCAGCTCGCAACGGCGAATCAGAGGGAGCCTGTGGGACATCCGGGAGGCCGTGGGTGCAATTACTCGTCGCGGGGCAGGTAGGGTGCGATGAGGTGGAGTCGTTGCGCAGTGCCGCGGCGTGGCTGCCGCGGCTTGCAGCGGGGCTACCCGCCCGTGGTCAACCTGCGCCCGGCCGCTGACTGGCCGAGCACTTCCGGTGTCGGCGTCAACCTCACCCGGATGCGGGCGGTCATCGACTGCGTCGTCGCTGACCTGGATGACGTCACCCGCGCGCCAGGTCTCCGACCTGGACCCTGCGGGAGCGCGAGCGGACCCTCAGCGGAGCCCCGGCGCCGGCTGTCCGAACTGGCGGCGTGTCCGGAGTGAGCAATGATGTTTTTCCGCTGGGGCTGAGCCGACATCGTCCGAAATAGGCGTTGCCATGTTCAACGTCTGCACTGAGCTGGACGATCCCCTCAACTCAGCCCAGCCAGATTCGGAATCAATGCAGCTCAATCTGAGCGGCGGTTCATGCGACCTCCGTGTCGCTGGATGTCCTGCTCTTGAGCAACTCGAGGATCTTTTCCTGGCCTTCGAGAATCTGAAGTTGCTGCACGTTCATCTTATGCAGCGCTGTCAGCGTCTCGTGATCGGCCTCCGCCCGGGCATCCTGCATAGCAGATATCAGATTCTGGCCCACGATGATGATGGGCAGCAGCACTAACTGCAAGAAGTTCGAAGATATCCAGTTGATCAGGACGGTTGCTGATCCCTGCTGGATGGCCGACGGTAGCGCCACGAACGCGATGACGGTGAAGAGATACGCGCAGTACATCGTGCCGACGCTCTTGGTGATCAATACCGCGAGCCAGGCGTTCGCGCGTCCTATCGGGCCAGAGCCGTGCACCTGGGCCATAACCTGTGCCCTCTTGATGTGTCGGGGCACATGTTGTGTCGGCGACTCTTGTGCGAGTGTCAGTGCTTGCTGGTGAGCCTCGGAGCCGGGCAGTACGGATTCGCTTTTACTGGTCACGGTCAATATCCTCAATGTCTACACAGTTGGGATCGTGGATCGTGCCGATCAGCACAGCGGCATCGTAGATTGTGGACGTCCCCATGGGTACGGTCCGCGCCCTGGGCCAAGATGACGCAATGGACCCCATCTAGCCAACAACGACTGATACACGCCCGCTTAGTAGTTGCGAGCCACCCACACTGTCACGGGTGGCTCAACGTTGATGTGACGGTTCCACGCGCGCTCCTCCGCGGAGTGGCGTCCGGCGAGGGGCGGGCGGGCGTGGGGTGCCGGGAAAGGAATAACAGGTGTGGGGCAATGAAGAGCCCGGCGGCGACGCGCCGCCGGGCGTTCAGGTGTTCAGAACCGTCTAGGAGAAGCTAGTCAGTTCTGGCCGCCGTCCGGGTCGAAGTGTCCGACAGTGTGGGGTCCGTTGCTCTGGTCGTTCTGGTTGACGTCGCCGCCGCCCTGGCCGAGCACAAACAGGTGCCCGTTGTTCTGGGCGTACAGCAGGCCGGCCTGGTCGATCGAGAAGGGTGTGTAGGCCGCGCCGACCGCCAGATTGGTGAAGAACTTGAACTTGGGGGTGGTGAAGACGCCGGTGTGGCCCTGGTCGAGGACGTACACGAAGCCGTCCTCGCTCTCGACGTAGACGTTGCCCTGACCGTCGACCGCCGGTGCATTGATGCACCACTCGAATCCTTTGGGGTGCGAACCGTCATTGACACAGGACACCGATCCGTCGGGGTTGCGCTGGCAGACCCTGGTCTCGGTGCTCTGGAACTTCCACTGCGGCACCAGGTTCTTATCGACCTGAGTGATGTAGAAGGGTCCGGCCGGGGTCCCAGTCGAGTCGCAGACGATCAGGCTGTTCGGCTGGCTCGCCGGGTTGCAGTAGAAGCCGGCTTCCTCGTCGTAGTGGTTGTCCTTCATCACTATTGAGAAGTCGTTGTTCTGGCCCGGGACCACAGCCAGTGTGTCGTCCCAGCCGAAATCGAACGAGGCCTGGAACTGTCCCGTCGAGCTGAACTTGAAGAGGTGGCCGCGGGCGATGTTATAGCGCGTGTAGGAGCCGAACAGCACGCTGCCGTCGGGCAGGATGGTCGGAGACGCCGTGCCGGAGTCGATGATCCGGCCAGCGGGCTGCTGGTTTGTCGCCGGGTCGACACCCGTTGGCGCGTCGAAGCTGCACTTGCCCTTTTGAACCGGGTTTGCCGGGGTGGCGTTGGGGATAAGCACCCCGCAGCCGTCGTTGATGCCGCGGTCGCGAAGCGAAGCCGCCCACTGCAGAGTCAGGTCGGGGTTGACCGCCACCAGGTAGGCGTAGCGGCTGTTGTTGGCGGCGCGGCTGCCGGTGTAGATGGTGCCGTCGGAGGCGATCGCCGGCGCGATGTTGAGGCCCGGCCGCTGCTGCCCACACGCATACATGGGCGGAGTCGAGCTCGGGCTTGCTGGCCAGGGAGGGCTCACACCGGGAACAACGGTGTTTATAGCAGCCACAAACTGGGGTTCGAAGCTGATGAAGCAGTTGGTCGGCGGGCTGGCCGGCGCCATCAGATCCGCGTACCTGACCTTGGAGACGGTGCCGCCGCTACTGACCTTGACCAGCCAGCTGTCGAGCAGAAAGGCCCGACTTGGGGCGGGAGCTACCGCACGATCCAGCTTCCACACGTTGTAGTAGATGTTCCCCTGGCTGTCGGCTGTGAGCGGTCCCGCCACGAAGACGTTGGGGTCGATCGTGTCGAACGGATTGATCCGGCCCAGGTTGGCCCCGGTCAGCTTGTCGAGCTTGAAGATGGTGCCGCCGGCGCCGGGCACGTAGATGTTGTTGCCGGAAAGGACTGCATGGAAGACCGGCTCCCAGAGGATCTCGACGGTACGCCGAGGCTCCGGCTTCCAGTCGCTCTGGAAGTTCCACTTCTCGACCAGCTTGCCGTCTTCCCAGGCGAGCCGCTTCTCGTTCCAGATCTGGCTGTTCCAGGTGTTGTTGCTAGTGAAAGAGCCAGTCTTGAACTCCATATAGACGTTGTTGCCTTCCAGGAGCGGGACCTGGTAGTGGACGAGGAGGTCGCCGCCGGTGGAGGCTTCCTCAGCCGCAGTGAACGGATCGTAGACTTTGTCAGCCAGGACCGACAGGAGGTCCTGTCCCTCGATGGTTGTAGAGCCCTGGTGCTTCTGGTTCTGGCCCCACTGGGCCCATCCGACATTGTCACCTTGGTCCGCCAGAGCCGGGATCGAGAAGGCCGAGGCCAGCATGGCAACCGAGGTGACCGCGATCAGACGTAGAAACGCACGGCGCATAGGCACTGCTCCTCTTCGCAAGCCCGCCTTAATCGCGACACGGGACGGCACTCATGCCAGGCGTGGCGCCTTCACGCAATAGCGGCGCATCGGCTCGTTTCCCTCCAAGCCCCGCCCCCAATTCACTGTCGCCGGGCACCGGCAGGCGGTCCGGCCGGCGCCAAGGCCCTTAGTAGAGTGCTTTTCTGAGGTCGCTGTCAACTGGCGCCAAGATGGCGCGTCACCAAGGCGGCATAGGAGCGCACCCGATCGAATCAGGTCGGCAGGCAGTCAGCTCTTGGGGCGCGGGTCCAGGATCAACGGCCGGCGACCCGGCTGCTCGAAGTCGAGTCGCCATCCATGTCGCCCAGGTTGCAGGCATTCTCGCGAACACCGGGGCGGGGATCCGGCCGGCCGCAGGTCTGGCGATCTATTCGCTGCCTTGAGTCTCATGGCTGCTCGCCGGGGACGACGACAGCGATCGTACGAAGCGGGCAATGCGTTCTGCGACCCCCTCCCAACCCACGTCCAGCATCAGGTCGTGCCCTATGCCCGGCAAGAGGTCGAACTCCGCCCGATGGTAGTCGGCGATCTTCCGCTCCTCGTCGACGGTGAACATGGCGTCTTCCGAGCCGGCGACCACCAGAGTGGGTACAGCGGCAGGGCGGGGCCGTGCCAGGGGTGTCAGGACCCCATCCAGGAAGGCACGGAAGGACTCCTCCTGTGCATAAGCCTGCAGGCGGGCGATCTCATTCCGCGGCATTGCCGGGGAGAAGAAGATCGAGAAGGCGCTGGGAGTCCCGACCATGGGCTTGAAACTGAGCGTCGCCAGCATAGTGAGGAACCGGACCGGGTTTGCTCTCGAATAGCGCATCGCGAACCCGACCAGGTTGTGCGGCACAGGCGACGCGAGGACTGCCCCGGCAGCTCGGCCTCCTGCGGACAGGTAGCGCTCAACGACCGAGCCGCCCACCGAGTGCCCCACCAGCACTAGCGGCCGCTCGAGCTTTGCCGCGGCCTCGTTCACGTCCTCCACATAGGCGCTGAGGGGGACCCAGCGCAGCGGCGAGCCCCGACGGGAGCCGTGCCCCCGCAAGTCCAACGCGACCGCCTGGAATCCACGCTCTGTGAACCAGGGTATGAAATGCTCGTCCCAGCACCAGGCACCATGCGCTGCGCCATGGACGAACAGCAGCGGGGGCGTTGGCTTGGCGCGACAGGCCGACGCCTTCTTCAAGTCCTCCCGGTCCAGGCTCCCGGGATCCGACCTTTCTCTTCTGATGACCCCTCCGGTGCCGTCATCCATTGGGTGACGACCTCAGGTTCAACGACACTGCCTTACTCGCGCATCCAGGTCGGAGGCCGATGAGGGGAATCTCGGTTCCCGCGGCGACTGTCACTTCTTGACCAGGCCAACCACGTGGCCGTCGGGTCCGTAAAGAGGGCGAAGGTGACTCCGTCCGGGACCTGCGTGGGCGGCTGGACCGTATTACCGCCCAATCGCTCGATGCCGCCGGCATCCCCGATGTGCACAACGCTGCACTCCAACGGCCCGTCGGCCGGCCGCAGCGACCGCCGAATGGCTCAGGAATAGAACGTGTGCAGAGCGTTCGCATCGCCGTCAAAAACCTCGAAGTGGACGGCCGAATTCTGCTTTGCGTTTCCCATGCGACAAGCCTGTGCCTGAATATATGACAACCTCTGTCACAATCTGCAATCTATCCTCCGACGTTGCCTTGATGGACTGACCCACGAAAACGAGCGAGCAGCAGCCTGACCCAATCTTCGTTTGTTGACCCCACACCTGAGTCCGGCCGCGACGAGACCACCGGGATTTCGTCAGGCGCCCAGGAGCAGGTGATCCAAGAAATGGCTGGCGCCATCGAGGAGGAGGCCGGCGCCCGCGACCAGGATCAGCATGTCCGCCGCCGGCTGCACGCGCCGGCTCCAGGCTCGGGCCCGAGCTCCCAGGCGCGCCAGCAGGAAGACGAGCGCTCCCATCGTGGCGCTGAACACCAGGAACCCCGCCAGGCTCCCCACGAAGCCGCCAGTGGCGAAGCCGAAGACCGCGACCGCAGCCAGGAACGTGACCGTTCAGGTGCCACCGACTGCGACGAAGCCGGCCCCGAAGAGGTAGTCGCCAAACCGGGTCGGCCGCCGCAGCGTGAGCTCCCAGAGGCGGCTCCCGGCGGTGACCAGGGCGCTCCCAAGCGGCAGCCGGCCAATGTGTCCAGTCAGGTGCAGCAGCGCCATCGCGATCAGGGCCGCGCCCGCTGCGATCTGGAGCCAGCCGAGGCGTGGAGCAACCAGGATCTGGACCTCCATGCCGAGGATCGTGACGACCAGGCCGAAAGCCAGGACCACTGTGATGGCGCCAAGCGCCGCCGCGGGTCCTGGGTCACTTCGGGCGCCGCCGCCGCGGCCCAGGAAGGCCGGCAGCGCCGGGAGCGCGCAGGGATTGAAGGTGGAGGCAACGGCTCCCGCGGCGGCCATCAGCGGCAGGCTCACCGTGCCCAGACGCCCCGCCATCAGCAGCCCTCCAGAGAAAAAGAGGAGGACCAGGACTCCGGCCGCGGCCAGCGTCAGGAAGCCGGCCACGGCGGCCACTGCCGTCAGCCTGGGCCAGGCGTCGCTAGAGAGGTGCAGCCGGAAAGCCCGTTCGGATCTTTGGCGCTCATGCGGCCCATCTCCCGCGTTGCCTTCTGCGCTCCTCGCTGCGCGTATGTTGCATACGCTCACTCCGGTGCTCGGCGGCTCCTTGGATCTGGACCACCTGACCGCCAAATCTCTCGCCCGGGTTTCCGGCCGCACCTCTAGTGAGCGCCACCGTGGAAGAGCGAGTGATGCGGCACGGCGACCTCTTCGTAGGGCAGCAGCGCGTCCACGTCCTGCAGTAAGGCTTTGAACTCTGCGCCGCCGAGCACGGCCACCATCGGGTCCAGCTCCACAGCCCTGATGCCGTGGGCGCGCAGGACATCTCCGTTGGCCACGATCCTCACTCCGTTGGTGCTCAGGAACCGAAACAGCTCACCGTAGGTGCGTGGAGTGGCGCCGAGCGGGACCTCGAGGAGGTCCGAGAGGTCGTCCAGGTCTTCGCGCAGGATCTCCAGCCGATCGAGAGGCGTCCGGCCCGAGCCGTCGCGGCGGAATGCGGTAACGGCGTCAGCGTCCAGCGCAATGGTGACCCGGTGGCCCCGGTGCAGGTAGTTCCACGCCGGGATGGGCGTGTCACATGCAAGCAGGTAGCTCTGCTTCAGCGAGGGCGTGACGTGCATCACGATCCGCTTTCCGGGGGGCCAATCGGGCGGGATCTGCGGTCGCGCCGCCACTCCATGCGACGAGCCGGCAATGGCGCCATGCCGGTCGGGCGCCGAGCCGAACCCGCAGCCTGCCATGACAAGGCCGACCGCCAGCCCGGAGGCGGCCCGGATCAGAACTGGCGTGGGAACACCCGGATCTCGTCCAGCTTGGAGTCGCCCACCCCGATCTCGTTGTTGACCGCGTCCACCCAGACCGAGCGGGGGTGCTGGACGAAGCTGGTGGTGACGTGCTGCAGGAAGCGCTTGGGAGCCGCGTTGCCGTCTGCCAGCCGGTCGAAGACGGCGACGTCACCGAAGACCGGCGGGTTGACGTCGCGGTTCCCCTGGCTGGCGACCACGATCTCGTTGTTGGTGGTGTCGACCACCACCTGCCGGACATTGTTCAGCAGGGTCGCGCCACCCGTGATCACTCGCAGTGGCGTGGAGGCCCCGCTTGCCAGCCGCGGGTAGGTGATGACCCTTTCGATGAGGCCTGCGTCGGCGGAGCCGCCGTCGGCGACAACGATCTCGTTGTTCACGTTGTCGATCCAGACTCCCACCGGCTTTGCGAGGTTCGCGGGGTCGGTGATGGTGCGCAGCGGCGCCACGTTGCCGCTGGCCGTGCGGGCGTAGACCGTGATGCTGGGCGTCGCCTCGTTGGCGAGCGCGACCTCGTTGTTGACCGTGTCGATGGCGATCCCCTGCGGCTTGCTGATGCCGGTCAGGGCACCCTGGATCACCCGCAGTGGCGGCACGTTGCCAGAGGCAGTGCGGCCGAACACGAGAATGGCGTCCTCGAGCGTGCTGGGCACGACGACCTCGTTGTTGACGGGGTCGATGGCGACACCGTGCAGGCTGCGGCTGATGCGCGTGTTCTGGCCCTCGATCACACGCAGCGGCCCCGTCTGTCCGTTGGACAACCGCGAGAAGAAGGCAATCCGGGGGTGACTGACGCAGTTCGTGACCGCGAACTCACCGTTAACGAGGTCGAGCGACAGCGCACCGGGGTTGCCCAGGCCCGTGGCCACGCCCGCACCCGACGTGATGGCGCGCAAAGGAGCACCGTCCCCGGTCTGCGTCCGCGGGTAAACGGTGATGGAATGGTTGCCCCAGTTGGCGACCACGATCTCGTTGTTGACGCTGTCTATGAAGACGCCGGTCGGGTTGCTGAGCCCGGTGGTAGGACCGGAGATGGTGCGCAGCGGCGCTACGTTCCCGCTCGCGGCGCGCGAGTAGACGGTGATCGAGTTGGCGTCCCCGTTGGCCACGGCCAGCTCGTTGTTGACGGTGTCCACGTGGATCGGCCTCGGCAGGCTGAGCCCGGTGGCGACCCCCTGGATGGTGCGCAGCGGAGCCACGTTTCCGCTCGCCGTGCGCCCAAACACGGTGACCGACGGCGCCTGCGGCGAAGCGCCGAAGACGTGGCCTTCGTTGACCACGAAGACCTCGTTGTTGACGCTGTCGATGAAGATGCCGTGCGGGTCGGCCAGCCCGGTAGCGGGACCGCTAATGCTGCGCAGCGGATCGCCGGACGCGCGGCCGAAGAAGTCGACAGTCGAGCCGTTCTGGAACGTCCCGGCGACCTCGTCGTTGAGCGGGTCCACGCTCCAGCCCCAGGTTCGCTTCTCGGTGAGCTGCAGGGCCTTGAAGTCGACCACGCGGAGCGGGGCGACGGCGCCGTTCGCGGTGCGGCTGTAGACCACGGCCCGGTCTGACGTGTCGTCATTGACGGCCCAGAGCTCGTTGTTGGTGGTGTCGACCACGAGGGACGATGGATAGTCGAGGAGGGTCGAGAGCCCCTTGATCGTGCGCAGCGGCGCTGCTGCGCCGGTCGCGGTGCGCGAGTACACGAACGCCGCGTGGTGGTTGTCATCGCCCACGATGAGCTCGTTGTTGACGGTGTCCACCCAGACTCCGCTGAAGTTTGGATTGGGGTCGGAGACGGTTCGCAGTGGCGCCGGGTCGGCCGCCTGCGCTACGGCCGGCAGCAGGAAAGCTAGCAGGCCCACCACGCCGGCCCCGGCAGCCAGCCAGGCCCGACGCCAGCTCAGCCACGAACCCACGGCCGGGACCCCCTCATCCCTCATCCCCTTCCTTCCCTCCTGTGCGCCACGAGGCGGGGCCAGAAAACCGATGTCCAACGTCAGTCGTCAGACTTCATAAAATATATAGGGCAATCGAAGGCGTGTCAAGTCCAACCACGAACGCTCGGGTGGACGGCGTGCGCGGCCGGGGCCGATCGACCGGTCTCGCCAC
>DATFWQ010000025.1:0-2800 GCA_035259145.1 Candidatus Dormiibacterota bacterium | reverse complement strand
ACTCAGTAACGCCTTTTGACATTTGGAGAGGGCCCGATCCACAGCGGACAACTCAGTCAAGGGTCGCTAACAAACGACAGCGCCCCGTTGGTCCGTGATGCCTACGATCGAGTCGCGATTGCATGAGGACGCCGCGCCATGGTCAGCCTCATCTGGGAAGGGGACCAGAAGGCGGGTTCTCACCGTCCCAGCGCGCGAGGCGTCGGGTCCTGCATGCGGTGGCTGAGCGACGCCGCAACTACCATTAGGTTCGAAGCCCAATCCATGTTCAGGCGTCCGTTCAGCCCGCGGATACCACCACTCCGCCCTGCCGAGGGCGCCACAACTACCTGTGAGGTCGAGCCCCTGTCTAAGGTGAGGCGTCCGCTCGGCAGCGCGGGCTGGCGTGGGGATCCAACGCGCCACAACTTCGAATAGAGGTCGCACCTCGATACTGCTTCAGGCGTCGCTAATCCCGAGGGCACGTGCGTGACGGTCGGGGTCGTATGGTTCGCCGTTGCGCAAGCAGAAGAAGAGCACGCTGATGAGCTTGCCAGCGACGTGGCCGGCGGCCACCTTCCCGGTCACCCCTCGGCCACGCAGCCGCCGGTAATAGGATCGGAAGGTTGCCGGGTGGCAGTCAGGCTTGATGAGCGTCATGACCCACAGCCAGATCTCACGCCGGGCAAGGCGATTGCCCTTCTGACCGAGACGGTGGCGGAAGACGCTGGTGCCGGACTCGGCCGCCTCCGGATACCAGCCGAGATGCTTGCGGAGCTGACGGTCGGTCTTGAAGGCATTCACATCGCCGATGGCGGAGAGCAGGACGGCCGAACGCAATATGGACATGTGGGGAAAGCTGTGCAGGATCTGGCGGGCCTGCACGGGCCAGCTCTCGAGCGCCTCTCCAAGGGTCTGTTCCGCGACTTCGATCTCCTTGTCGATGATGCTCAGCTGGCGGAGTAGCCAGCCTTGTATTCGGACCAGCTGGTCGATGTCATCGGTCAGTCCCGCGCTGCTGGCGGCGAGATGCTGCAATTCCGATATCCGGCGTCCCAGAGCGTAGGCCCGAGCCTCGCCGACCAGGACCGCGGACACCTCCTCCGGTGTCGCAGTAGCAAGCGCCGCCGGGGTGCCGAACCGCTCTAAGAGCAGTCTCGCGGTGCGGCCGGTGCTTCGCGCCTGAAAGAAGAGTTTGAATTCAGGAAAGAGGACGTCCTGGACAGCGCCAAGCTGGAGGCGATACCGGGTTCGGAAGTTGACCAGCTTGAGGCGGTTGCGGACGAGCATGCGCAAGGACTCGGTGCCCGAATAGGCGGGCCTCAGGAAGGCCCGGGATTGACCCAGCCGCTCCCGCTCATAGAGCAGTCGAGCGATGAGGCGGGCGTCGAGAGCGTCGGTCTTGGTCTGCTTGCCCAGGATCAATTGGCGTCGCTCGTGGACCGCCCAGTTCTGGAGCCAGTCGATCTGGTAGCCATAGGTTTCGAGCCAGGCGACCACAGTCCGGGAGTACCAGCCACCGGTCGGCTCGATGCCCACCCTGATCGTGTCGGGCGGCAGTCCCGAGCTCTCCAGCCATGCCAGCAGCTCCCGAAAACCGATCACGTTGGCGGCGATCTTGCGCACTCCGGCGCGTTCCCAGGCGCTGTCCTCCATGCGCTCACGGGGGATGGCTGTCACCTGGTGATGGTGGCGACCGACATCGATCCCCACGAAAAGGGCGGTGCCGGTCGGGGCCGCCCCGTCCCTGGACTCAGTTAAGGCTGTCTCGGCGGACTGCGCGCCCATGGATCCTCCTGTGTAGGGTCTGGAACTCGGCTTCCGGCCGGCACCCCCAGCGTCCACGTTTCGGCCTGTCCGCGGAAGGGCGCGGCGGGTTGGAAGGCGGGCAGACCGTCAGGGAATCGCCTGATCCAACGGCGAACCACTGAGGTCGAGACCAGCCCGTCCGCAGTGCACGCCACCGCACACCTCTCCCACGAAGCCCCGGCCGCCCGGCACCGGAGCGCCGCTTCTATTACCCGACGCGCGTAGCGGAAACGTGGTACCACCTCGGGCGTGAACAGCGTCCGCGTCTTCCCACAGCCCGAGCACATGACCCTGGCCAGCCGGAGCTGGCGTTCGCCGTCGTACTCATGGAGCCACCTCATCCGCTGGCCATGACCGATCCAGCGCGAGCCGCCGCAGCACGGGCACGCAAGTGCCGAGCCTTCGGGTGGTAGGCTGATCTCGCTTCGATCGGCCTCCGGAGGCGTGCCGGCCAGCAGGCTCCGGAGGTCGCCTTCCCTCCTCCGTGCGGCAGTCTAGCCAGCGGTGCCGTTACGGACCAACTACCTGGCCTCGCTGGAGTGGGTGGGCCAGGCCCGCAATTTGGCGCTGGTGGGGCCGCCGGGCACCGGCAAGTCGCACCTGGCGGTAGCTCTCGGTCGGGCCGCCGTGGATGCCGGCCACCGGGTCCGCTTCTTCCGCGCCGACGCCCTCATCGAGCAGCTCTACAGAGGCCTGGCCGACAACAGCGTGGGCCGGGTCATTGACTCCATCCTGCGCGCCGATGTGGTGGTGGTCGACGAGCTGGGCTTCTCAGCGCTCGACTCGGTGGCCGCCAACCACCTCTTCCGGCTGGTGGCAGCCGCCTACGAGACCCGGAGCCTGGTGCTCACATCGAATTGGGCCTTCGAGCTGTGGACAAACTTCTTACCCGAGGCCACCAGCGCCACTGCCATCCTGGACAGGCTCTTGCATCACTGCGAGGTGGTGGTCTTGGACGGGCCCTCCTTCCGGCTCCGAGAGGCCAAAGTGCCTCGGAAGCCCGTGACGGCCC
>DATFWQ010000024.1:0-17348 GCA_035259145.1 Candidatus Dormiibacterota bacterium | reverse complement strand
CCTGGCATTGATCGGACCCTGGCCGTCGATAGGCTGCCCGAGGGCGTTGACGGTCCGGCCGAGCAGCTCGGGGCCCACCGGCACCTCGACGATGCGGCCAGTCGTGCGGACTTCCTCGCCCTCCTGAATGTGCTCGTAGGGGCCCATGACGACGGCACGGACCTGGTCCTCTTCAAGGTTGAGGGCGAGGCCGTAGGTGTCGCCGGGGAACTGGATCAGCTCGCCCGCCATGACGCCGGTCAGCCCGAAGATCTGAGCTATCCCGTCGCCGACGCTGATGACTCGACCCACGTCTGCTGAAACCATCTCAGCGTCGAAGTCCCTCAAACGCTGCTTGATCACGTCGCTGATTTCGCTCGAGCTGATTGCCAACTCTGTTCCCCTTTTCAGTTCTGTTCAGGCCCGGCTACACCCCTGCCAGGCGCTGCCGCAGCTGCTGGAGCCGGGCTGCGACACTGGCGTCGATGACCCGGTCTCCGATCCTCAGCACAAGACCCCCAAGGATGGCCGGGTCCACCGTAGTGTCCAGCCGGACCTCATGGCCAAATTTCTGAGCAAGTTCCGTCCCCAGCTTATCGGCGTCGGCGCGGCTGAGCGGGACGGCAGTGATCGCCGTGGCCCTGATCCGGCCGACGTCCTCGTCGACGAGGCGCGAATACTCCTCCGCGATGGCGTGCACGTCGTCCAGGCGGTTGGCGCCGACCAGCAGTCTGGCCAGATTGACGCCCTCCGGTCCGACGCGATCGTCCAGGAGCGCACTGGCGACTACCTGGCGGCGCTGGACGGAGATGGTCGGGTTGGTGAGTACCGTGCGCGCATCGGGATTCGCCAGCACCTCGCGCACCGCCGCCAGCCGCTGTGACCACGCCTCCAGCTGCCCCTCTTCCTTGGCCAGGTCGAAGATGGCTCTGGCGTACCGCTTCGCCGCGGAGCCCGCCATCAGTTTCTGGAGTCCCTGGACACCTCGGAGATGGCATCGGCGATCAGCTTCCTGTGTCGCTGATCGTCGAGCGTCTCGCCGACCACCTTCTCCGTAGCCACCACGACGAGGTCGGCGACTTCGCCGCGGACCGAGTCGATCGCCTTCTGGCGCTCGACCTCGATGTCGCGGGCTGCATTCTCGGTGATCCGGCGAGCGTCCTGCTCGGCTCGCGCGCGAAGCTCTGTCCTGAGCTGGTCGGCGGAGCGGCCGGCGCCTTCGATCACCTCCGCCGCTCTGGCCCTGGCCTCCTGAAGCTGGGCCTCGGCACGATGCAGCCTGTCCTCCGCCTCGACGCGCGCCCGCTCGGCAGCGTTGAGCTGTTCGCCGATCTGCCGCTGGCGCCCCTCAGCCGCCGCCATCACGCGCGGGTAAACCCACCTGCCGAGTACGAGGATCATTGCGATGAAGGCGATTACCTCGACCACGAAAGACAGGGTGAGGTCGAGAAGCCCTGCCGAAGTGTCCGCCAGGTACAGGGTCATCCGGTAACCGCGTTCGCCTGGGTTACCAGGTAGAAGCCAAGCGCCAGGTTGATGAAGTACATGGCTTCGACCAGGCCGATGACCAGGAACATGATGACCTGCAGACGACCTTGCGCCTCCGGCTGCCGCGACACGCCGGCGATGGTGGCGTTACCAACCAGGCCGTCACCGATCGCGGCACCGATGGCGCCACCACCCAGCGCGATTCCGAAGCCGATCGCCGCGCCGGCCAGGGAGATTGCGTGGTTCATACGAAGATCCTCCTCCTCTAGTTTGGGTTGGTGGCTGTGGCCACACGTTCAGTCTGGCCGGCGTGAGGCTCGTGGAGCTCCTCTTCGAGGCCCTCACGAGCCTGGCCGAAGTAAATGATCGTCAGCAGCATGAAGATGAACGCCTGAATTGTGCCGACAAAGAACACGTCGAACAGCTTCCAGATAGCCACGGCCGCTGACGAAATTGGCAGCGTCCAGGCGTAGGCCTGGGGTATGAGCGTGAGCAGGTAAACCATGAGCAGTCCGGCGAAAATGTTGCCGAAGAGCCGGAGCGACAGGGTGATGGGTTTGACTATCTCTTCGATGATGTTGAAAGGGATGTACCCGATCCGGAAACCCCAGTTCATTCCGAATGGCTTGGTGAAGCGGCGCAGGTATCCGCGGACGCCGAGCACCTTGACCGAGTACCACTGCACGATCAGGAAAACCACGATCGCCATCGCGAACGTCTGATTCAAGTCCGAGTTCGCCGGCTTGATCAACGGCGAGAAACCGAGCGGAAAGAAGTCAAGCCAGTTGGCGACCAGGATGTAAAGTCCTATGGTCGCGGCGATCGGTATGATGAACGTCGCATCCTCAGCTACGGTTTCGCTGACCAGCCCGCGCACATAGCTGACGGCGGCCTCAAAGATCATCTGAAGCTTGCTGGGAACCCCGGGCCGCAGCCGGCTCGCAATGAAAAACGCCAGGCCCAGCGTGACCGCGATCGCAATGGCGCTGGACACGAGAGTATCCAGCGTCAGGGCGCAGTAGTAGAACTTGATGACGAGTAAATTGACGTACTGATCGCCGCAGACGGGGGTGAGCGGATGAGTACCGGGCGGGCCCTCAGCTAGAAAGATCATGTCCTGAGTGCGGTCACGGTCGAGACGAGGGCCAGAACCAGCTGCGCCGCAGCGATGCCGAGCAACACCAGGGGTACGAACGGCAGCCCCAACAGCGCTCCAAGCAGGAGGCCGATTGCGCTGAGGATCGCGAGACGGCCCAGGCTGATCGCACGAAAGCCGGCATCAGCACCAAGAGCGCGGCGGACCAGGAACCCGTTTGCGGATCCGATGAGTAGCCCCAGCGCCACCGCCACACCGCCGCGCCATGAGCCCCAAGCCATGCCGGCCACGAATGCAATTAGCGCACCGGCAATGCAAACCACCACGGTGTAGCCGAGGGGCTCTCTCCTCGCTGTCACAGATACTGCTTGAACCTCGTGTAGACCGTCACGGCGGCCGCGACCACGCCGACGAACAAACCAATGAATAGGAACGTGGGTCCGCTGTGCGTGGCCGCGTCGATCACCAGACCCAGCACGAGCGGCACGACGACCGCCGCTGCAATGAGAACCGAGAGCCCCAGGAACTCCATCCCGGATGGTCCCTGGCCCGCGGTGCCTCGATCGCCGGCGGGCGACATTCCGTCGAGAGTTTACCGGAGTCTCTTAACGGGCCGCGCGGCCCACAAGCAGCTCACGCATCGCCTGCCCGAACGGGACCGGGATGCGCCGGGTCGACGCCCGAAGCCGCTCTCCCATCGCGGTAGAGAGCACCACGATGATGAGCACGATCACCACAGCCAGGATTCGCCGGTGACCGAAGACCGTCAATCCGATCGCGCCCAGGATGCCCGAGGCGCAGTAGAAGAGAAGACAGGTCTGGCGCTGGGTCAGGCCAAGGCCGAGGAGCCTGTGGTGAATGTGCTCGGTGTCAGGGCCGAACGCCGCCTTCCCATTACGCCGCCTGCGAATGATCGCGATCCCCGTGTCCACGATCGGAAGGCCCATTGCCAGCAGCGGAACGGCGATCGCCGCGGCGACAGCCACCTTGGCCACGCCGGCCACTGACAGCAGCGCAACTGCCAGGCCCAGAAAGTACGCTCCTGAGTCGCCCATGAAGATACGAGCAGGGTGGAAGTTGAACATCAGGAAGCCGGCGCAGGCGCCGACCAGCGCCGCAGACAGCACCACCACGTCCTGCTGACGGCCGGCCGAAGCCACCAACAGCACCACCGCTGTGACGCCGATCACGCCCGCTGCCAGACCGTCGACGCCGTCAAGCAAATTGGCGGCGTTTTGCATTCCAAGGATCCACAGGACCGTGATCGGCAGGACGAGCAGGCCCAGGTTGTGGATCTGCAAGAACGGCAGGAAGGCGACAAGCGTCGCCAGCCAGACAAGCAGGAAGTGGATCTCGAAGCCGAACAGCTTCACCGCCGCCACGGCGATGGCCGCTTGAACGCCGAGCTTGACCAGTGCCGGGATGCCCCACTGATCATCGATCACGAACAGCGCCGCGGTGACCCCACACAGCAGCAGAAGCCCGGGCACGTTCGGGTCGTGCCTGAGGAAAGCCAGGCAGGCGATCGCGAACGCGGCGAACATGGCCAGACCACCGCCATATGGGATGGGTTTGCTGTGGATGTCTCGATCGCGAGGATGGGCTATGAATCCAACCCGCCTGGAGATCCAGATGGCTGCAGGCGTCAGGAGGGCGCAGGCACCCAGCGCGACCAGCGCTGGGGCGATCGCCGGCTCAAGGTTGGCCGCGACCTGCTGAAGGGTCCGCCAGCTGAAGAAGTCGTCGGATGGAGCGGTCGGATCATAAATGGCAAGAAACGTCAGCACTGGCGAGTCTCTTTAGTGGATCGGGTTCCTCCGCGATCGGGTTACTCAGACGAAGCCGTACGGTAGCGGGTATCGGTTGCTCAAGTCCAGCGTGCGCTCGCGAATCGCGTCCAGCGCGGCTTCGCCGCGTTCCTCGGCCAGCGCCTCCAGAAGGTCGGCGACGCAGTCCGCGATCTCGGTCATCTCCGCGGGTCCCATGCCGCGCGTGGTGACCGACGGGCTCCCCAGCCGGATACCGCTGGGATTGAAGCGAGACGCCTCGTCGTACGGGATTGCGTTGCTGTTCAGCGTGATGCCGACGCGGTCCGCCTTCGACTGCACCTGGCGGCCCTTCAGGCCGAGCGGGCGCAGGTCCACGAGCATCAGGTGGTTGTCCGTGCCGCCGGTGGTCAGCCGCAGTCCGCGCTCGATCAGTCGAGCCGCCATGGCTCTGGCGTTATCCACCACCCGGCGCGCGTAGTCCTTGAAGTCCGGCTTCAGCGCTTCGCCGAAGCAGACCGCCTTGGCGGCTATGGCGTGCATGAGTGGACCGCCCTGTGTGCCAGGAAACACTGCTGAGTCCAGGGGTTTCTGCCAGCGTTCGGCGTCTGCTGCCATGATCAGTCCGCCCCACGCGCCTCGAAGCGTCTTTTGGGTTGTGCTGCTGATGACGTGCGAGTCGGCGATCGGCGACGGGTAGACCCCGCCTGCGACGAGTCCCGCGAAGTGGGCCATGTCGGTGACCATCACGGCGCCTACCTCATCGGCGATCCGGCGCATCCGCGCGAAGTCGATGCGGCGAGGGTAGGCTGAGTAGCCGACCAGCAACATCTTGGGCCTGACTTCATTGGCGATTCGCTGCACGGCGTCGTAGTCGATCAGCTCTGTCTCCCGGTCGACCGAATACGGATGGATTTCGTAGAGCTTGCCGCTGAAGTTCGCGGGGCTTCCATGCGTCAGGTGCCCGCCCGCGCCGAGGTCCATGCCCATAACGCGGTCACCGGGCTGGCAGATGGCCGAGTACACGGCAGCGTTTGCCTGGCTGCCGGAGTGCGGTTGCACGTTCACATAGTCGGCCCCAAAGAGCTGGCGAGCACGGTCCTGGGCCAGGGTCTCGATCTCGTCCATGACCTCGCAGCCGCCGTAATAGCGGCGGCCCGGATAGCCCTCGGCGTACTTGTTTGTCAGCAGGGTTCCCAGGGCCTCCAGGATGGCGGGGCTGGCCAGGTTTTCGGAGGGGATCAGCTCCAGGGTGCTGCTCTGACGGCGGTACTCACGGCGTACGAGCTCGGCCACCGCCGGGTCCGCGTCGTCGAGGGCGCGAAATGTCAGGGTGGTCGGGGTCTGGGGAGCCATGCGGTGAATGCTAGTGGCGTGACGCTGAGGTTCGTCGAGCAGATTCTGGCAGGCACTCGAAAGCGCCCGGTCTCACGGCCAAGGGCAAGAGAGTAGGAGGAGCGCATCTGAAGATGCGCGATGAGCCCCCCTAAGGCGGGGGGCCTGAAACGGTCCTCGTAGATAGCAGGGCCTCCGAACGAAGCGCCTCGGGCCACAACTGACCGCTAACTGGAACTTGCGAAGCCCGCGATACGTACAATGCCGCGAGGCTGTTGCCGAACACCCTGCCCAATTCGTTCGACGCCTCCGGCATTTGCACTCATGCCCTCCGGCTTGTGATGCCCGCCATCGGTGCCGGTCCTGGTGTGCTAGCTCAGCGAAGGGGAGCGTTGGCGGTCTGGGCAACCGGCGAGCCGATACTGGTCTACCGACGCGCTGCAAATGAACCATCTCCAGCCCTCGCCGCAGCGCAACGTCAGAGTAAGGTCCGAGTGCCGGCAGACGGCCCTCTCAGAGAGCCTCGAAAGGGCCATTGGCCCACATTTGGTCCACTTTCGCTACGGTTGCCGACCAATTCTGGCTCCCCGGTCGCCCAGACCACGCCAGTCCGCCCCCTTCATGGACTTCTGCAACAGCCCCCCGGCGGATCGACCAGTCACGTGCTCGGGATAGGTCACGATAGGTCACAGTGCCCGGGAATGGGACCTCATTCGGGGCTTGCGCGGTTGGGATGTCTATCGACCGAGCAGCAGAGCCTCTGCCGGGACCGGGCCGGGCCGCAGCACCAGGGGCCGTTCGCCGCTCAGATCGAGCAGTGTGCTGGGCACTCCGCCAGGCGCCCTGCCCGCGTCGAGCACTGCTCGCAGCCCCTCCACCCAGGCCGTTTCGAGAGCAGTAAGGGCGGGCGGCTCGCCGCTACGGTTTGCACTGGTTGTCGCCAGGGCCTCCCCGGCCTCGCGCAGGAGCGCCATCGCCACCGGGTGGTCGGGGATCCTCGCTGCGATTGTTCGCCGTGACTGCCCGCCGGCCAGCGGGGGACCGACCCAGGAGGCTGCGGGCAGGACCAGGGTCAGCGGTCCCGGCCACCACGCCCGCATATATTCCCTGGCACGGTCGTCCACCTGGGCCCAGGCCTCCAGCCACCCAGCTTCAGCCACCATCAGGATCAGCGGCTGGCTGAGGGACCGGCCCTTCACCTCGAAGACGCGCCGAACTGCTCGCTCGTCGGAAGCCAGCACGGCCAGTCCGTATACCGTGTCCGTCGGGAAACCGATCACCTCACCAGCTCGCAGCAGCCGGGTCGCTCGCGCGATGCCGGCTCCATCCGGTGTCAGGAAATCCACGCTTCCAGCACCCGCACGTGGCCGCCGAGGTCCCGGTGGAAGCGGTGCCCGGCGTACCCTTCGAGCGCTCCCATCAGCACCTGCTGCAAAGAGGGATCTATCTCAGCGAACACCGCTCCACCGGACACGAGCTTCGCCGGCGCCTCGCCCAGGAGCCGCTTGATCAGCGCCGCCCCGCCGTTCTCGGCGAAAAGGGCACGCGCGGGCTGAGCGACCACCTCGACCGGCAGCGCCGTCCCACACGCCACGTATGGCAGGTTGGCGCACACGAGGTGGAGACCGGCGGGCAGCGGAGCCAGAAGATCGCCACGCAGCAGGGTGACCCGGTCGGTGAGGCGGTGGGCACGGACGTTTCGCTCTGCGACGTCCAGGGCCGCCTCGTCGATGTCCGTGGCCCAGACGAGAGCCTGCGGCACGTAGTGGGCGATCGAGACCGCGATGCAGCCAGACCCCGTGCCCACATCGGCGATGCGTATCGTCCCACGGCGCTCGCGTGCCCATGAAACGGCCCTTTCGACCAACACCTCGGTGTCAGGGTTGGGAACCAGGACTTCCGAGGTCACCTCGAAGTCGAGCTTCATGAATTCCTTGCGTCCCACCAGGTACGCTACCGGCTCCCCTCTACCCCGCCGCCCCACCAGCTCGCGATACGGCGCCAGCTCCGCCTCCGAGAGCTGCCGGTCGAACTGCAGGTACAGGTCGAGCCTACGCACGGACAGGGCGTGGGCCATCAGCACCTCAGCGTCGAGCCGGGGCGAGGCAGAGCCGTGGGACGTCAGATAGCCCGTCGCGCGGCGCAACACCTCGAGCAGCGAGGGGGCGTTACCGGGAGCCGTCTGGTTCGTTGATCTGAGCCTCCCGCTCTGCCGCCGCCAGCAGCGTGAGCAGCTCGTCCAGCTCGCCCGAGAGGATCCGGTCCAGCTTGTACAGCGTCACGTTGATGCGGTGGTCGGTGACCCGGTTCTCCTTGAAGTTGTAGGTCCGAATCTTCTCAGAACGGCTTCCGCTGCGGACCATCGACCGGCGGTGGGCGTCCATCGCGGCGTGCTGCTCGGCCAGCTTCTGCTCGTAGAGCCGTGTGCGCAGCACCCTCAGCGCCTTTTCTTTGTTCTTGAGCTGCGACTTCTCGTCCTGGATGGAGACGACCATGCCGGTGGGCAGGTGGGTGATGCGGATGGCCGAGTATGTGGTGTTGACGCTCTGGCCGCCAGGCCCGGTCGACGTCGAGGTGTCTATCTTGAGGTCCTTCTCCGGGAGCTGGACCTCGACCTCGTCCGCCTCCGGCAGCACGGCGACCGTGGCCGCCGATGTGTGTATGCGGCCCTGACTCTCGGTCTCAGGCACACGCTGCACGCGGTGCACCCCGGCCTCGAACTTGAGCTGTGAGTAGGCGCCCTCGCCGTGGACTTCGAATTCGATCTTGTCGAAGCCACCGATTCCTGTTGGCTGAGCTTCGATCACTTCGACTTTCCAGCCCCTCGACTCCACCCACCGCGAATACATGCGAAAGAGGTCGGCCGCGAACAGCGCTGCCTCCTGGCCGCCCTCCGCTGCCTGGATCTGGACCACCACGTCTCGGTCGTCGTTCGGATCCTTCGGAAGCATGAGGATCCTCAGGTGCTCCTCGAGGTCTGCGAGACGTCTCTCGGCAGAGCGCTCCTCCCCGTGCAGGAACTCCTGCATCTCCGGATCATTCTCCTGCCGCAGCAGCCCGCGAGCCTCCTCGACATTGTCTCGGGCCTCGCGATAGGCATCGTAGGTTCTGACCAGGTCCTCGAGTCCCCGAAGCTCGCGGCCCAGAGCGGCCAGGCGCTGAGGGTCCGATACGACCTGCGGCCGTGCCATCTCCTCCTGCAACTGCCGGTAGCGGCGTGCCGTTGACTCCAGCCGGTCGATCACTGTCCAGCCTCGACCACAGACGAACCTGGCTCGGATGCTGCCGCCGCTCCTTCTCCCTGCCTCGCGGCGTTGAACGCGGCGATCGAGACCTCCAGCATGTCGTCGTCGGGCTCACGGGTGGTGAAGCGCTGCGTGTAGAGCACGGGCAGCAGCAGCACGCGCACCACGGGGTGGTCCCGGTGACGGGCCATGAAGCGAATCGCTTCGAAGGCCACCCCTGCGATCACCGGGATGCCCAGGACACGCGAGGCTATCAGCCAGAACAGGTTGGGGTTGAATACGGCGACCAGGCTGAAGAGCAGGATGCTCACGACCAGGACTACGAGGAGGAATCCCGTTCCGCATCGCGGGTGCAGCACGCTGGCCCCCCGTACCGCAGGCACCTCCAGAGGCCAGCCGGCCTCGTACGCGTTGATGGTCTTGTGCTCGGCCCCGTGGTACTGAAAGACCCGACGCACGTCGGGTACGAGGGCAATCAGTGAAAGGTAGGCAAGGACGAGCGCGACCCTGATCACACCCTCGACCAGGACGAACAGGAATGAGTTGGAGCGGTGGATGGTCAGACTGGCGCCCAGCAGCGGCAGCCCGAAGAACAGCCCCACGCTCAGCGCGAGTGCCACCGTGACCGAGATCGCGACCTCGCGCCGGCCGATGCGGATGTCCTGGGCGCCCGCATTGACCTGCGCGGACCAGCTCAGGCTGCGTGTGCCCAGGTGCAGCTGCTCGACCAGCAGCGCCAGGCCACGAAGGAACGGCAGCTTCCAGACCGGGTGGGTGTACAGGGCGGCCGTGAGCGCACCCCGGTCCATGCGGATCTCCCTGGTGCCAGGAACGCGGACAGCCACTGCATAGTGATGGCGGCCTCGCATCATGATCCCTTCGATCACCGCCTGGCCACCGTAGAAGAAGCTGTCCCGTGGAGCCGGCGCGGACTTCGGCGCGGCCGCTTCGTCCGGCGGCATAGAGTCGACCGCGGCGCCTACCGCGCCGCTTTCGCCGCCCGCTTGCGGAATCGTTCGACCTGGCCGCCCGTGTCGACGATCCGCTGTGTGCCAGTGTAGAAGGGGTGGCACGCGGCGCAGATCTCGGTCTTGAGCTCCTTCTGGGTGGAGCCGGTCGTGAAGGTGTTGCCGCAGACGCAGGTGACGACCGCGTCCTCATAGTAGGTGGGGTGGATCTGAGTCTTCATGTGCTCTTCGCGATTTTCTCCATCCGGAGCGCCCGCCAAACGAAGGGTGAGTTTACCGGAGTGCCGACGAGAGGAGTTCGTGGGTCTGCAGCCAGGCGAAGCCAAGATAGGCGACCAGGAGCAGCCAGGCCGCGCCCATCGCGTATCGTGCCGAGACCGGTACCGACTGGTAGTACGGCAGCCGGTCGTTGCGGAAGCGCTCCATGATCGCCGGCAGGCCCATCAGCACGATGATGAGCACGATCGGATTGAGTTGCACGCCCACCTGGGGCAGCAGCAGGACCGCGAGCAACAGGAGGACCAGGCCAACGATCTGAAACCACTTGGAGACCACGGCCAGAATCCAGCCGCCGTCCAGCATGCCGATGGGAATCAGGTTGAACAGATTGATCAGGAACCCGATGTAGGCCCACCACAGAATGATCGGCGAGTGTGTGGTGCCGTAGAGAACGAACGCCGCGGTAGCTCCGACGGTTCCCGCCAGCGGGCCGGCGATGCCGATCTGGGCTTGCTTCAGCGCATCGGTTGGATGCTGCCGCTGGAAGATTGCTGCGCCAAAGAAGGGGATGAAAAGCGGCGCTGAGGCCTGCATCCCCTGGCGGCGGATCTCGATCACGTGACCCATCTCGTGGACCAGGATCATCGCCACCAATCCAGCCGCAGCCCATGGGCCGATGACGGCCCAGTACAACCCAAAGCTGAGCAGGAGCGTTAGCAAGGTCTTGAAGACGCCGAACTTGAAGAGAACGGCGGCACCGGCGGCCAGCCCGCCCAACAGGCCGCTGTTGGACCTGGACGAGGCCTGGCGAGGCGGCGGCTGCGGCGTGAAGTAGTCCTGGAAGGGCTCGCGCCGGGGCGGGTCCTCCGGTGGCTGCGAGGGTGGAGGTGGCGGATAGAACGGTGGACCCGAACTCATATATGCACTGAGCATACCCATGCTCGGCCCACCCGAACCAGGCGTTGTGCAGACCCGTCTCTCCCCCGCGAAGTCGGGGGAGTACCCGGCGAAGCCGGGGGAGGGGGGCGCGGCCGGGGTCCCCGCGAAGCCTGCTTCGCGGGGTGGGATGTCGGGGGAGTACCCGGCGAAGCCGAGGGGGCGAGGACGTCAGCCCGGCTTGCCCACCCGATAGTGCGACGTCTTGATGCGCCGCGCGGTGTGGAAGCGGGTCGAGAGAGTCAGCGACTCGGTCTCGGCACCGCGGCTTCCGAACCAGGCCGCCGCCAGCAGCGGCCCTCCGCTGATCCCCGTCACCGCCACGTCCACCTGGTCGGGCGCAAGGTTCTCCACGCCAAAAACCCGGCCAACCTCATCGCCGGCGAGCAGTCTTTCTTCGTCGTTGCGGGGCCAAAGCCTCGCCTGGATCTCACCCCCCAGGCAGCGAACTGCGCAGGCAGCCATCACGGTCTCCTGAAGGCCGCCGACGCCGACCATCGCGTCGACGCCCGTGCCGGGTGTGGCCGCCAGCAGCGCCCCGGCGATCTCGCCCTCCTCGAGCAGCACGATGCGGGCGCCCGCGTCGCGCACCTCCTCGACCAGCTCCTGGTGTCGTGGCCGGTCGAGGATCGCCACGGCGAGGTCTGAGACGCGGGCGTCACGCGCGAAGGCGATGCGGCGCAGGTTGTCGGCAAGCGGGTCGTCCAGATCGAGTGCGCCCCGGGCCGCCGGCCCGGCCACGATCTTCTCGACATACCAGACAGGGGGCGGCACCGGGAAGGCGTCGGACCGGACAGCGACGAGGACCGAGATGGCGCCCGGCAGCCCTCTGGCGACCAGGCTCGCTCCCTCGACCGGGTAAACGGCAAGGTCGTAGTGGGGGCTGTCCGGCTGGCCAACGGTCACACCGTGGGCGAGGATCCGCTCGCCGCGCGGCCCGAGCATCACCCGGCAGCAGATGCCCAGACCCTCGAGAGCACGCAGCATCTCCACGGCGGCTGTCTCGCGCGTGCGGTCGGCGTCTCCTCGCCCGATACCCCGTGCAGACTTGAGCGCAGCCGCCTCTGTGGCACGAACCAGGGCATGTGCAACGTCTGCGCGCACATCGGCCCGCACCTCGGTGAACGGCTGCTCCATTTCGGTGTATTCGACGCTTAGATCGTCTCGGCTCGCTGCAGCTCTGGCGGCCGCAGCTCCATCTGGTCGATGCCGCTCGCGTTGATGGCGGCGGCCACGAACTCACGAAACAAAGGATGCGCCCGCTGGGGCCGGCTCCGGAACTCCGGATGGAACTGGCTGGCCACGAACCATGGGTGATCGGCGAGCTCCACGATCTCGACCAGCCTTCCGTTTGGTGACAGGCCGCTGAACATCATGCCCGCGTCCTGGAGCAGCTCGCGGTACTCGTTGTTGAACTCGAAGCGATGGCGATGCCGCTCGTATACGACCTGCTCACCGTATGCCTGGTGTGCCTTGCTGCCCGGCAGCAGCTTGCAGGGGTACGAGCCGCGCCGCATGGTCCCGCCCAGGTTGGCCACGTCGCGCTGCTCCGGCATGAGGTCGATCACCGGGGTCGACGTGAAGGCGGCGAACTCGGTCGAGTTGGCGTCGGGCGCGTCCAGAACCTCCCGTGCGAAGTCGATCACGGCGCACTGCAAGCCCAGGCACAGTCCCAGGTAAGGAATGCGGTTGTGGCGCGCGCATCGCGAGGCTACGACTTTCCCTTCGATGCCGCGATAGCCGAAGCCGCCCGGCACGACGATCCCGGCCACGCCCCTGAGCGGCGAGGTGTCCCCCTGATCGATTCGTTCCGACGAGACCCAGTGGATGTCGATTGCCACGTCGTGATGGAACCCGGCGTGGCGGAGTGCCTCGGTGACGGAGAGGTAGGCGTCCGGAAGCTGCACGTATTTGCCTACTACGGCAATGGGGACTGACCCCTTGGGGCGGCGCATGCGCTCAGTCAGCCGCCTCCAGGGTTCGAGCTCCGGTGAATGGCCGTTGCCGTCGAAACGGAGGTGACGGGAGATGATCCTGCCCAGCCCCGCGTCCTCGAGCATTAGGGGCACGTCATAGATGAACTCGACGTCGGGGACGCTGATCACCGCCTCCCGAGGCACGTCACAGAAGAGCGCGATCTTCTCCTTCAAATCCTGGTCGATTGGCCGCTCGGAGCGGGCGACGATGGCGTCTGGCTGGATACCAATGGCTCTCAGCGCCTGCACGGAGTGCTGGGTGGGCTTGGTCTTCATCTCTTCGCCCCTGATCAGGGGTACCAGCGAGACGTGGACGTAGAAGACGTTGGACCGGCCGAGGTCGTTCTTGAGCTGGCGGATCGCCTCCAGGAAGGGCTGGCTCTCGATATCGCCAACCGTGCCTCCCACCTCACAGACGACGACGGTCGCCTGCGACTCGCGCTGGGCTCGCAGAATCCGCTCCTTGATCTCGTTGGTGATGTGGGGGATCACCTGCACGGTGGCCCCCAGGTAATCGCCGCGCCGCTCCTTGGCGATGACCTCGGCGTAGACCTTGCCCGTTGTCACATTGGAGGCCGCCGAGAGGTTCTCGTCGACGAAGCGCTCGTAGTGGCCTAGATCCAGGTCGGTCTCGGCGCCATCGTCGGTGACGAAGACCTCGCCGTGCTGGTACGGGCTCATTGTTCCCGGGTCGACGTTGAGGTAGGGGTCCAGTTTCTGGAGGTATACGGAGAGGCCACGGCTCCTCAGGATGCTGCCGATCGAGGCAGCCGTGATCCCTTTGCCGAGCGAAGATACGACACCGCCGGTCACGAAAACGTAGTTCGCCAACCTGGACCTCCTGCGGTTTTTGTAATTCTACCGCGCCCTGGCTGGCTCGGCCGGGCGAAACCGGCACCCGCCAGTCTCCCTACACGCGAGGGTCGAGCACGACCACCTTGGTCTCCCCCTCGGCTGAACTGGCCTGGACCGAGAGCTTGGTCTGGGCCTCCGCCTCAGCGACGCCCATCTCTTTGAGAAAGCGGTCAACCGGTGCCAGCTCTTTGCGCATGGCTGGGTGGCCAAAGTGCATGGGCACGACGAAACGAGGCTCCAGCTGGCGGACGACCTCGGCTGCCCTGGCGCCGTCCAGCGTGCAGCCCCCGCTAACCGGCACGAGGAGCACGTCGATGTTGCCGATGGTCTCGAGCATGTCGTCGTCCAGAGGATGACCGAGGTCGCCCAGGTGGCAGATCCGGACATCGTCCAGCTCGATCACGTACACCGTGTTGCGGCCATGCTCAGCACCCTGCTGGGCGTCATGGAAGGTAGGCAGGCCGTGCACCGTCACACCGGCAACCTCGTACTCGCCAGGCCCGTTGATCTCGTAGGCGCCCCGCACCGATTGCACGTGGCTGTGGCCCTCGTGACCGTGGCTGACCGTCACCAGGTTTGCGTCGAGCCTGAGCCGCGGGCCGATCGCGGGGGGGTATGGATCGGTCACGACCGCGGCGGACCGGCCGCGAAGGCGAAAGCAGCTCTGTCCGAGCCATGTCACGTCCACGTTGCAATCCTCCGGTGGAAAACGGCTGGGTTCATCGGCAGGACGGATGTTCGCCCAGGAGCGTAAGCTGCACCTGTCCGCTCGATCCGCTACGTGCGTAGCTGACCGTCACCCGCTGATCCGGCTTGAAGCGGGTACGCAGCAGCGGCGCGAGCGGGTGAGCGTCGTCGAGCTTCTGGTCATCGAGCTGTGTGATCACGTCACCCGTCTTCAGGCCGGCCCTTTCTGCCGGGCCTCCCGAGTCGAGGGACGTGATCTGAGCGCCGGGCACCCCACCCCTGACGGCGGCGGTGTCGGCGCTCACGTCGAGCGTCTGGGCACCGAGGGAAGCAACCACCAGGCTGCCTGCCTGGATGATCTGTTCAACCTCCTGTTCGAGATCGCTGCTGGGCAGTGCAAAGCCGACCGGCTGGCCGTGGCTGGACCCCGCCATGGTCACGCCTATGACATGCCCGCCCACATTCAGCAGGGGGGCTCCCGAGACGCCGGGGTCGATCTGAGCATCGGTCTGGATGACGTTGCTCATCTGACGCTCAGGGGTGCCGCCAAAGGGCGCGGCAACAGTCACCATGCTGTGCAGGGCGCTTATCACCCCTCTGGTAACGACATGGGGGTCATTCCAGGTGCCTCCGCGAACGATCACGAACTGGCCGAGCTGCAGGCTGGCACCGTTGTCGAAGGCCAGGGTGGGCAGATTCGAGACCTGGTCCATCTTGAGCACCGCGACGCCGGTCGTGCAGTCGTAGTCCACGGGCCGGACGTCATGCCGTTTCGGGTCGCCGCTGAGCAGCACGGCCAGGCTCTTGGCATTCGCGATCACCGCAACGTTGCTCACGATGTAGCCGTCGCTTGTGACCAGGAACCCGGAACCATGGCTCAGGCTTGACTCCTGCGTCACGATCGACACGATCGCTGGAGCCGCCTTCTGCGCTACGGCGTTGGTGGCGTCCTCCTCTTTGATGGTGACACCCGTGGTGAGGCCGACCTCCTGAGGGTTGGTGCGCGACTGCAGGCGCATTGTGCCCAGGGTCACCCCTGCAGCGACGGCGCCACCCACGACCGCAGCGACGAGCATCGACGCGAAGAGGGCGCGTCGCGTGACTGCGCGGCCACGGGCTTCGTGCGTCTTTCTGGGTGACTCGGGCCCCGAGGGCTCGATCACAGCGACAGTCTATCCTGCCCCTGGTTCAGGAGGACGGATACCAGGTCAGGACAAGCTGCCGCGTCGGCTCAAAGCCCGCCGAGTGGTAGAGCCGCGTCGCCGGGTCGTTCTCGGCGCGGGTCCAGACGTATCCCAACGTCACGCCGCGTTCCCGAAACAGCTCGACGGCCCGGCGGACCAGCGCCTCGCCCACGCCCCGCCCCCGGTGCTCCTCGGCAACGTAGACTTCCGCCAGCTCGCCTTCGAGGCCGGTCCCGGGGTCGAACAGCACCACCCAGCAGAACCCGGCCAGACCTGCCGGACCATCGCGGACCGCGATGATGACGTTCTCGCCCCGGAACGTTCCCTGAACCTCCTCAAAGGAGGCTTCTAGCTGCGCGCGCGTCAGCTGGGGGTGGTCGGTGTAGTGCGGCTGCTCGTGGAGGTGCAGATCCACCAACAAGGGCCGGACGAGGTTGAACTCCTCTTTCGGAAGCAACTCGACCACGACTGGTTCCACCGAAGGCGGATCGTAGCCGACAGCCGCGTCCCGATGGGCGCTGGAGCCGACGCGGGGATTCGAACCCCGGACCTGCCGCTTACGAGGCGGCTGCTCTGCCGGCTGAGCTACGTCGGCGCGAGGTCAGATTCTACGAGCGGCGTTGCTCCTGCACGCGCCGCCGGCGGCCGCAAAGAGGTAAGCCCCGCCTCGCCCGCAGGGACTGTACCTCCCTCGGCGCGCCTCCTCAGTTGACCTCCCGGTAGTCGGCGTCGACGACGTCCTCTTTCGGCTTTTCCTGGCCCCCCGGAGCCTGACCGTCCGGACCGCCGGCGCCTGCGCCCTGGTAGATGTGCTGTCCTACCTTTTGAAGCGCCTCGTTGAACTCGTCCATGGCCTTGCGGAGGGCGGCAGTGTCCCCACCCTTGCTGGCGGACTTGAGCGCCTCCATCTTGGTCTCGACCTCGGTCTTGACCTCAGCAGGGATGCGCTCCTCGTTCTCCTTGAGCACCTTCTCGGCCTGGTAGACCATCTGGTCGGCCTGGTTGCGCAGCTCGACCTCCTCTCGCTTACCCCGGTCCTCGGCGGCGTGCGCCTGGGCCTCCTTTACCAGCCGCTCGACCTCGTCCTTGCTCAGAGTCGAGGACGCCGTGATGGTCACCGACTGCTCGCGGCCAGTCCCTTTGTCCTGTGCCTTGACGTTGAGGATGCCGTTGGCGTCGATGTCGAACGTGACCTCAACCTGGGGCATACCGCGTGGTGCCGGCGGGATCCCGTCAAGGTGGAAGCGGCCCAGCGTCCGGTTGTCCCGAGCGAAGTCGCGCTCCCCCTGGACGACGTGGACCTCGACCGACGTCTGGTTGTCGGCCGCGGTCGTGAAGACGTTGGAACGAGATGTCGGGATCGTCGTGTTGCGCTCGATGAGCCGCGTGAACACACCACCCATCGTCTCGATGCCCAGCGAGAGGGGAGTGACGTCCAGCAGAAGAACGTCCTTGACCTCGCCCTTGAGCACACCGGCCTGTATGGCGGCGCCGACGGCGACCACCTCGTCCGGGTTGACGCCTTTGTGCGGCTCCTTGCCCCCGGTCAGCTCCTTGACCAGCTGCTGGATGGCCGGCATCCGGGTGGCGCCACCCACCAGCACGACCTCGTTG
>DATFWQ010000023.1:0-15313 GCA_035259145.1 Candidatus Dormiibacterota bacterium | reverse complement strand
CCAGTGCTCCGCGTGCTCTCGTCGTCATGTGCAAGCCCTCCATGAGAAGTGAACGCTGTTCACGTGAACAGTATTCACATGACGGGTCGTGCCGTCAAGTGGCAGGATGGTTTGGCGTGCGATGAGGTGGAACGGTTCGTCTCGGCAGGCGGAGGTACTGCAGGCCGCGGTCGATCTGCTCGACGAGGTCGGCCTGGACGCGCTGACGACCCGGCGGCTGGCCGCACGGCTGGGCGTCCAGCCTGGCGCGCTCTACCGCCACTACCCGAGCAAGCGTGCGCTGCTGGACGCCGTCGCCGAGCGCATCGTCGTGGAGACGGCGCCAGACACGCCGCCCGAGGGCGACTGGGCCGAGCAGCTGCGCCAGATCGCCGGCTCCATGCGGCGGGGCATGCTGGCCCACCGGGACGGCGCCCGGCTGATGGCGACGCTCACCGTCCCAGGCGACGCCGCGGTGGCGGCGTTCCAGCGGCTGGTGGATCTGCTGCGGCGGGCAGGCGCGACGCCCGACGCGGCCGTCGTCGGGGTTGACACGGTGATCTGCTACGTCAACGGGTTCACGGTCGAGGAGCAGGCACGCGGAGGCGCCCCGGGCGAGCGACGCGACCAGGGATTCGCGGCTGGGCTCGAGCTGATCCTCCACGGGATCGCGGCGAGGCTGCTCGCGAAGGCGAACGATCCCTGAGACGGTCGAGGAGGGCGCGGAGCGCCGTCCTCTCCCATCCCCCATGAACCAGTGCGCGCGATTGACCTACCGATCCACTGCCGAACCGCCCTCAGTCGGCATCAGTCCGCGGCGGGGACCTTCGGAGCCCAGGGATCGATGAGGTCGATACCGGCGCCGTCGAAGTCAGGCAGATTGCGCGTGGCCAGGGTGGCACCACGAGATCGGCAGATGGCCGCGATGAGCGCGTCGAACGCGGAGATTGGCTTACCGGATCGCTCGCGAGCACTCGCAATGATGGCGTAGTGCTCTGCGGCAGCCACATCTACCGGCAGGACCTGATCGGTAAAGGCCCGGAAGACGTCGTCGACGGCGTCGAGGAGAACCTGCTTCCTCCGACTGTCGGGGAGCCGGGCGAGGCCGTACCGGATCTCGGCGAGCGTGATCGAGGACGTGAATAGCTCACGCCTGTCCCGGCTCCGGACCCAGGAAGCGACCTGCGGCGCCGGCTCCGCACGCATCAGCTCGGAGACCACGTTGGTGTCGAGGACGATCACGCCGTGAGGTGGGCGGCACGAGCCGGCTCCCTGCGTGCGGGCAGCTCGAGGTCCACGCCGCCGAGCACGCCGAACCGGTCGAGCAGCGCCGTGAACAACGCAGCTGAATCGCCTGATTCGCGGACCGCCTCTGTAAGGATCGCGCGTACCTCCGCTTCCATCGAACGGCCGTGACGAGCCGCACGCAGCAGAAGGCGCTGCTTCACCGTCTCGTCGAGGTTACGGATGCTCAATGCTGCCACCGTGACACCTCCTGCTTATGATGCTAGCACAATCTGCAAGCGATGCTTGCGTCCTAGCCATCGATCGGACCAGCGGTGTCGGCGGCGAAGAGGAGGCCCGTCCACCTCCGACCCCAACCAGGGCGACCGTCTTTAGTCCGAAAGCCGCACTACCGTGACGCCGTCGCCGCCCTCGCTGGCCGGCGCCGGCGCGGAAGACTGAACAAGTGGGTGACCAGCCAGATGCTCGCGAACTGCCGCCCTGAGCGCCCCGGTACCCCGCCCGTGGACGATGCGCACCCAGCTGAGCCCTGACATCGCCGCATCGTTGAGGTACGTCTCCAGCTCCGGCAAGGCGTCCTCGACGCGCCAGCCCCGCATATCGAGCTGCGGGGAGATGGGAGCCCGGTCGTCAGAGCGCATGACGACGACCGACCGTGCCGGCTCCTCGTCGAGCGCGTCCTGCCCGAGCCCCCTGGGCCTCACGCGCTGCAGGTCGTCGACACCCACGCGCAACCGCAGCGAGCCGGCCTGCACCTCCGCCTGGCTGCCGTCGGCCGAGAGGCTGAGCAGCTCACCCACCTGCCCGAAGCTCACCACGCGCACGACGTCACCGACCTCGGGCCGTCCCTGCAGGGGCTCGACCGACTCGGCAGGCGGCTCCCGCTTCACGGCCGGCCTGGCTGCGGGCGGGATCTCGTTTTCAATGCGCCGCGCTCTGCGGCGCAGGTCCTCCACGCCCGACCTGGTCAGGTCCTCTCGGCGGGCATGCGCGCGAACTTCAGCGAGCTCGGCCACCACCTCCTCGAGCTCGCGCCGGGCTCTCGAACGCGCCTCGTCCAGGACCCTGGCCCCCTCGTCCTCCAGGCCTTGCCGCTCGCGCTTCAGCTCCAGTCTCAGGTCCTCCACCGCCGTTCGTTCGAGCGCCAGCTGCTCTCGCTCCTCCGCGACTGCGTCACGCTCGTTCTGTAGGTCGCGCAGCAGACCCTCCATACTGACACCCGCGGTGCCGAGATGCGCCCGGGCGCCGCGGATGATGCGAGGGTCGAGCCCCAGCCGCTCCGCGATTGCCAGGGCGTTGCTGCGTCCCGGCAGCCCGATCTCCAGCTCGTACGTCGGCGAGAGGCTTTCGACGTCGAAGGCCACCGACGCGTTGACCGCGCCTATCGTCTCGTGGGCAAAGGCCTTCAGCTCCGAGTAGTGTGTGGTGGCAACCGTGGGCACCCGTCTGTCCAGCAGATAGGTCAGGATCGAGCGAGCCAGGGCCGAGCCTTCGTCCGGGTCGGTACCAGCCCCCAGCTCGTCGAACAGGACGAGCACCCTTGGGGCCTCTGCAGGCGCACGCCGCCTCACGGTCTCCACCTCGGCCAGGACCTCGATGATCCGGGTCATGTGCGAGGAAAACGTACTCAGGCTTTGCTCGATGCTCTGCTCGTCACCGATGTCCGCGAAGACATCCTCGACAGCGGCCAGCTCAGAGCCGTCTCCGGCCGGCACGTGCAGGCCGGCCTGTGCCATCAGCGTCAGCAGGCCGACGGTCTTGAGCGCCACCGTCTTGCCGCCCGTGTTTGGGCCGGTGATGACGACGATGAAGAAGTCCTGACCCAGGCGGAAATCGATGGGCACGACGTGGCCGCTCAGGAGGGGATGGCGCGCGCCGTGGAGCGCGATTCGCCCGTCTTCGTTGAGGCGCGGCTCGACGCCTCGGGTCAGGCGAGCGTAGCGGGCCTTCGCAAGCTGCAGGTCGAGCTCCGCCAGCGCCTCCACCGCCTGCTGGATCTCCTCCGCTTCGGCTCCGATCTCACCCGACACCTCGCCCAGGACGCGTTCGATCTCGTCTTGTTCCTGGCTCTGCAGCTCGGTGAGACGGTTGTTCAGCTCCACGATGGCGAGCGGCTCGATGAACAACGTCGCACCGCTGGCTGACTGGTCGTGGACGATGCCACGCACTCGGCCCCGGAAGTCTGCCTTGACGGGCAGCACGTAGCGGTCCCCACGCGTGGTGACGATGGGCTCCTGGAGCGCGGCGCCAAACTCGCCCACGAGGGTACGCAGGCGCTGCTGCAGGCGCTGGTTGGCGCTCCGCACCTCGCCACGCAGCCGGCGGAGCCGGGGGCTGGCGGTGTCCAGCACCTCGCCCTCGTCGTTGACTATCCCCTCGATGCGCCGAACCAGGTGGGGATGCACGGGCATCCGCTGGCGGAGCTCGTGCATCTGGGGAAAGGGTTCGGGATCGAGCGCTTGCAGCTGTCGTGCTGCGGCGGCAGCGCCCCGGAGGGTTGAGACCACCGCCACCAGGTCGCTCGCGGTCAGGTCTCCCCCACGCCTCGCGCGGACCAGCCGCGAGCGAATGTCGTGAGCCCCGATGACGCCGGTCCTCGGCTGCTCGTCGAGGAGGCGAACGGCCTCGCTTGTGAATCGGAGCTGCTGCTGGGCCACAGCGAGGTGCGGAGAGGGCTGCAGCGCTAGAACGCGCTCTCTGCCCACAGAGAAGCCCGTTTCGCCAGCCACCCTGGAGAGCACCTTGGGAAACTCGAGGGTCAGGACGCTTTTCTCGTGCACTTGGCCACCGCAGGCGCCAGGAGTACGCCCGTAGACTGACCAAGCTTATCTCCGGCCAGTCGCTTCTTACTGGGACCCTCGGCCTCGAGAGGTGCGCATGGGCCGCCGCATGATGAGGTGCACGATCGCCACCAGGATGCAGGCTCCAATCAGCGAGACGAAGAATTCGGCTACGAGGCCCCCTGGCCTGGTCTGCCCCAGCGTGCCCAGGATGATGCCGATCAACCAGCCGCCCACGATGCCCCCGGCGACGCCCAGCATGACGTCGAGAAGCGGCCCGTAGCCGTCGCCAGTGAGGATCTTGCCCGCAACCCATCCTGCCCCACCGCCCACGACCACGAAACCGATGAAGTCGAGCATCAAGGACCTCCTGCGTACTGGCTTCGACGTCTCTGCTTTACCGGCCGCTCGGGCTGGGGGTCAAGAATCCAGTGTGGAATCGCCCGCCCGGATGCTCAGCGCCGCCTCGACTTCGACCGCGTTGGGAGGATCGGCGCCTGCCCGCCCGCAGGTAAGCGCAGCCGCGGTGGCGGCGTAGCCCAGCGCCGCTCCCAACTCCCTGTCCGACAGCGCGGCCAGCAGCGGGGGCGCGAGAGCCTCTCGCTGGTAGAGCCAGGCCAGCAGGCCGGCGGTGAACGAGTCCCCCGCTCCCACCGTGTCTGTGACTTCCATGGACACCGCCGGAACGTTCAGCGCCCGGGACCGAGTGAAGCCGCTGCAGCCGTCTGCGCCGCACGTAACCACCACGAGCACTGGCCCAAGCTCCAGCCAGCGGCGTGCCACCAGCGCGGGCCGCTCGCGCGGATACAGCCAGCCGAGGTCGGCGCGACTGACTTTGGCCAGGTCCGTGAACCGCAGCCAGCCCTCCAGCCTGCGTCGGTATTCAGCCCGGTCGGGGATCAGCGCAGGACGCACATTGGGGTCGAGCGATATCAAGCGACGGCCCTTCTCACGGGCCATGCACGCCTCCAGGGTGGACGCGACAGGCTCCAGGACGAGTGAGATGGATCCGAAGTGCATCCCGAGCACCTCAGGAGGGAACGCCTGGGGAACGTCGCGTAACGTCAGGTTCCGGTCCGCCCCCTGCTCGGAGAACCTGAACTGCGGCTCCCGGCCGGGCTTGTCCTGCACGAACGCCACCGTGGTCGGCTCCGGGCCGCGGCGCAGAAAACGGGCATCCACGCCTTCGGCGAGCAGCCGGTTGAGCAGCAGTTCGCCATAGCGGTCGCTCGATAGACGGCTGAGAAAGGAGACCGGCGTGCCCAGGCGGGCGAGGCCGATCGCCAGGTTGAAGGGTGATCCGCCCGGCGTAGGGACGTATGCGTCGACGGCGCCGGCCCGGGTCAGGAGGTGGGCACCAGCGGCCAGTGCCCGGCGGCGAGGCCGCCCGGAACCTCCCCTGCCGGGAATCATGTCGATCAGCGCCTCACCGCAGACGACGATCACTACTCGGATGTCATGCTGCGGAGCCTGTGGTGAAGCGCCTCCATGGCTTCCTGGAACGGGCGCTCCAGATACGCGAGGTGATCGTCCTCGCCGTGGTGGTGCGTGACGGTCCCAGGAGCGTGCTGGCGGCTCAGATCTCTGATGTAGGCAAGGTTGCCTTCGATCAAGGTGAGCATGTAGTGCGCCGTGGCCGGGTCGGCGAGTGCCCAGTCCTGACCGCAGGCTGCGTAGATCGGTGAGGTGTGGGCCATGATGCCGCGGCCCCAAGCATCGCGGTGTGGGACCGCCACATAGCCGGGGCCGGCCACCCGGGCAGCCAGCCAGGTGTCGCCATCCAGCCGGACCCGCTCACGCAAGTGCAGGCGCCGCGCCCCTGCCGGCGCCTGGACCTCCGCTATCACCCGGCCCCGCTCCACCACCTGCAGGCAGTGGACCGGGAAGATCGACGTGACCTCCGCCACGACCTCGACGGTACCCCCGCCCCCCGCCAGTCGCACCGTGTCGCCGATCGCCGCCCCTTCGACCATAAACGACAGCAGCGGTCCGCCCGACAGGAAAGTGCGGCCCGCGGCCAGATTGCGGCACCAGCTGTCGTAGGTGAACTCCTCGTCGGGCGGTATGTACACGTAGGTGCGATAGAGCCCGACCGGAACGTCACTCGTCATCTTGTCCGTGCCGCCCACGAGAGGCAGCCGGTAGCCGCCGTTCAGGTAGCGGTAATACTCGAGGTGGCAGTAGGGGTCCTGCCTCAGCATCTCGACGGCATCGGCCCGGCCGGTCGCGATGAGCGCCGCGGGCTCTCCGTTGGGGGCGGGCAGATGAGGGATGACGACCGTGCCTCCCTGCGCATGGCAGCGGTCGGCCCAGTCGGAAAGCGTCACTTCGAGGGTGCCGCCCATCTCGGCCTCCGAGGGGCCATCCGAGCACCACGGCGCGACCGCGCTCTTGAGGCCGAGCAGGGTCAGGTGGCCTAGCAGATGCTGCCGGTTCTCCTGGGTCGCGTACACGATCGTGCGACGGTCGCGTGACACCAGTGGCTCGCCCGTGAATTCCTCTGTGTTCGTGAACAGGTGACCCCACTGCGACAGCAGGAGGTTGACCACGTTCAGGTCCTCGCCTCTGGCCTCGAGCTGTGCCCCCTGCGTCGACAAGAAGTGGACGTGAGTGTCGCCGCTGAACCAGTGCTCAGCGTTCATGTCGCGGATCCGCCTGAGCCGGAGCGTCATCTCTCGCTGTCCGGGCTCGACGCTGACACGGGATCGCAGCGGCTGGTACTCGAAGCCACACGCGACGTCCACCAGGACCTCTCCGCGTGGCAGCCAGCCTTCGCAGCGGCCGTCGATGTAGGCGTAGCTGATCGAGCCCAGGCGGAGATCGCCGCCGATGTCCGAGTGCCAGGTGCCCAGGCCCTGGTTGACCTGCGAGTGATGGCCGTGCGGCTGGAACGGCACGCCGGCGGGGGAGCGGAAGTGGACCCGGCATGGAATCGGCTGCCCAGTTGCATCGTCGAGCACGGTGACGCGGACCCAGTTCCGGCCAGGGTCGACGACCTCGATCCTGACTCGACCGGACTCGATGGCGCCCTTGGCGAGGAGGTCGTGCCAGCTTACCGAGCCGAGCTCATCATCGCCGCTGCGGACGCTGAGGGTCGCCGAAGCCACCGCAGAGACCTCCACGCCAGCCGGACTGGTCCCGGGCCCGTGAGCATCGCCGAAGCCGGCCAGCGGGTCCGACAGGAACTCGTGGGGCGACGAGTCCGGAAGGCGGTACGGAAAGGTGGCGACCCCGCGGTCGACGGCAAGCCGCCAGTCCGCTTCCGCCGGGTCGCTGATGATGACCCGGAGCGCCCGCATGCCGTCGCGCGGGAACGGGAACTCGTCGGCAAGGCCGGCCACGATGGAGCCGATCGCATAGTCGGGCCCGAGCGACTCGGCGAGCAGACTCTCGATCCGCGCCTCCGGTCGCGGGTTGCGCCAGGCCCACAGATAGAACCAGCGGGCCCAGCCCTGGAACGCTTCGGTCTGCCGCTCGCCTACTGTCCCGTAGGCGCCCCGCCAGCGATCGGCCGGGAGCTGGTCCGGCGTGTCCGGCAGAGCGAGGAACGGCAGCTGGCCCCATCGGGTGGGGATCTCAGCCACCTCGAACCGCTCCCTTACCGTGTGCGCGACCTGCTCGCCATCCTCATATGTGAACGTCACCCTGGCCACCGGCCGGCCGGGCGGATCTCCCTGGAGGATGCGAGACGAGAGCAGGCGGTGCGCGAAGACCAGGTGGCGGGCCCGAAGGCCGATTGTGAGCTCTGCCTCCCTGGCACCGCCCTCGCCCCCCAGGCGGACCAGGCAGCGGTGTGATTCGGGGCCCAGCTCGAAGGGCAGGCCCCGCAGGACCAGGGGGCCGCCAGGTGGCCGCGACGGCTCCGGGAGGATGCCGACCGGGGCGTTGGCGGCCTCGGCGAGGGGAATGCTCAGGTAGTCGGGAGCGGCGTCCACGCCCCGACCATAGGTCCCCTCCAGCGCCAAGTCAACGCAGGCTGTTAAGCCTCGAATGAACCTGGGCGGTGTGCCAGGCGAGCTCAAGGGCGCCGCGAATTGGTACAGCTGCAGGAAGTACGACCTGTCAGGGAGCCGGCAGCAGACGTGTGAACCACTCACCGGCGAGACGGCTGACCTCCGCCAGTGCGCCGGGCTCCTCGAAGAGGTGAGTCGCTCCGGGAACGACGTGAACACGACAGTCAGCTCGCATTCGAGCACAGGCCTGGCGGTTCAGTTCGAGAACGACTCGATCCTCGCCCCCGACGATCATCAGGGTCGGCGCCCTGACTTCTGCCAGCGCCTGACGCGCGAGGTCGGGACGGCCGCCGCGGAGCACGAGGGCACATACCACAGAGGCTTCTGCAGCCGCCGCGAGAGCCGCCGCCCCACCGGTACTGGCCCCGAAGAGACCTATCGGTATCTCGGCGATCTCGTGCTCGCGGAAAGCCCAGTCGACAGCTGCCCGAACCCGCCCGGTCAGCAGTGGGATGTCGAAGCGCAGCTCTGCGGTCCGGCGGTCGACAGCCTCTTCGGCGGGAGTGAGCAGGTCGAGGAGGAGCGTGGCGAGGGCCGCCGCGTTGAGCCGCTCCGCTACCGCGCGGTTGCGTGGACTGTGCCGGCCGCTGCCGCTGCCGTGGGCGAAGATCACCAGTCCCCGCGCTTGCTCTGGCACTGTCAGCGACCCGGCCAGACTTGCGTTCTCGATCTCGATGGTGATGTCCCGGCGAGATGCTCGCATGATGACACCGCGTGTCACTCTACGACCGGCGCTGGAGCCGGCACGCGGACGCCAGGTGGCGAGACACTCGCCCGCCCCGCAACGGACCGCTTTACTTGCTGGCTGCGCGGGCCGCCGGGTAAGCTGCCGCGCGGGACCGATGGGCAGTTTGCCGAAAGGAAAATGGACCACCGACCCGCCAACCAATCCCAACCCTTTGTGGGTCAGAATTGTCGGGTTTCTTCTCTTGGTCCTCCTCATCGGCGGGGCGCTGTACAGTCAGGGCTTCCTCAAACTCGACCAGATCGTCCAGCCCGGGGTCCAGGCCTCGCCAACACCAACTGCGACGACACAGCACCGCTGAATGGATCGACCGTCCAAACTCGTCAACGGTGTCTGGCCCCTCTTAGCATTCGTAGCCGTGGCCCACGCGGCTGTCCGTCATTCCGTGTTCCATGCCATCTGACCGCCTCTTCGGGCCCAGCCTCACGACCCCGGCCATGGCAGCCGCCGTCTCAGAGATGGCGTGGCTGACGGCCATGCTTCGCTTCGAGGCAGCGCTGGCGACCGTCCAGGCACGACTCGAGCTCATACCAGGCTCCGCTGCGACCGCGATAACCGCCGCCTGCGACCCCGCGCGCTTCGACGTCGAGGAGATCGGGCGGGCGGCGGTGATGGCGGCCACGCCGGTAGTCCCCCTGGTGGACGCCCTGCGGCGCGAGGTTGGCGGTGAGGCAGCCGGGTTTGTTCACTACGGAGCGACGAGCCAGGACGTGCTGGACACGGCGATGATGCTGATCGCCCGCGAGGCTCTGGACTTGATGCTGGTGGACCTTTCTGCGCTGGCATCCGAGTGTGCCGCGCTCGCCCATCGCCATCGCGACACGCAGATGGCCGGCCGTACACTGCTTCAGCAGGCGCGGCCGATCAGCTTCGGATTCAAGGCAGCGATGTGGTTGATGGGCGTCGTGGAGGCCCGCCGTCGCCTGGCAGCCATTCGCAGCGGCGGTCTGGCCGTGCAGCTGGGAGGCCCGGTCGGGACGCTCGACAGCTTCGGTCCACGAGCCGCCGAGCTGATGACGTGTCTGGCTCGCGAGCTGGAGCTGGTCGACCCCAGGCTTCCCTGGCACTCTGCACGCGGCCGGATCGCCGAGCTGGGCTCGGCTCTGTCCGTCGCCGCCGGTGCCGGCGCCAAGATCGCTCTCGACCTGTCACTTCTGGCCCAGACCGAGATCGGCGAGGTGGCCGAGGCAGCCGGGGGCCGGTCGTCGGCGATGCCCCACAAGCGGAACCCGGCGCGCGCGATCGAAGCACGGAGTGCGTTCGCCGGCGTCACGGCGCAGGCCGCCATCCTGCACGCCGCCATGGCCGGAGAGCACGAACGATCGGCGGGCGCGTGGCAGTCGGAGTGGCCGGCGCTGAGTGAGGCGTTCCGCCTCGCCGCCGGCGCGGTCGGGCGCACGCGCGAGGCGCTGGAAGGCCTGCAGGTCGACGCAGGGCGCATGCGCGACAATCTGGCCAGACTGGAGGGCTCGGAGCAGTCCGAGGGTCTTGCCTCGGCCCAGACGCTGATCGACCGGGCGCTCGCCATCTATCGCAGTGAGGAGGCGCCTCGGTGAGAGACGAGCGAATGGAACACGGGATGGAAGTGCGTCGCGCGGTGCTGGGCGACGCCCACGTTGATCGCGCTCAGGCCGGCCGATCCTCGCTGACCGAGGAGTGGCAGGATTTCCTGACCCGCTACGCGTGGGGAGAGGTCTGGACCCGACCAGGACTCGATCGCCGCACGCGCAGCTGCATCACCGTCGCCATGCTGGTAGCGCTGGGCAGGGACGAGGAGCTCAAGCTGCACATCCGCGGGGCGCTCAACAACGGGGTGACGGTGGAGGAGCTCAAGGAGATACTCCTTCAGAGCGCGGTGTACTGTGGGGTGCCTGCGGCGAACACGGCGTTCCGGATCGCCGCCGAACTTCTTGGCTGAAGGCTGCGCAGCCAGACGCGGACGCGTGACGTCGGTGCGGTCACCGATGGTTCGTATGATCGGGAACCGGTTCGAGTCCGATGAGGATCAACTGGCAGTGAAGCCTTCGCTCCCGCTTACGCAGTCCCCGTGGCTGGCCGCCGTCGCGCGTCCGGTTCTCATGTTCGTCGCGCTGGCTGACGGACTGCTCTCTCTGGAGCTGTGGACCCTGCGCTCACCGCATGTGCGGTCGGCGGCCACGACGGTGCTGCAGGCCGTTGCGCCGGTGCGGCCGCTGGTGGCGCTTGCCCTCGCCGGGTCGGCGCTCTACCTCGCCACACGGCCGAAGAAGGCCTTCTGGCGCATCCTGCTCGTCCTGGCCCTGGCGGCAACGTTCGTCGCGATGAAGTCGGGGCAGGGGACTCTGGTCGCGGCTGCGCTCATCGATGGGCTTCTGGCGCTCCTGGCGGGCTCGCTCTGGTCTGAGGAGGGGCATCGGCTGTGGAGCCGGCTGGGCTGGTCGCTGCTCGCAGCCGCCGTGGCGACGGTCGGCGCCGGAGCCTGGCTCTTGCTGAACGAGCAGCGGGGGCCACACCTGGTGCCGTTGTTCGCCCTGCCGCTCGTCCTGGCGTTCGCTTCCGGCATGGTGGGGCTGATCCTTCTGGATCGCAGTCCGCCGATGCCCGGCGGCTGGGACCCGGCCGTGCTGCCGCTCTACATCGCAGCCGGCCGTTCGGCCGTCAGCCCCTTCGCACTCATGAGGGATAAACGTCACTTCTGGGCGAGCGACCGGAGCTCCTTTCTCGCCTATGCCTGCCGCGCGGGCGTTGCCCTGGCCCTGGGGCCTGCCGTCGGTCCCGCCGGCGCCTCGATCCCCGTTTACCGGGAGTTCCGATCGGCGTGCCGGGCGCGCGGCTGGCGCCCTGCCCTCTACCAGGTCCCCGCAGAGACCCTCTCCGAGCTGGCTGGGACCCGCCGCATCATGATCGGCAGCGAAGCACTCGTCGACGTCGACGCCTTCGGGCTCAAAGGCAGGGCGATGGCGAGCCTCCGCCACCAGGTGACGAGGGCGCAGCGCCTGGGTGTCGGCGTGGAAATTCTGCCCGAGTCGAAGGTGCCCTGGGCCATGCGCTCTGCAATGCGTCAGCTCGCCTCGGAGGTTGTGGCGCGCTCGCCGCTGGGTGAGATGTCCTTCTCGGTAGGGAGCCGGGAGGAGCCGCCCCTGATCGAGCGGACCGTTGGGCTGGCCTTCGAGCCCCAGGGCCGGCTGTCGGGGTACGTGACCTGGCAGTGGCTCCCGGCAGCGGAGATGTTCGTCCTCGACGAGGTCAAGCGGAGCCCGAGGGCGCGGGCGGGAACGACGGAGCTGCTGATAGCGAGTTCTCTCATGGAGTTCAGGGGGAAGGCACGCCGGGCGAGCCTCGGCCTGGCTCCGCTCACTGGCGCCAGGCACGCGCCCGGCCTGGCCGTCCTCGAGAGCTTTCTGCTCAAGGCGCTGAGGGTGCGCAGCCTGTCTCCAGGCCTGTACGCGTTCAAGGCAAAGTTCGAGCCCGCCTGGGAGCCCCGCTATCTCGTGGTTGAGGCCATGGCCGACCTGGCGCCTGTGCTTCTTGCCCTGCTGCTTGTGCACTACCCGGAGCTGACCCGGCGCTGGTGGAGCTGGAGCCGGGGCATCCTGCGGCTGTCCTGACGCAAGCCGGCTTGACTCACCAGCAACCGGATGAGAATTTCGCGTGGCGGGTAGGCCCGGCTTCGCCGGGCCGGTTGAGTTCGGGCCAAACGCCGCGGGACGCCGCCCGTCACAAACAGGCGGTGGGAAGGCGGCTGCCTTCTGCGCCAGCGCGGTGGGGGTTCGGAGGGGGAGGCCTGCCTCCCCCTGCTACTCGTAGCGGAGGGCCTCGGCCGGGGGTACGCGAGCCGCGGCACGTGACGGCAGGTAGGTCGTGAGCAGCGTGGCCAGATACGCTCCCACCAGGATCAGACCGATCTCAACCAGCGGAACCTTGAAGATCACCGTGCCAAACGTCTTGTCCGTCACGAAGAACCGGTAGGACTGCCAAAGGCCTACGAGTGACCCGATCACCAGGCCCAGGACCGCGATGAAGCTCGACTCCATCAGAAAGGAGCGCTGTACCAGCGAACGCCGGTAACCGAGCGCGCGCAGCATGCCGATTTGCTGCCACCGCTCCACCACGGCGCGGGTGCTGATCACACCCAGTCCGGCGATGCCGACGAGCAGGCCAAGCGCAAGAAAGCCCGTGAGCAGGTTGAGCAGCGTGATGATGCCGCTCAGCGCCTGCGCCAGCTGGTCCGCGACCACGACGGGCTCGAGCTGATCCCTCACCAGCATCCGGCCAAGGTCCAGGCGAGTCTTGTTGACGTCCGCGCCCGGGTTCAGCGCGAAGTAGTAGCCGGTCGGCGTGAGCTGCGGCAGTGGGTTGCTCAACAGGACGCCGTCCGGCCGGGCCGCGACGGCCCCAGGTGGGGCAAAGCGCCCGCCCTCCATCGCGGTGCGCGTGGACACGTAGATACCGTTCCAGGTCGAAGCGCTCATGAAGCCGACGATGGTGACCGTCCAGGGCTTCTGCGCGGCGCCGCCCGGCTTCTCACCGCCCGCCGTCAGCTGAACCTGGAAGGGCCGGAAAGTGGTGTCGGTGGGTTTGACGCCCTTTATCACCGCAGCATTGCCGTTCTGCGAATCGAGGCTCGACTTGTCGATCACCGCATAGCCTGTGTTGTTGCGGACCGCATCCCAGACTGCACGGTCGGATCCGTACCCGGCGGCCCGCGACTGGAGCGCCAGGCCGGTGTTCCGAAGGTAGCCGTCGTCGACCACGTGGACCGGAAACCCGCGAAGCGCTTGCTGATTCGCCTCGGCCACTCGTCCGTCGGCCCCGACCTGGTGCACGACAACGCCCATGGACTGGTTCTCCCAACCGACCCCTCTGACCTCCGACGCGACGGCCCGGTCGGACGCAACCTGTGTGGCCACGTCAGTCGGGAACGCCGTCTTGGGCGTCTGCTGGAAGTTCATGTCAGGCGAGCCCGCGACGATCTGCCAGCCCCCCGAGGCCTGGTCCACCCGCCCAAAGTTCTGCGTCAACACGTCCTTGAACATGGACATGTAGACGATCATGAAGGTCACTATCGCAAACATCGCCACGGCCATACCGGTGCGGAACTTCGTTGCCAGTGGATAGGCCATGCTGGTGCGAGTCACCGGCGCCAGGTTGCCGACATGGGCGGTGAAGAACATCACGCCGCGTATCAACAGGTCGCTGTTGTACATCACCAGCCAGATCGCGCCCAGCAGCACCATCAGGGCCGAGAGCGCGAACACCTCCGGGCCTCCCTGAAGCTTGCTCAGCTGCACCGCACCGTCGATGTGCAGTCGGGTTTCGACGCGTCCGAATGGCCGGCCCCAGTAGAGCAGGAGGCCTGCCGCAGCCGCCGTGAACCCGATCCTCGAGGCCACGACCGCGCGTACGTGAGCCAGGGATAGGACCCACCTGAGCAGCAGCCCGGCCCCAACGATGAGGAGACCGACACCTGCGTCATAAACGACCTCGACATGGGTGGCCGTGCTGAGCAGCATGAAAAGTGCGCCGAGCACCATTGTCATCGGGCCCCGCTTGAACAAGGCCCACCAGAAGCCCGTCAGTGCCCCCAACGCGCCCACCGTGACACGGTGAAGGAAGATCAGAGGATGGCCCCGAATGAGCTGCCCACAGGCGGACCAGACGGTGGCGAATACGGCTGTGAACATGCGGCGCATACCGGCGTCGCGGCTCTCCCTCTCGTCCAGATCCCGGATGGCCGCAACGATGTTGAGCCGGCTGATCCTGTAAGCGGAGAAGGCGACAACCAGAAAGGTCAGCAAGACGCCGAGGGATGCCGACACCACCAGGCTGGGCAACTCGACGTGATAGGTCAGCTCAAGGCCCTTGTACTGGTCGGTGAAGACGCTGGAAAGCACTAATATCATCAGCCGTCCCACGAGCACGCCTGCTAGAACGCCGATGGCGCTCGCGCCAAGCGTGTAGGCGGTGCCCTCGAACAGGAACATCTGCGTCAGGTGACGACGCTTGAGGCCGACGGCACGGCTCATCCCCATCTCGGCTCGTCGCTCGGCCGCCAGCATCACGAAGATCAGGAAGATGAGGAGCACCCCGACGGCCAGCGAGAAAAAGCTGACGCCTAGAAGTGCGCTGGCTGCCAGAAGCCCACCTGTCTGGGCAAAGACGACCGCATCGGCCTTGTATGGAGAGTAGACGTAGAGGTTGAGCCGTCCCGCGATGTTGGTGAAGAGCGTCAGCTCGGACGGAGCGGTCCCACTGATGGCGCGGGTGAGCTGCTTTTGAAGGTCGGGGCTGCCGACCATCGACTTGAACCTGTAGCTGACGTCCGGGCGCGCCACCTCCGTGAGGAGGTCGGTGATGGCAGCGCGGCTCGGATCGGAAGCCGGAAGGGACTCCGCCAGCCGATCGAGGGGCTGGTTGATCGCGGGGCGGGCGAGGAGTGCCTTCAGCTCAGCCGCGGCCTCCGCGTCGACCTGGAGCGCGGCGATCCGGCGCCCCATCCCCTCCTGCGCCGCACGCTGCGCGTCGGGGCCGGCCGACCTGGGAACAGTGGCCAGCGCTGCTTCCGACAGCAT